>CAJPTV010000001.1 GCA_905373665.1 Bacteroidia bacterium
CACAGAGACACGTCCGTTGACCGTCCGCGAGTATGCGCGTATTCAGACCTTCCCCGACGACTGGGCATTTGCAGGAAGCCTCTCCTCGCAGTACAAGCAAATTGGGAATGCAGTACCCGTGAACCTAGCATACGCCCTAGGGCGCGCCTTGGTGCGCCTATTAAATAGTTTAGAAGAAGCGCGCGTTGGTGCGCCTACTAAATAGTTTAGCGGAGGCGCGCCTTGGTGCGGCTACTAAATAGTTTAGCGGAAGCACAGGAGGACGAACGCTGACTAGCGGGGAAACAGCCCTTCTACCCGTGCCCATATCTCCTCTGCGATGCGCTCTTTGGGCTTCATGCCGCCGAGTCCATCCCCACACGCTACAATATCATAATTGGATAAATAGCCGCCGAGGGAACGGTATACCTCCTGTACACAAGCTTGGTATTCTACTTTCGCCTCGTGAATGTCTTGTTTACCCTCGGTGTAGGCACGGTCGCGCGTCTTGTTGCGCTGTTGGTTAACGCTTGTAGAAAAGCGTAAGGGGGCGTCAAGGAATAGGGTAAGGTCAGGGGCTAGGTTGCCAAACCCCTCAAGGTCTGTTTGAATAAGCCAACGGATTAACGCATCGCGTTCCGCACCAGCAGGCACTTTCGCCCCAGCGTAGGCGAGGTTCGAAGCATAGTAACGGTCGACCACTAAGACCTTTCCCTCCTCGAGCGCCTTTTGCAATACGGGGCGAGTCTCGTGCCGATTGGCAGCATAGAGCGCCCCTATGAGCTTGGGGGGGAGGGTCGCTAGGTCGCCAAATTCCCCGCGGAGGTAAGCCGCAATGAGTTCACCAAAGACGCTCTTTTCCTCGAAAATGGAAATGGGCAACACGATGCCCCGCCTGTTCTAAGCGTTCGCACAGTAGCGCGGCTTGAGTCGTCTTGCCACAGCCGTCAGTGCCTTCCAATACAATAAACATCCTTTTTCGTACGTGTGGGTTATAGAGCCAAGGTAGGCATTATTTCATATATGGCTAAAAGGTTTACTTTTGCACGAAAGGAACTCTTGAGGGAAGAGGGATGAATAAGCTTGCGCGCTATATCATTATCGCGGTGTCGATAGCCGCGGTGGGTTACTTGTTGTGGTTGTTTCACAGCATCGTCTGGTATATCATTATAGCGATGGTGGTGTCGCTGGTGGGGCGTCCGTTGGTGAAACTGTTGCAGCGCGTGAGAATCGGGCGTTTCCACTGCCCGAGCTCATTGGGAGCAGCGATTGCGCTGGTGGTACTCTTTGCGCTCTTTGGCGGGCTCTTTTGGCTCTTCTTCCCTCTGGTTACCAAGCAGTTTGAGATGCTAAGGAATGTCGACCTGAATGCACTCTTACACTCCCTGTCTGGTCCCATCTCGTTGTTAGATGCGCAGATAGAGGAGCTTCTCCCCTCAGACGCCGAACGCTTCTCCTTTTTGGATGAGCTGCAGCGTCAAGCCTATTCGCTCGTCAATGCAGAGCTCTTTCGTAGCGTCTTTTCGTCGACCGCTTCGTTTGTTACGGAGATGCTGGTGGCGATCTTCTCGGTGGCGTTTATGGCTTATTTCTTTATGAAAGACGATGGGCTCTTTATCCAAGGGCTTACCTTCTTTTTCCCAGAACGGTATGAGGAGAATATCCGGCACGCGGTATCGCAGAGCGAGGCGCTGTTGCGACGCTATTTCATCGGGCTGGCGGTAGAGAGTGTGATTATCACGATACTGACCATCATCGGGATGCTAGCGCTGCGCCTTTCGCTCAATACAGCGTTGGTGATCGGGATCGTCGCTGGTGTGCTCAACGTGATTCCTTACGTGGGAGCACTCATCTCGCTGGGGATAGCGATGCTGATCCCGCTCGGGTTGTACTCTACGGGGACAGCGCCGATGCCATTGGGCGAGTTGCTGGTGTTCATAGCGCTGGTGTTTATCGCCGTTCGCTTTTTAGACAATTTCCTTTTGCAACCCTATATCTATTCGAGTAGCGCGCACGCCCATCCGCTTGAGATTTTCATCGTGCTCTTGATGGCTGCGAACATTGCTGGGATGCTGGGGATGTTCCTCGCCATCCCCGTTTATACGATCGCCCGGGTGGTAGGGAAGGAGTTCTTCAATAACTTCCACTTGGTGCAGCGACTCACGAAAAATATATAAATTTGCCCACGGGGTTTTATTTACCTCAAAAGCTAAACAGATAATGCGATGCGTGGTGGGGTTCGTCTCATTCTTTCTATTCTCTTGTGGGTTCTGTTGTGTGTAGCGATCGAGCAGCCTCTCGCCGCACAGTCTGCACCCAAAGTACCCAACATCTTTACCCCAAACAACGACGGGATTAACGACACGTTTGAGCTTGAAAGCACCAAGCCTATCACCTTTTCGGTCTTTAACCGAGGGGGCGCGTTGGTTTACCACGTGGTAGCCCAGCACATCATTTGGGACGGTACGGATGAGCGTGGGCATGAGATCGCCGACGGCGTCTATTTCTACGTCCTCCAAGACCCTGCACACACCTACAAGGAAGAAAAGGGTTTTCTCTATATCTCGCGCAACACAAAGGTAAAAGAGGTCGCGGGTACATCCAAGAAATCGTAATGAAGATATCTTTCCGCTGGTTGGCGCAATACCTAACTCCGTGTCCGGAGGTTACGGGTGTTGCAGAGGCTCTTACTGCCATAGGGTTAGAAGTGGAACATGAAGAGCAGACGCCTTCGGCAGACGAGCGTCTGCGAGGCTTGGTGGTCGGCGAGGTGCTCAGTTGTGTGCAGCACCCGAATGCTGACAAGTTGCACTGTACGGAGGTCTCTGTCGGGGGCGAGCCGTTGAAGATTGTCTGTGGTGCGCCGAACGTGGCGACGGGACAAAAGGTCGTAGTGGCGACCATTGGCACGAAGCTGCAGGACAAGGAAGGGAACTCGTTTACTATCAAGAAGTCTAAGCTGCGGGGCGAGGTCTCCGAAGGGATGTTGTGTGCCGAGGACGAGATCGGGCTCGGCGACTCGCACGACGGGATTATGGTTTTACCCCCCGACACAAAGGTAGGTACGCCGCTAGCAGAACTTTACCCTAGCCAAGGGGACACTGTTTTTGAAATTGGTTTGACGGCGAACCGTGCCGATGCGATGTCGCACTATGGTGTGGCGCGTGATTTAGCAGCTTATCTTAACTTGACTTCGCCCTGTAAAGCCACACTCCCTGCATTGAAGCCCTTAGCTGGAACGGACGCTACGGGGGCAATAGCGCTAGGGGATGTCGATGCGGCGCGCTGTATTCGTTACTGTGGCTTGACCCTTCGTGGGGTGAAAGTGACCTCCTCGCCCGCATGGATGCAGGAGGCGTTGCAAGCCATCGGGGTGCGCCCTATTAACAACGTGGTGGATATTACCAACTATGTGCTGCATGAGACGGGTAACCCGCTTCATGCCTTTGACTTGAAAGCGTTTACGACAGGGCGTGTCTCAGTACGTACGTTGCCAGAAGGTACGCCTTTTACGACCCTTGACGGCAAGGAGCGAAAGTTGAGGTCTGACGACCTGTGCATCTGTGACGGTGCGACGCCGCTTTGCCTAGCGGGGGTTTTCGGTGGGTTAGATTCGGGGGTGAAGGATACAACGACAGATATCTTTCTCGAGGCGGCTGTATTTGACCCCGTAACAGTGCGTAAAACGGCTCATTTTTACGGTTTGAACACTGATGCGTCCTTCCGGTTTGAACGGGGGGTAGATCCGCAGTTTACGCCCTATTCTTTGCAACGCGCAGCACAGCTCTTGGTGGAGTATGCGGGGGCTACGATAGAGGGCGCGGCATTGGACTATTATCCTACTCCCTGCCTGCCACGCGAATTGGATGTGGACTTGCAGCGGCTGCGTGGGCGTTTAGGCTATGATATGCCCGATGCGCGCATCGCGAAAATCCTCGACGGATTGGAGATTGCGCATAAGGACTTAGG
The DNA here is from genome assembly GCA_905373665.1 of Bacteroidia bacterium. GTDB lineage: Bacteria > Bacteroidota > Bacteroidia > Bacteroidales > CAJPTX01 > Bacteroides_D. Next base: position 3,949 of record CAJPTV010000001.1, read on the forward strand.
CAATGGCGTATGGCACTTGAGCGTCCCTTACTATCGGATTGATGTGACGCGCGAAGCGGATATTGTGGAGGAGCTCCTCCGTTTGGGCGGCTTCCCGCCGCTCGGCGAGAACCGTATTTCCTTTGCCCTTGATTCGCGCAATAGCTATCGTGCGCCGCGTATTGAGGCTGTGAAGGATCTCTTGGTGGGTGCAGGTTTTCAAGAGATTATGTCGCTTTCGCTTACTAACGGCGAGGTGGCGAAGGGGCTCTTTGCTAGTGAAGCGGTAAAGCTTCTCAATCCGTTGAGTGCAGACCTAGATACGCTGCGACAAGACTTAGTCTTTGGCGCGTGCGATGCCGTGGCGCGCAACATTACGCGTCAGCGTCCAGACCTTCGCTTCTTTGAGACGGGGCACGTCTTTGAACGGACGACGGGTAGCGGAAAGTCAGAGGCAACAACACCGTTGCGAAACTACGTAGAACGTTCGATGCTTTCGCTTACCCTCACGGGGGATCTTACCCCAGCGACGTGGTTAGGCGCAGCGAGCCCCGTGTCGGTCTTCCATCTAAAGGGCTATTTTGACGCGGTGTGTGCCGCTTATAAGGTTGCCCCGAGTGCGTTGGAATATATAGAGCACAGTGCCGATAATGGGCTCTATCTCTATAGCCTAGAGGTGCGCCTCGCGGCTGCGGGTAAGGGAGCGGCGCAACCCGTGCTTTTAGGGCGTCTTGGGCAGCTCTCGCCACAGCTTTTGAAGCGCTTTGGGGTGAAGGTAGCAGTCTTTTATGCAACTCTTTACACGGACGTCTTGGAGGCGCATTACACCACAGCGGATCGTTTGCAGGTGCAGCCCTTGCCGCGTTTCCCCGAGGTACGGCGCGACCTTTCGCTTCTCGTGGCACAGGATGTGACCTTTGCGGCACTGCAGGGAGTAGCCTTCCGAGCAGAGAAGCTGCTATTGCGCGATATGTCGCTCTTTGATGTGTATGAGGGTGAAGGCGTCCCCGCGGGTAAGCGTTCGTACGCGATAGCGTTCACCTTACAGGACGTCTCAAAGACCCTAACCGACACTGATATTGATGCGGCGATGCAGCGTCTACTTACCCGTTTCCAAAAGGAGTTCGGAGCAGAGTTGAGAGGCTAGCGGCGTAAGAGATAAAGAGGCTTTTCCCCCCTCCGATTTGTGGCTTACGGTCACGATCGGAGGGGGTTTCTGTTGGTTAGGCAAAAGATGAGCCCCAGTAACAATAACCTCAACGCCCAGAATCACTAAAAGAACGGGGGACGCGACATGTACTTCATGTCCGTCCCCCTTTGTAGTCGCTTATTTCAGCACGTGCGGGAAAAGCCTACCGCGGCGAATTAGCAAGGATCTCTACTAGGAAGTCCCAGAAGAGCCCCACCGTCTCAATATTCACACGTTCGTCTGGGCTGTGGGGCGAAAGAATGGTAGGACCGAAAGAAATCATATCCATACCCTCGTAAATACCGCCAATAATACCACACTCTAGCCCTGCATGGATAGCCATAATCTTAGGCTCGCAACCGAACTTCGTCTTGTAAACCGATTGCATCACCTTCAGGATTGGCGACGCCATATTAGGCTGCCACCCTGCGTAAGAACCAGAAAACGCTACCGAAGCACCCACCATCTTAAAGACCGACTCCATTTGCTTACAGAGCGCCATTTTAGCCGACTCTACGCTACTACGTATGAAGCATAAACCATCGAAATGCCCCTCCGCCATCTTCAATACGGCAAAGTTCGTGGAGGTCTCCACCAACCCGGGCACGGAGTCACTCATACGAATTACAGCGTTCGGACAGGTATAGACACTGCGCGTAAGCGCAAGATGACTCTTTTCCGTCAATACCTTGGCAGGAAGCGCCGTTTCACCCACCATGATCTGTACATCGGGGTCAGTCTGGGCAAGTTCCGCCTTGATATCAGCTGCCGTACTTGCTAAGCGTTCTTTAAGCGCCGCAAGGTTCTTACTAGCCACCACTACCGTAGCCTCTGCTTCGCGAGGGATGGCATTGCGAAGACTCCCCCCCTGTGCCGTAGCTACACGAACACCAAGATCCTCTGCCTCTACGAGCAGGCGCATCAACAGCATAATCGAGTTACCACGCCCGAGGGCGATATCCATTCCGCTGTGTCCCCCCTTGAGCCCCTTCACGGTAAGGGTGAGCGCTTGGGTATCGGCGGGGGTGTTTTCTAGTTCGTACGGCACGGAGATCGTCGCGTCAATCCCACCAGCACACCCTACGTAAAGCTCACCTTCCGTCTCCGAGTCCATATTGATGAGGATACGTCCCTTAAGGAAAGCTGGGTCTAGGTTCTCTGCCCCAGTCATCCCCGTCTCTTCGTCTATTGTAAAGAGCGCCTCAATTGGTCCATGCTTAAGATTCTTTTCTGCGAGGACACCCATTGCAGCCGCAACCCCCATGCCGTTGTCTGCCCCGAGGGTCGTCCCACGTGCACGCACCCAGCCGCCATCGATGTAGGCATCGATAGGGTCTGTAAGAAAATCATGCTGCTTGTCAGAGTTCTTTTGCGGCACCATATCTAGGTGGGCTTGCAACACAATGATTTTGCGGTCTTCGTAACCAGGCGTTGCAGGTTTACGGATTAGGACATTGCCGAGCTTGTCGACGTGTGTTTCAAGCCCGAGCTTCTTACCAAAGTCTGCCATAAAGGCGGTGATACGCTCCTCATGTTTCGACGGACGGGGAATTTGCGTAATGGCATAGAAGTGTTCCCAAATAGCTGCGGGCTTGAGGTTCTTAATTTCTTGACTCATCGTAGTCGAATTTTTACACGTTAGACACATTCCAAAGATAAGGGTTTATTTTGACAGCGGCAAAACCTCTTCGCTCTGTGCCAATAACCTTCGTAGACGCTCCTTACGTGCTCTCCGCATCGGACTTTCGCGCGGCAATGCACACTCTCCTACTGCAAAAGCATTGAGGAGTGGACGGTCAACCAACACTTCGGACTGTAGGCGCGTCTCTGGTGCACGCACATTCCACGGACACGCCTCTTGACACAGGTCGCACCCATAAGCCCAACCGTGCAACGAGGCTATCTCCTCTGGTGTGAGCTCGCTCTTTTTCTCGATGGTAAGGTAAGAAATACAGCGCCGCGCATCCATCCGTCCGTTGCCCAGAAGCGCCCCTGTTGGGCAAGCCTCGACACAACGCTGGCACGTACCGCAGCGATTCTTTACCTCCACAGCGGGTGTCGGTTCTATAGGGAGATTGACCACTAGAGCGCCAATGAAGGTGAACGTCCCGAGGCGCGGCGAGACGAGCAATCCCTGTCGCCCAATCCAGCCGAGTCCACTTTGCAGTGCCCAGTAGCGATCAAGGAATGGAGCAGAGTCGACAAAGGCGCGCCCTTCGACGGATTCCGTCCCCTCGCCCACTTCCTCTTTCAAAAGGCTAAGGAGTTGATAAAGTCGCTCTTTGAGGATAAGGTGATAGTCTCTTAACACCGCATAGCGCGACACCCGCGGCGGATGTGACCACACCCCTTCTCCTTTCTGGTGGTAAGAGAGTAAACACGAAATAATGGACTTTGCCCCTGGGACGAGTTGCTGCGGATCGAAACGGAGGTTGAGGTTACGGGCGAGGTAGTCCATCTCGCCATGATAGCCCTTCGCGAGCCACTCTAGATACTCCGTCTGCCCTTCTGTAACGGGGGCAGCCTGCGCCACCCCGACGTCGTCAATCCCACACGAAAGGGCGAGGGTACGAAGAGAAGAGAAGGAGAGCACCCCTCCTACCCTCTTAACTTCTCCATCGCAGCTCGCACAGCCTCTTCCAAGCCTGCGGGGTTCTTCCCACCTGCCGAAGCAAAGTGCGCTTGACCACCGCCACCGCCAGCGATAAACTTACCCACCTCTTTCACAATAGCGCCAGCTGCTGGTGCACCCGCCTTTACCATCGCCTCACTCATGCAAACCAGCAACAACGGTTTGCCATCACACAACGAGCCGAGCACAACCCCAACCTGCGGCGCAAGCGTGCAAAGACGCGTCCCAATCTCACGAAGGTCGTCCGCATTCAGATCCTTAAGCAGTGCCTCTACATAGCGAACCTCGCCCTGCACCTGCGCCTCAGCAAAGAGACGATCCGCGGTCGCGTGCAACTCTTTCAAACGGAACTGCGCCAACTGTTTACGCAACGCCTCATTCTCCTCACGCAAGTGCTGCACGGCCTCCAACGCACTCCCCTGTGCATGCAACAGTTCGTCGATAGCCCCAAGGGTATCACTCATCTCATAATCGCGGTGTTCAGCGGCATTACCTACCACGGCCTCTATACGACGAATTCCCGCTGCAATAGCCCCTTCAGAGACAATCCGAAAGAGCCCAATCTCCCCCGTATTGGCTACGTGCGTCCCACCACAAAGCTCCACCGATGGTCCGAACTGGAGCACGCGGACACGGTCGCCATACTTTTCACCAAAGAGCGCCATTGCCCCAAGCTGCTGCGCCTCGGCAATCGGAATACTCCGCCGCTCATCACGTCCAAAACACTGACGCACCAAGTCGTTGACCTTCTCCTCTACCGTACGTATTTCCTCGGCGGTCATCTTTTGAAAGTGCGAAAAGTCAAAACGCAAACGGTCTGGTTCGACGAGTGAACCACGTTGCTCTACGTGCGAGCCCAAGACTTGTCGCAACGCATAGTGCAAGAGGTGTGTCGCGGTGTGGTGCGCTGTAATCCGACGGCGGCGCTCCGTATCAACGTGTGCCATAAATTCCGCATCGGGCTTCTCGGGCAGATGGTCTACCTGTACCACTGGCAAACCGTGCTCCTTAGTACAACCGAGTACCTCTAAACGATCGTGCGTAGAAGCGAGCGAGCCCGTATCCCCCACCTGTCCCCCTTGCTCTGCATAAAAGGGCGAACGGTCGAGTACAAGCTGATAAGCATCATTACCCTTCTTGTTCGACACCGTCCGCATCCGCAAAATATGTACAGGCGCTTCGAGGTCATCATAACCGATGAACTCCGTGTTTGCCCCCTCGCGCACCACAAACCAATCCCCCGTGACCGTCTCAGCAGCACTACGCGACCGCGCTTTCTGTTCTGCCATACAACGTTCAAAAGCGGGCGCATCCACCTGCATTCCGTGTTCACGCAACATGAGCTCGGTTAAATCGAGCGGGAAGCCGTAGGTATCATAAAGCTTGAAGGCGGTCTCGCCGTCCAACACAACGTTCTTTGCCCCAGAGAGCTCACCAATCTTTTGCTCTAGGAGGTGAATACCCGACTCGAGCGTGCGCAAAAAGGCTTGTTCCTCCTCACGGATAACGCTCTCAATGAGGCGCTGTTGTGCCGCAAGCTCGGGGTAGTAACTCCCCATTTGTTTCACCAACGTGGGGATAAGCTGGCAAAGGAAGGGCTCGCGGAAACCGAGGAACGAATAGCCATAACGCACCGCACGGCGCAAGATACGGCGGATAACATACCCCGCCTTGTTATTGGAGGGGAGCTGCCCATCGGCTATCGAAAAAGCCACTGCTCGCAAATGGTCTGCGACCACGCGCAGTGCCACATCCGTAGGTTCACTTTCGCGGTACTTTACCCCAGAAAGCTCCGATATCTTGGCAATGATGTCTTGAAAGATGTCTGTATCGTAATTGCTTTTCTTGCCCTGCAAGACGCGACACAAGCGTTCAAAGCCCATGCCCGTATCCACGCTTTTAGCAGGGAGGGGTTCGAGCGAACCGTCCGCCTTGCGGTTAAATTGCATAAAGACCAAATTCCAAATCTCAATGACCTCGGGGTGGTCTTTATTGACCAAGGAAGCTCCTGCTACCGTAGCCCGCTCAGCATCAGCACGAAGGTCGATATGTATCTCCGAACACGGTCCGCACGGTCCCATGTCGCCCATTTCCCAGAAGTTATCCTTAGCGTTTCCGAAAAGAACACGATCTGCGGGGACATGCTCGAGCCAATAGTTACGCGCTTCGTCATCGGGCGCTAGTCCCTCTTTAGTTGACCCTTCAAAGACGGTGACGTAAAGACGTTCCTTGTCAATGCCGAGCACCTCGGTCAGCAACTCCCACGACCAGCCGATAATCTCCTTCTTGAAGTAGTCGCCGAACGACCAATTGCCGAGCATCTCGAACATCGTGTGATGGTAGGTGTCGTGCCCTACCTCCTCAAGGTCGTTCTGTTTCCCAGAGACGCGAAGACACTTTTGCGCATCGCATACACGGAGCGACTCAGGCTTACGGTTACCGAGGAAGATGTCCTTAAACTGGTTCATGCCCGCATTGGTAAACATGAGGGTCGGGTCATCCTTGATAACCATGGGTGCCGATGGCACAACCTTATGTTCCTTAGAGCGAAAGAAATCGAGAAAAGCGGCACGCACAGCAGCGGAATCCATCTTCAGCAATGTTTAGAAAAATGACGGGCAAAGATACAAAAAGTCCTTACGCTCAAATGAAATGCGTTATTCTAGAGTTAAATGTTCCATCTTTACTTTTGGACGAAAGTCGGAGATTTTCAGTTTAGCCCTTTCTTCCAGAAGAAAAGTTATAGTAGATGGCGCTTTTCTCTTAGCCGTTGCATTTATTGCTTGAATTTGGGAAAAATTTATTGACCTATTCGATTACTTCAACAAAAGTGCTATCAATATCTTCTGTTACAAGTATAGGGCAACTTCCATGCGACAATATCCTACTAATAACTTGTTGAGAAGGATGCCCATACGAATTGTTCTTTCCTACAGAAATAGGGCATAGGAATTGTTCACCTTCAAGAACGTTTTCATCAAAAGATGGTAAGCTTCCATGATGTGGAATCTGTATAGTTCCTATAAAATCCCAATACTGATTATATTCAGTTCTTACGTTTACTTTATTCAAATCACCATCACCTGTATATAGACAAGCAACTCTATCAGGGTCAAAGAAATGGTTACAGAGCAGATGTCTATGGAAGTAGCAATAATCATAACAGCAATACTCTCTCCTCCAGCAACTCACTCTCCTCCTGTAATGAACATGTGAATCCCTTCTAAATGGACCAGAATATAAAAACATAGAGTTTTGATTAATTCCACCACTAAGACTTTTATAGATCTTCTTTATCGTATTCTTGACATTTGGGGAGAGAATGTAATCGGGGTCAGTCTTGAGTCTTTTAATGTCAATCCCGTTTTTTTCTATATTCTCAAGGAATTCCTTATTTCGAGATTGATAGTCATAATTGTAAGGAACGAAGACCCAATTATAGCCTTTTTGTAGAGTCAGAGGAGTTCCACTCGGTATTTGAATTGGCTCACGTCTTTCTGACACATTGAGAGGTTCTCTTTCTCTAACCTCATTTTCAGCCAATGGTAGTACACTTATGATTTGAGTTTCTTCTCCAAAGAAATCATTCGGGTTATTTACTAGATTAGCTAAACGAGGCTCTCCTAAAGCTTTATATACATTGGATAAAACCCACTTTCCTTCATCATGAAGAAGAGGTATCACAACTCTTTCGATCTTCCTCGCTTTTTTCAAAATATCAATCAAAGAGACATGATCGAAATCAAAATGCGAAATGAAGAGAATGTGAATAACATCTTTTTCACCAAAGCTTTGACGAACAAGTCCACTTATATTTTTTTTGTTCGTCGTACCACAATCATACACGATGTTAATATCGTGTTGTATGTGCCTTTCGGAGTAAAAGGCCCCTTGACCTACTGGATGAAAAAATCGTTGAATCATTGTTTGTGTAAGAGTGTTTGACAAAACGTCAGTCAAATTCAAACGCTACGACAACGGTTAAGAGAAAAATACCACAGCCAACGACTTCTCTGGAAAAGAAGAGAGGACTAAATCCTTCCTTCTGGAAGGGCTAAATTGTGTATCTCCAGCTTCCGTCCCAAAAAGTAAAAGATGGCACACTTAACCCTAGAACAAAGGTATAAAATTCAGACCTTACGCGAAGAAGATCACTCTCTAAAAGAGATTGGAGACAAAATCTGTAAAGACAAATCTGTCATATCGCGCAAGTTAAAACGAAAGAAACACTGATGACGATTAAAGCTCAACCGAAAACGATTACCGTGGATAATCGAAAAATTTTGCAGACATCAGGCAATAACAAATGAGCTTAAAGTCCCGATCTATTTTCCACATCCATACCATTCTTGGGATAAGGCTCGAACGAAAATATGAATGGTCTTTTCGCCAATCTCTGTTCCAAGACTCATCATTTGAGGATCTGAGCAGAGAGAGAATGTTCAGTACATACAAGATCAGCTAAACAACCATCCTCGGAAATTGTTAGATTCACCGACACTGATAGAATATGCTTTTATGAATTGTCTTCGTTATTTGTAACCTGACGGGAAGTATTGCATTTGAGACTTGAATCCAGCAATAATTCTGGGTGCCCCAATGTAATTGAAATTCGATATGTTGCTGTACCTCAGTTTTCCAGAAAAGTAGAAAGCATATCCTAATAAAAAAACGCCACCCCCAGATTGCTCCGAGAGTGGCGTAAATATGAAAATAGCTATATGCCGAGGAGACTAGAACGAGAACTGGCAGCCTACCATAAAGGGCGCAGCACTCTTTTCATAACCAGCATGGTTGATCCCCAAGCCGAAAGAGGTAGACGAGGTTGTAACCGTCTTATCTCCAGCCTTTACCGAAGTGCTATTGTACATCACACCAAAACGAACCACATTAGCCGTTGCAATAAGCGCTATCTGATTGGTCAATTCATACTTCAAGCCAGGTACGAGCTGCAAACCCACACCGAACACACTATTTCCGTCAGTAGAGGTAGTCTTACCTCCAGCAGTCATCTTACTTGCACCTACCGAACCAAAAGAGAGTGGGAGCTGAGCGTCGCAGAACAACTTCAGACGATCATTCCCCAAAGCAAAGTAGCGTACGTAGGGAACGATATGGAAGATAAAATCTGACTTTGTTGCCGAACTCTTTTCCTTCTGCTCTTCACCCGAGGACGTCGAAGAAGCATTGTAGTCAAAACCGATCCTTCCCCCAAGCGCGATATCATTGCTAAGCTCATACGATAGACCCGGAAGGAGTCTAAAGGCGATACGAGAGTTATTATCTCCCGCACTTCCATAATTCAAGCCAAGCTGACCATCTACCGCAAGTTGTGCAAACGCAGAGCCGCAAGCCATTGCGATCAGTGCAAAGAATAAGAACAACCCTTTCTTCATTTGTCTAAGTATTTTTGGGTTAACAAACAGAGCAAAGATAAGACTTTTACGTAAGAGCAACAAACTCGGTGACAAAAGAAACGTTGTAAACGATTACCATTCTATTCCTCTTCCTAAGAGGCTTTCGTCGGGAGGTCGTCGTCTGCCCGATTCTTCGCAAAGCGTTCAAGCCGCGAAGCGATATTCGCATCAAAGATCGGGGAGAGGATAATAAGCGTTACCGCCACCAAAATCAAGACCACCCCGACGCCAATCTGAAAGGTAAACGCCTCGCCAAAGACGATCATCCCAATCACCAGTGCCGTGAGCGGTTCCATAGCACCGAGCACCGAGGTAAGGGTCGAACCGATACTCTTGATGGCATACATCAACGCTAGGTTAGAGAGCAGGGTCGGCAGCAACGCCAATAGGGTGAGGTTAAGCCACGCCCACGCCGAGGGGACGACGTGTATCCCTTCGCCCGCTATCGCACTATGCAGCACAAAATAGACGTTACTGCATAACAGGGCATAGAAGGCGAGCTTGATATTGTTGCGTCGTCGCAGCACCCTAACGTTGTTCACCAGCACGATGTAGAGGGCATACGCCAAGCCCGAGAGCAACACCATGATGATGCTTGCCGCCGTAGCATTGCCCGTACCGCCCCCACGTCCGATACTCAGAAGCGAGATGCCCGTGAGCGCAAGTACGATAGCGATAATGGTAAACTTCGACGTTTTCTGTTTGAAGAAGAACGCCATTATGACCGTCACAAAGACCGGATAGAGGAAGTGGAGCGTCGTCGCCACGCCCGTACTCATCGTAGCATACCCCTGAAAGAGCAGGGTCGCCGAGCCGTAGTAACAGAGCCCGAGGAGCATACACCACCCCAGCGCCTTCCACGAGATACGGAATGGAATACGCTTCATAAGCATCAGCAACGCCATTGCACCAGAAGCGATGAGCATGCGGTAAATCAGTATACTATTCACACTCAGCCCTGCCGCCATGATGGGGAGTGTAAACAGGGGCAGCATCCCAAACGTGCAGGAAGATGCCATCCCCGAGAGGAAGCCTCGGAAGTTGAAAGGTTGTGCCATAAACGTATGTTTTCTAGAAGGCTACGCGCCCGTGTTCTTTGTTTTTCACCACCGTCCCCTTGATGGGCACGAGCACCTCCTTATTCTTCGGATCGTTGGAGAGGATGGTTACCGTGCGGCTAATCGCGTGCAACTTAGGTTCAACACGGAAATAAACCTGTATTTCCCCCTCCTTGCCTGGGAGGATGGGCGCGCGAGTATAATCCTTGATGTCCGTACCACAACAGCCCGACACATTTTGCAGGATGAGGGGTGCCGTACCGTCGTTCCAAACCGCAATTTTCACACGCCCAGTGCTGTCATCGATCTTGCGCAACTCAATCTCGCCAAGTTGTACCTCGACAGGGTCTACGCGCAGGGTCGCCTCTTTTTTCTGAGCGAAAAGGGTGGTGGTAGCGAACAGGAACATGAGTCCACACAAGAGACTCGTCGGAAAGAAACGGGACATCATCTGCAATCTCCTAGTTTATTTGCAAGGAAGTAACGCAAAAGCTGTGCCGTATGTTATAGCAGCGTGCCTATCGCCCCATTGGGCTACTCTTTCTCCTCTTTACCAATATTGCCAATACGCTTGATAGCGTCGAGATAGTCACGCTCGACGTCGCTGAGGGTACGTTGTTTATACTTGCGGTATTCGTTGGTAGCGTGTTCCATCGCTTGGTCGTGTGAGACACTTCCCGCATCTTGAAGGAGCTGCTCGCCCGACATCGTGAGGATACGGTCGAGGTAGTTACTCCAGTCGAGCATCGTCATGGGTTGCTCACGTTCGGCTTGCCGTTCGGCAAAGTCTAAGTATCCGGAGACTAACTGCCCCATGGCGCGCAGCTCTTTCGCATCGAGGTAGTTTTTTGCAGTGCGTGCCTCAGAGAGAGTAGGCTGGTTGCCTCGAAAGGTCAGAAGCCCCATAAAGTCCTTTTCAGCGTCGGCGCGTTCGACAATGAGTTCGGCAGCCGTATGCCCATGCACCGCATAATGGATCTTGTTCTGCACCCTCTTGAAAAACTCTTGCGAGGCGGCAGCACGCGGATCATAATCGATGCTCGTGGCATAGATCTCTAATACTTGGCGATAAAGCACCTTCTCCGTCGCACGGATGTCGCGTATACGCTCAAGGAGTTCCTTCCAATACCCCCCACCCCCGAGCTGTTTCAAACGCTCATCATCTAGCGTAAACCCCTTAACGATATATTCCTTCAGGCGCTGACTCGCCCACTGACGAAAGCGCGTTGCAATGTTAGAACGTACGCGATAGCCAAGGGCAATAATCATATCGAGGTTGTAGAAGCTCGTCATGTAGGCTTTGCCATCGGCGGCAGTTGTTCGGAATTTCCGAACAACTGAAACTTCGGCAAGCTCCCCCTCCTCAAAAATGTGCTTAATATGCTCACTCACATTCGATTTGCTCGTCTGATACAGCTCCGCCATTTGGGCTTGTGTGAGCCACAGTGTCTCATCCTCGAGCCGCACGTTCACCGTGGTAAGACCGCTCGCGTCGGTATAGATAATTACCTTATTGTCGTTTCCCATTCGCCAACCTCTATTTCATTCCCAAAGATAAGCTTAGTTACTATCCCCACCCTGCGCGGTTTGGCTATTTGAAACAGTTCTATTTAATTTGTAGTACTAATACAGGTAAGCAATGAACTATATAGAACGGATCAATCTAGGTTTCGGACGCTACGCGGCATGGGCTATACGCCAGCGCGGATGGGTACTTCTGGGCACATTGGTAGGTATTGTGGTGCTGATACTGGGGGTATCGCGCTTTCACACCGTATCGAGTTTTGAGAGTTATTTCTTGGAAGATGACCCCATGCTCATCAAGACACGGGAGTTCAAAGATATTTTCGGGAATGACAACTATGTGGCGGTACTGGCTGAGTCAGACTCGCTCTTCGCCCCTGGGACGCTAAACCTATTACGGCAGCTGGGCAACGAGCTCAAAGACAGCCTCTCGTATGCCGACAAGCTTACCTCGCTCACCGACCTCGAATTTATGACCAACGAAGAGGGCGAGATCTGTATCACGCAGCTCGTGCCTGACGAACTACCCAGTACGCCCCTTGAGCAGGCAAAATTACGGGCAAAGCTAGAGAGCAAACCCGAGATGGCACGACGGCTCATCTCGTCTGATGGACGCTACACGTGGCTTTTGTTAAAGCTGCGTCCTTTCCCAGAGCTGACCACCAAGGAGGGGCAAGGCGCAGAGATGCAAACGGGTGTAGAAACCGAACGCATCTTACAGAAACCCGAGTACGCCTCGCTACGGCTTCGTGCCACGGGGTTACCTTATCTCAACTATGCAAAGATGACGTGGGTGGGAAAGAGCATGAGCACTATCGAGCTCGTGGCTTTGCTCATTTCGATGTTCGTCTTGCTCGTAGTCACACGTACTTGGCGGGGCGTAATACTGCCCATCGTAATCTCGGCGCTCTCCGTAGTCCTCATGATCGGTTTCTTAGGGTATTGTGGCTACGAGACTGATTCGATGATGATGCTCGTGCCCATTTTGACGGGCTTTACGCTTCCCATCTCGTACAGTGTGCACATCTTCACCTTTTTCCGACGTACCTTCTTGCGCCACGGCGAACGAAAGCGGGCAGTGGTTGAAACCATGAGCGAGATGGGGTGGCCGATCTCCTTCTCGGCACTGACCACCATAGCGGCGCTGCTCACCTTCCTGTTCATCCCCGTCAAACCGCTCAATTTCGTGGGCATCGGGACGGCGCTGAGCTTGCTCTTTTCGTGCATTCTGATAGCGCTTCTTTTCCCCACGCTCATGAGCCTCGGTCGCAACCGTAAACCCGTGGCGGTGAGCGTCGAACGTCCTCGTGCAACCGATAGGCTTATGCAACATTGGGGGGAAGGCGTGATGCGGCGCGGCTGGCTTGTTTTGGGCATAGCCGTGTCATTAACGCTGTTCTTTGCCATTGGTAGTACGCGGAGTGAGACGGCTTTCGATGTAGAGAGCACCATGGGACGGCGCGTACCCTACGTAAAGACCCTCTTAGAGCTGGCCAATACTGAGCTCGGCTCGCTCTACTCTTACGACGTACTGGTAGAGTTCCCCAACCCCGACGACGCGAAGACACCAGAGCATCTCCGACAGTTCGACTCGCTCGACCGTTACCTTCTTTCCCTCCCACTGAGCAAGCGCACGTCGTCCATCCTCCCCACCCTCAAAGATTTGAACCGAACGCTCAATGACAACAACCCCGCCTACTACACCATCCCCGAGACGCAGGAGGAGGTGGCACAGCTCCTTCTCCTCTACGAAAATGCGGGCGGGAGTGAAGTAGAATATTGGATGGACTACGACTATCGTCGCCTGCGCATCTCCATGGAGATGGACTCTTACAACTCTGGGATTGCCGAGCAGCTCTTACCACAAATTGAAGCAGAGGCCAAGCACATCATCCCCGATGCGCAGACGCGTACGGTGGGGACGATGCCGCAGTTCACCACCATGATGCAGTATGTGATACGGGGACAGATGACCTCGTTTTTCTTCTCACTGCTCATCATCATGCTCATCTTGATGGTCGTGTTCCGCAGTGTAAAGATTGCGCTGGTGGGGATGATCCCCAACGTACTACCCGGCGTAGTGGTAGCGGGCATTATGGGCTGGTCGGGCATCCCGCTAGATATGATGACGGCGACGATCATCCCCATCGTGCTCGGTATTTCGGTAGACGACACGATTCACTTCATCAACCACGCACACCTCGAGTTTTACCGAAAGGGGCGTTACACCGAGGCTATCGCACGGAGCTTCCGCGTGACGGGCGTGGCGATGATCTTCTCTACCGTGGTCTTGTGTGCCAATTTTGGTACGTACATCATTTCAGAAGCAAATATGATTTGGCACATGGGCGTGCTTTGTATCGCAGGGTTAACGACGGCGCTCCTAGCTGATTTGACCGTTACGCCGTTGCTTTGTCGAAAATTTAAGGTATTTGGAAAGGAGGAAAAATAATGAAAAAGGTATGGGGATTGGCTGCGCTCCTACTGTTAGCGCTTGCCGTATCGGCACAAGACGGGGCAGAGATTATGCGCCGTATGAAAGACCGTCCGAATGGAGAGACACGCACGATGGAGGTAGAACTCCGGCTCGTGAATAAGCGCGGGAGTGAGCGGGTACGCAAGCTCAAGTCCTACTCCAAGGACGTGGGCGTCGATGTCAAGAGTATTATGTTCTTTATGCACCCCGGCGATGTGAAAGGAACGGGCTTCCTAACGTGGGACTATGACAACCCCAAACAGGAGGACGACAAGTGGCTCTACCTGCCCGCGATGAAGAAGGTACGCCGCATCAGTAGCTCCTCTGCCAAGAAAGATTATTTCATGGGGACGGACTTCACCTACGACGACATGGGCTCTCGCAACGTAGAGGAGGACACGCACAAGCTCCTACGCGAAGAGATGCTCGATGGGCAGAAGTGCTGGGTCGTAGAGTCTGTGCCTGTAAACAAGGGCGAGATCTATTCGCGGAAGGTACTTTGGATACGTCAGGATGCGTTGATGCCCTTGCGCGTGGAGTATTACGACCGTCTTGACAAGTTGCACCGCCTATTGACCGTGCAGTCTATTAAAAAGATTGGTGACTTTTGGGCATTTGAAAAGGAGACTATGGAGAACGTACAGACGGGACACAAGACCGTAATCTCCTTTTCCGAACAGACCTTTGACACGAAGCTGGACGACGACCTATTCACCGTCAGTCGACTGGAGCGGGGTGCCTAAAGAGACGCAGTTCATACTGGCGGCTACGGAAAGCGGCACAATGTACAGGGGGGCAGCGCCACAGGGTGGATGCCCCCCTGTTGTTAATTCCCTATCTTTGTAGGGTTGGAACAGACTCTATGCTGCGAATGAACGAATCTGAACACGCGTCTTGTTACGCTGCGCCCGGCACAGGACGCTTTGCACGCATCCGCCTCGGGGTGCTCCTGATCGGGCTTACCACCTTCGCACAACTCTATATTTTCCAGCCCATCCTCGAGGCACTACGCGACTATTACGACATCCCCCACACTGCTGCAAGCCTTTCGGTCTCTACGGGGACCATCGGTATCGCCATCGGGCTCTTCTACTACGTTTTCTACGCCGACGGTATCTCGCGCAAGCGACTCATGGGCTATTCGATGCTCGTCGCTGCCCTACTTACCCTTCTCACCCCTCTTGCACCGAACTTTACAGTACTCCTGATTATCAATACCCTACGCGGTCTTGCCCTCTCTGGCACAACGGCTGTAACCCTCGCCTACCTAGCTGAAGAGATCAGTCCGCGCGACATTGGGTTAGCCATCTCACTCTATATCAGTGGTAATACGATAGGGGGGATGTCGGGGCGAGTCCTTGCCACGCTCCTTTCGGGGTGGTATGGTTGGCAAATCATGGCGCTCGCTATTGGGGTGGCGTGTGTAACGATGAGTCTCATTTTCTTGAAAGTACTCCCCGCCTCGCGCAACTTCCGTCCCGGGCACATAGCCCCGCGGATACGCGCCCAACGGATGCGGATTTTCCTCTCCACGCCCTATTTCCTCATGCTCTATTTCATAGGGTTTACCATCCTCGGGGTCTTTGTGAGTCTGTACAACTACACGCCTTTTCTCCTCGAAGCGCCTCCCTTTTCCTACCCGCATTATGTGGTAGCGCTCATCTTTCTGCTCTACACGGTCGGCATCGGCGGGGCTATTAGCTTTGGCAAACTCTCTGACCGTCACCCCTCGCAGCTGCTCCTGAGCGTGTCGCTGTCGATGTATATCGTGGGCGTGGTACTACTTTTTATCCAACATATCGTGGTTTTGATAGGAGGGCTCTCGCTCATGACCTTTGCCTTTTTTGGGGCACACACGGTCGCGAGCCGCATGGTCTCTACCCATGCAGGGATTGGTAAAAGTAGCGCAACCTGCCTCTACTGGCTTATCTACTATTCGGGCTCGAGCGTCGTGGGGTATCTCACAGGCTTTGCCTTTTTCCACTATGGCTGGAACGCGCTCTTGGGGGTAGATTTGTTCCTCTTGGTGCTTGCCCTTATAGGGGCGCGTATCTTCCTCCGTCCGCGCTATGTGCCTGGGGAAGACTTCGTTTTGCCAGAATAGCGCAGTAAAGGGCTATTCCTCCCGATATCACTATACGACTTCGACTTCAGGCTTCAACCGAACGCCCAATTTTTTACGCACATCCTCGGCTATACGGAGGCTAAGGTCAAGAATCTCCAGCCCCGTCGCCCCGCCGTAATTGACAAGTATAAGCGAGTGTTTAGGGTAAACGCCGACCTGCCCCTCGCGATAGCCCTTCCAGCCACAATGTTCAATAATCCACCCCGCAGGAACCTTCACCAGATCCGCTCCCTGTGGGTAAAAGGGTATATCTTCGATGTACGTCTGCCAGCGGTGCAGATTAAGGTAATCCACCATCGGGTTCTTGAAGAATGAGCCCGCACTACCTAGTTCGCTCAAAGGGGGCAATTTAGACGCGCGGACCTCCAAGACCTTATTCCTTACCAACTCTGGTGTAATATCGGCGTCAATGAGCCCTAAACGAACGAAATTAGACCTATCCTTGGGGATGTGCCGCGACAAGCGAAAAACGACCCCATAGACGATATATCTTTCATGAGAAGCCTCCTTTATATAGCTAGTGCGGTAAGAAAAGCTTAACTTCGAATTCGACAGTTTTTGAAGAAAGACTCCCTCATGCCACCATCCCAAGCAGACCGTATCGGCTCGCACAACAATATCAGCCGCCTCCGCACCATACGCTCCGATGTTTTGCACGGGGGCTGCGCCGACCGTCCCGGGAATGCCTGAGAGGAGCTCCGCCCCCCAAAGCTCATGCTCGGTCGTCCATGCCACAAACTCGTCCCAAATAAACCCCGCACCGACCCACACGTCGACATAATCGTCCTCAATCTTTACCACCTCTATGTCGCGGTTGGTAATGCGTAGTATATCCCCATTGAAGTCCCTTACAAAGAGGAGGTTTGACCCCCCACCAAGGACAAAAAACTTCCTACGTGACGACTCGGCAAGCTTGCAATAATCCACAATATCCTCAACCGTGGCAAGCTCCAGCATCCGTTCTGCAAAGGCCTCTACGCCAAAGGTGTTATAGGGTTTCAACGAAATCATAGTATCGAACCGTGTTAGCTATACAAAGATAATACAGTATAAAAAAAGAGCCACCAGAGAAGGGCATCCCCTCCCAGTGGCTCTCTAAGAGTCTTCGGCTCGTTAGACTAGAGCTGCGGACCAGCAGCTACCAGCTTCTTACCTGCTTCGTTGTCGGTGAAGTTCTCAAAGTTCGCAATGAACTTAGCCGCCAACTCACGCGCCTGCTTTTCCCAAGCCTCGGGCGAGCTCCACGCATTGCGTGGGTTGAGCATTTTGCTGTCTACACCTGGCACTGCCTTAGGAATGCGGAGATTGAAGATCGGCAATACGTCAAACTCAATGTTATTGAGAGACCCATCAAGGATAGCATTGATAATAGCGCGTGTCGAGGGGAGGTCGATACGCTTTCCGACGCCGTACGCACCACCAATCCAACCTGTATTGACAAGGTAAGCCTTGCAGTCGTGTTGCTCCATCTTACGCACCAACTCGCGCGCATACTCGGTCGGGTGGAGGAGAAGGAAGGCCTGTCCGAAACAGCTACTAAAGGTCGGCTGTGGCTCCGTAATACCACGCTCCGTACCCGCAAGCTTTGCCGTAAAGCCACTCAGGAAGTGATACTGCATCTGTGCTGGCGTAAGCGCCGACACCGGAGGCAATACACCGAAAGCATCCGCCGTCAAGAAGATCACATTCTTAGCGTGTCCCGCACGAGAGACAGGCTTCACGATGTTCTCTATGTGGTAGATAGGATACGACACGCGCGTGTTTTCCGTCTTCTTCTTCGAAGAGAAGTCTATCTTACCGTTAGCATCCACGTCGAGGTTCTCCAACAGTGCATCGCGACGAATAGCGTTGTAAATGTCGGGCTCTTTCTTCGGGTCAAGGTCAATACACTTAGCGTAGCAACCACCCTCGAAGTTGAAGACGCCGTTGTCATCCCAACCGTGCTCATCATCACCAATCAGCGCGCGATTGGGGTCTGCCGAAAGCGTAGTCTTCCCCGTCCCCGAGAGACCAAAGAAAATAGCCACATCCCCCTGCTTACCCACGTTAGCACTGCAGTGCATGGCAGCCATGCCGTTCAGAGGTAAGAAGTAGTTCATCACGGAGAAGATCCCCTTCTTCATTTCCCCGCCATACCACGTACCGCCGATGACCGCCATACGCTCGGTCAGGTGAAACGCCGCATAGACTTCGCTGTTGAGCCCCTGCTCCTTCCACTTATCGTTTGAGGTCTTCGATGCCACCAGCACAACGAAGTCTGGCTTGAAGCTCTCCAGCTGTTCTTCGGTGGGGCGGATAAACATATTCTTTACGAAGTGTGCCTGCCAAGCCACCTCACAGATAAAGCGCACACAGATCCGCGTGTTCTCATTCGCTCCGCAGTAACAGTCTGTCACAAAGAGCTTTTTACCACTCAGCTGCTTAGCGCTAATCTTCTTGAGGTAGTCCCATGTCTCTTGGTTCATGGGTTTGTTGTCAGAGCTCTTCTTACCCGGGGTTGCCCACCACACGTGGTTTTCCGTCTCCGCATTACGAACAATATACTTGTCCTTTGGCGAACGCCCCGTAAAGACCCCCGTATCGACGTTGACTGCCCCGAGCTCGGTAAGCACCCCACGTTCGTAACCCGTAAGAGCTGGCGAAAGCTCCTGCTCATAGAGATAATCATACGACGGATTGTGAACGATCTCAACCGGGTTCTCAATCCCATAGACTGACAAATCTAAGCTCTTCATGCCCGTCTGTTTTATTTTTAGAAAGTACGTTGTTTTGAGAATGACTTGCGCACTGCCGTACGCCCACACAAAGATAAAAAAAAGGTGCTGCGAACACCTCGCAACACCTTCAAACTTTTCAAGATTCTTGCTCGCCTATCGCTAACTCCCTTACCTGCATTGAGG
This sequence comes from Bacteroidia bacterium, assembly GCA_905373665.1. Taxonomy (GTDB): domain Bacteria; phylum Bacteroidota; class Bacteroidia; order Bacteroidales; family CAJPTX01; genus Bacteroides_D. The sequence continues at coordinate 23,249 of CAJPTV010000001.1, forward strand.
TACGCATCGAACAAAACTTCTTACCACACATACTGCAGAAGTGCTCCGTCTTGTTCGCCTCGTCTGGCAAGGTCTCGTCATGATAGGCTTTTGCACGGTCTGGGTCGAGGGAAAGGTGGAACTGATCTGCCCACCGGAACTCGAAACGCGCCTTACTCATCGCATTGTCGCGGTACTGTGCCGAGGGATGCCCTTTGGCTAAATCCACCGCATGCGCTGCAAGCTTGTAGGTAATTACTCCTTCCTTCACGTCGTCACGGTTCGGAAGCCCAAGGTGCTCTTTCGGAGTGACATAACAAAGCATCGCCGTCCCCGCATGCCCAATGATCGCCCCACCAATAGCCGAGGTGATGTGGTCATAGCCTGGCGCAATATCTGCCACCAACGGACCGAGGGTATAAAATGGCGCATCGTGACACACCCGCTGCTCCAGCTCCGCATTCACAGCGATCTTATCCATCGGGACGTGCCCAGGTCCCTCTATCATCACCTGCACGTTCTTTGCCCAAGCCCGTTGCGCCAACTCGCCCAAGGTCTCAAGTTCCGAGAACTGTGCTTTATCGTTCGCATCAGCGATAGACCCTGGGCGCAACCCATCACCTAACGATACCGCCACGTCATAAGCCGCGAGAATGTCACATATCTCGTCAAAGTGGTCGTAAAGGAAATTCTGCTTGCGATGAAGGTAACTCCACTTGGCCATGATAGCCCCACCACGCGAAACGATCCCCGTCACCCGCTGTGCCGTGTACTTGACATATTCGCGCAACAAACCCGCATGGATGGTAAAGTAATCGACCCCCTGCTCCGCTTGCTCAATGATGGTGTCGCGGTAAATCTCCCACGACAACTTCTCGACATCCCCCTCTATCTTCTCAAGAGCTTGATACAGCGGCACTGTACCTATCGGCACTGGCGAATTGCGGATAATCCACTCCCGCGTCTCATGAATATTGTCGCCCGTAGAAAGATCCATCACCGTGTCTGCCCCCCAGCGCGATGCCCAAACCGACTTCTCCACCTCCTCATGAATGCTGGAGGTCACTGCCGAATTACCGATGTTCGCATTGATCTTCACAAGGAAGTTGCGCCCGATAATCATCGGCTCAGACTCTGGGTGATTGATATTCGCAGGAATGATAGCACGCCCCGCAGCGATCTCCGAACGGACATACTCCGCCGTGATGAGCTTCGGCATTTCACCGCGCCCATAAGCGGCGTGCATGGCTTTCATATTCTGATTCTCGCGCACGGCGACAAACTCCATCTCAGGCGTAATCACCCCCTTGCGAGCATAATACATCTGCGTAACCCCGTGCCCCGCCTTTGCGCGCAACGGTTTAGAGCAAACGTGCGGGAAGCGCAAGTGGTCAAGTGCCTTGTCTGCAAGACGCTGCCGCCCATATTCTGACGACAAGCCCGCCAACTCCTCCGTATCACCACGCTCTGCAATCCACTCGGCACGCAAGCGCGGAATCCCCCGCTGCACCTCCACATCAACGCTCGGGTCAGTAAACGGTCCCGAAGTATCATACACGTAAATAGGCGCATTCGGCGTCTTTCCCCCATCCTGTGCTACGGTATCTGCAAGGTCGATACGCCGCATCGGCACGCGCACCCGAGGGTCTACCTCAGAGGCGATATAGACCTTCTGCGACCCCGGAATGGGAGCTTGCGTAATGTACTCACACTCACAATCGTGAAGCTTCTCCATAACCAAACCTATACTCCTTTCTCTAAGTGGGAACTTTTCAACCGCCCTGCACGGCTGTCAATAATACAACACTGTCGCCGTCTATAAGTTCAGTCGTTTCCCAATTTTGCCGTCGCACCACCCTGTTATTGATCGCCACGGCAACGCCTTGGGCGTCCCCCAGTCCTCGCATCACAAGGAAATTTGCAACACTGCACCCCTGCGCAAGGGCTTGCGCCTTGCCATTAAGGCTTATCGTGATGGACTTCTCTTCGTTTAACATTACACAAATATAGCCACTTTTCGGAAGTCCTATTATCGCTCGCACTCGTCAGATACCCCCGAGGCTCACCTTCTGAGGAACTTCAACTTCGTTTCCGAAACAATGATGGCGGCAAAGATGAGTACAAAGCCAATAGCGAGCATCGTCGTAATCTTCTCGCCGTAAAAGATCACCCCAAACAATACACAGAAAAGCGACTCCGTCCCTAAGATAATCGCCGCACTGTTCGCATCCGTATACTTCTGCCCAATGTTCTGCAAAAGCAACGCCACGGCCGTAGCTAAGATTGCGAGATAACCGACCGCCATCCACAAATCCGTCCCCCACTGTGCTAATTCGATAGCTTTGGGCTCTTGAACAAACACCGCCACCGAAGCAAATATCCCTGCAAAAAGGAACTGCAAAATCGTAATCAATATGGGGTCTTTCTCGCGACTAAAACGCTCGATCGTCACAATGTGTGCCGCGAAGAAAATACCACTCAACAATGCCAAAGCGTCGGGAAGTGAAAAGCCCGCATACTGATTTGCTGCCACCTCTGCAGGAGCAGCCTCTCCAAAAGAGATAAGCCCAATCCCCGAAATACAAAGCACGGCCGCCATCAGATTGTAACGGTCTGGGCGCACACGGTTTACAGCCCAAGCGAGGAAGGGCACGATAACACAATAAGCCGCAGAAAGAAAACCACTCCGCCCCGGGTCTCCAGCCGCATCCGTAACCCCCAGCGTCTGTGCCGAATGAGCTAAGAAAAGGCACAAACCTATCACCAAACCACTCACCAAATAAGAGGGATTGATTTGCTTTAAGCGTTTGAAAAAGACAATCGCCAGTACCACGCAAGCGATCAGAAAACGCATAGCGATCAGCAGATTCGGGTGAATCGTCCCCGTCGTACTCTTGGAGACTACGAGCGTACTACCCCAAATCACAGCCACCAGCAGGAGCGCAAGACGCGCCCAAAGTTTCGTATTTGCAGCAGAAGACATTGTGCTACTATTCTTACTTGTTCAAATGTTTTTTGATTTCACGGCACAAAAGTACGAACAAACTACGAACCGAGCTAGTCTACCGCTCAAAGCACATACCACAACGCAGAGAGTATAAAAAAAGCCACAGCGCTCGCAAGAGTGCCGTGGCTCTATTATAGACCGTTTGGCTCTTATTTCGTAGAATGTGCTGCCTCAAGAGCTTGCTTCAAATCAGCAATGATATCTTCTGCATCCTCCAAGCCTACAGAAAGGCGAATCAGACCGTCGGTAATATCACTCTCCGCACGCTCCTCTGGGCTATAAGGTGAGTGTGTCATGCTCGCAGGGTGTTGGATCAGCGTTTCCGCATCGCCCAAGCTCACAGCCACCTTTGCCAACTGTACCGAGTTGATAAGCTTCTTTCCTGCCTCAATATTCCCCTTGATTTCAAAAGCGATCATCGCTCCCGGGAGCGTCATCTGCTTCTTAGCCAACTCGTATTGTGGGAAGCTCTTCAACCCCGGGTAGTAAACCGCCTTAACCTCTGGATGCCCCTCAAGGAACTCTGCAACCTTCTGTGCGTTCGCGCAGTGACGATCCAGACGGATCGACAGGGTCTTCATCCCACGCCCAATCAAATAGGCTTCAAACGGACCGAGACACGCCCCCGTCATATCCTTTACGCCCACCAGACGCACTTGGTCGATAAACTCCTTCTTTCCTACGACGAACCCCGCAATCACATCCCCGTGTCCATTGAGATATTTCGTTGCAGAGTGAATCACCACATCCGCCCCCATCTCTATTGGGCGCTGAATATAGGGGGTACAGTACGTGTTGTCTACATAGACCTGCAGCGCAGGGTTATGCTTGTGTGCCATCGTAGCGATAGCTTCAATATCGGCCACGTACATATTCGGGTTCGCAGGCGTCTCCAAATAAACCACCTTGGTGTTCGGACGGAGTGCCTTCTCCACCTCTTTCACATCACGCGTATCCACGAAGGTAACCTCTACACCAAAGCGCGAAAGCCCATGCTTGAGATAAGCGAAGGTGCAGCCATAGAGGGTCTTAGCTGCGACGATATGGTCGCCCGCCGAGACGCTTACCCACAGCGCCGAGGTTACAGCACCAATCCCCGAGGCTGTCGACATGGCCGCCTCTGCCCCTTCGAGGTCTGCAAGACGAACCTCAATCTCCGAGCTGTTCGGGTTGCCCAGACGGGTATAGATATACCCCTCTTCTTCGAGAGCAAAACGACGTCCTCCCTGCTCTGCCGAGTCAAACTCAAAGGTAGAGGTCTGATAGATTGGGCTCGCCAATGCGCCAAACTCGTTGTGGAGATGACCACTGTGGATAGCACGGGTCGAGAACCCTTTGAACTGTGCGTGGTCACACTTTTTCTTACATGCCATGATTACCAATACTATAGTTTCAACAAAAACTTACGAGGCTGGGATTGCTCTCCATACCTCGTAAGTCCAACATTCTAACGAAATATACCGCTATGGGTTACTTTAAGAAACTCAGCAGTACCCCCGCTGCTACGGCACTGCCGATCACCCCGGCGACGTTGGGCGCCATGGCATGCATCAGCAGATGGTTGTTCTTGTCATACGTTAACCCGACGTTTTGCGAAATACGGGCACTATCTGGCACCGCCGACACCCCCGCATTCCCAATCAATGGGTTGATTTTATTCTCCTTCTTCAAGAAGAGGTTCATCAGTTTGACAAAACAAACCCCCGTGGAAGTTGCCAAGATGAAAGAAAAAGCCCCAATGACGAAAACGAAGACCGAACCCCAAGTCAAGAAACCGACATCCACCCCATTGACCTCCCGCACAGCCTGCGTCGAAGCCCCTACGGTGAGACCTAACAACATCGTCACGATATCGATAAGCGGTCCCTTCGCTGTATTAGCCAAACGATCCGTCACGCCACTCTCTTTCAACAAATTTCCAAAGAAGAGCATCCCCAACAACGGCAACCCAGACGGTACAAGCAACAGCGTAAGCAGCACCCCGATAATCGGGAACAAGACCTTCTCCGTCTTACTTACGCGACGCGGGGTACGCATCCGAATCAGTCGCTCCTTCTTAGTGGTAAGAAGACGCATCACCGGAGGTTGGATCACTGGCACGAGCGCCATGTAAGAGTAAGCCGAGATGGCGATAGCCCCCATCAGGTGGGGAGCAAGTTGCGAAGAAAGGAAGATAGCCGTCGGACCGTCAGCACCGCCGATAATCCCGATAGCCCCAGCCTCGGAAGGCGAAAAGCCCGCCGCTAACGCCACCATATAAGCACCGAAAATCCCGAACTGTGCCGCAGCACCGATGAGTACGAGCTTCGGGTTTGCGATGAGGTTCGTAAAGTCCGTCATCGCCCCAATACCGAGGAAGATTAAAGGCGGATAGAAGCCCTTCACCACCCCGAAGTACAGATAGTTGAGCACTGAGCCCGACTCGTAAATCCCGATCTGATACCCCTCTTTGAACGGAATATTCCCGATGATGATACCAAAGCCAATCGGGATCAAAAGCAACGGTTCGTACTCCTTAAAGACCCCGAGGAGGATAAAGGTAACCCCCACGAGGATCATCACAAGGTGCTTGTAAGTGAACCCTGCAATGCCCGTAAAAGAGAAGAATGAGCCTAAGCCGTCAGAAAAAGAGGTAAACCACGACGAGGCATCCAAGAGTGTAGCCACCATGGTTCTAATCTCCTATTACGAGTAGAATATCGCCCTCGATCACCTGCTGCCCTTGTGCACAGTTGACCGAAACGATGCGTCCTGAGCGCGGCGCTTTCAGCTCATTTTCCATCTTCATAGACTCGAGCACGACCACCAAGTCTCCCTCCTTCACCTGTTGACCTTGCGAGACAGCGACCTTGGTCACCACTCCAGGGAGGGGCGAAGGCATCGCATCCCCGCCCGCCGTATTGGCAGCCGCAGGTCTAGGCGCAGCAGCAACAGGCGCAGCAGCTGCTGCTGGAGCGGGCGTCGCTACACGCGGACGTGCCACTGGCGTACTCTCGCCCCCTTTGCCACTTTTGCGCTTCTCGACCGTATACAGCTCTCCGTTGACCTCCACTTTAGCCGAAAAGTCAGACTCCTCGCTGATGGTCACCTCGTACGAAACTCCATTTATCACGTAATTGTACTTCTTCATGAGATTTAGTTCTAAGTTAGAACACACCGCTTATCGCCCACGCGCTCCACTACCGACGCAAACGGTTGTGAAGTACGGCATAGCTCTTCGAATTCCAAGGAGAGTAACGACGCGAGAACTCCTGAATGGTGATCTCCACGATCTCCTCATCGTGGTGAAGACTATTGCTCTCGTGCAATGCCAGCATTATCGCCGCCACGACCCCAGCAGAGTCCGACTTCTTCCCCTTCTCTGGCACACTCTTGCTCCGCGAGAGGTAACTGTCCATCAGGCGACCAATGTTCTTAAAGACCAAAAACAGCAATAAGAGCGCCCCCAACACCACGACCATCGCGATGATCGTCATCCCGACGCCCGTGGAGTCATTCGCAGCAAAACCAGCAGATTGCGGCTTCGATTCCTGCACGGTGACGGTCATCGTCGTTGTGCTCGTTACCGTCTGCGCCTCTACGAGTTGTATCGTTTTGCCCCACATGACTACAACGGCAAATTGGAGTGTTTCTTGGGCGGCATCACATCCTTCTTCAGCTGCAACATCTGCAAGGCACGGATGATCCTAAAACGTGTATTCCGAGGCTCGATGACATCATCGATATACCCCATGCTTGCCGCCACGTAGGGGTTCGCAAACTTCTCTTTGTACTCCACTTCTTTTTCGGCAATGAACTCTGCTTTCTTTGCTGCGTCATCTCCCAGCTCGGCAAGTTCCTTACCGTAAAGAATTTCAATCGCACCCTGCGGCCCCATCACAGCGATTTCCGCGGAGGGCCAAGCGTAGTTAATATCTGACTCCAACCCCTTGGAGCTCATCACGATATACGCACCACCATACGCCTTGCGCAAGATCACCGTTACCTTAGGCACGGTCGCCTCACCGTAAGCAAAGAGCAGCTTTGCACCGTGCATAATGATACCGCCCGTTTCCTGCCCAGAACCTGGGAGGAAGCCCGGCACGTCTACCAACGTTACTAGCGGGATGTTGAACGCGTCGCAGAAGCGCACAAAACGCGCCGCCTTGCGCGATGCGTTGATATCGAGCACCCCAGCCATAAAGTTCGGTTGGTTCGCTACGATGCCGACCGACATGCCATTCATGCGGGCAAAGCCGACGATGATATTCTTGGCAAAGTCGCGGTGTACTTCGAGGAACTTCCGGTCATCCACAATTGCGGTAATGACCTCCATCATGTTATAGGGCTTATTCGCTTCTTCGGGAATAATCTCGTTGAGCGAATCTTCCAAACGGTCGATGCTGTCCTCACAGAGGATGCGCTGTGGCTCTTCGAGGTTGTTCTGCGGGATGTATTCAAACAGCTCGCGAATGAGTGCGAAAGCCTCCTCTTCGGTCTCCGATTTGAAGGAAGCAACCCCAGACTTCGTAGCGTGCATCGTGGCGCCCCCCAAAGCCTCGGCGCTAATCACCTCGCCCGTGACGGTTTTCACCACCTTGGGGCCAGTTACAAACATATTCCCCGTGCCCGAGTTCATCAAAATAAAGTCGGTCAAGGCTGGCGAATAAACCGCTCCCCCTGCCGACGGACCCATAATCATACTGATTTGTGGAATGACCCCCGAGGCCTTGATATTGCGTTCGAAGATTTCGGAGTACCCCGCAAGACTATTGACCCCCTCTTGAATACGGGCTCCACCGCTATCCAAGATACCGATCACGGGCGCTCCGTTCTTAAGCGCCATATCCATAATCTTGCAGATCTTCTCAGCGCAAGTGAGGGAAAGCGACCCACCGTAGATCGTGAAGTCTTGCGAAAAGACGTAGACCACACGCCCATGAATCGTACCGTGCCCGGTCACGACGCCATCTCCGAGGAGGTGGTTCTTATCCATGTCAAAGTCCTGACACCGGTGGGTGACGAACATATCAAACTCTTCGAAACTATTCGGATCCAGCAACAATTTGATACGTTCCCGAGCGGTAAGCTTGCCCTTTTCGTGTTGGGAGGCGACTTTCTTCTCGCCACCAGCCTTACGAGCCTGCTCACGTTTCTCGATCAAACCTTTAATTTTCTCTGCCTGAATGCCACTCATAGCATTTTCCGTTTTAGTGTTCTCTAACCACAAATAATACACCACAGGCGTACCTCTTGTGGTACTTTGTAAGGCAAAGATAGAACATTTCTTAAGAACACCGCCCTAGGAGTCTCGCCGCCGCAGCCAGCGGGTCTCCCTCGTTGTGTGATAAAACAGAATCAGCGAAAGGGCACGAATGGGCGGGCGTAGTGCACCTTCCCGCAAAATACCACTTACAGCCCTCGATTCTTTGTTCCAGATCTCGGTTGAGAGATGGGTTAATTCTAGATTATGTTTTCCTAAATTCGTACCTTGCTCACCCCCTGCAGATTCGGCGCAGCGAGCATGCAGAGCGTACATTGACGGTACATTGAGCGTACACAGCGCGTACAAAATGACCCATTTTTCACCCCCTTTGCGCCCTTGTTTTATAAGGTTATTGTTATTTTACAAGATGCAATATTTACCAGTTCGTTATTGAAATAAGCGTTTATGTTTTCCTAAATCTTGCTATTGGTGCCGCCCCATGTTGGGGCATGTTTTACCCCCTATTTTACGACTCATTGTGCAGTGTGTTTTAACACACCTCCTTTACCGAGAGCGCTTCGGGTGCAAACCAGCGTATCGACGGATTGCGTTGCCACCACTGGCGTTGCCGACGTGCATACTGACGCGTATGGGTCTTGATTTGCTCGAAAGCCTCCTCGCGGGAGAGTTGACCGTCGAAATAGGCGAATAACTCCTGATACCCCACCGTTTTAAGGGGGGGCAGGTTGCGATAGACAAGGAGACCACGTGCCTCCTCCTCTAAGCCCTCGGCGCGCATCGCGTCGACACGGTCGTTGATCCGCTGATGCAGTTCTGGCAAAGGGCGCGTAATGCCCACCTCAACCAAGCGAAACGGACGCGGGACGGCGGGACGCGTTAACCACTGACTGTAGGGCGTCCCTGTCTGCAGGGTCACCTCCAAGGCACGGAGCACCCGCGCCCCATTCTGCGCATCAATACGTGCTGCCGTTACAGGGTCTACCTTCCGCAATTGTTCAAAAAGCGCGCTTACCCCTTCGTGCTCGAGCTGCTGCGAAAGACGCTCTCGCAGCGCCGCATCTGGCACAGGGAAGGCATCCAAGCCGCGAGTCAGGGCATCCATATAGAGCATCGAACCGCCCGTGACGATAGCAAAGCGTTCTCCTGCCGCCCGTAAGGATTCGATAAGCGCAAGTGCCTCGACCTCAAACTGCCCTGCGGAGAAGCGCTCTGTAACCGAATGGGTAGCGACGAAATAGTGGGGTGCTTGTGCTCGCTCCGCAGGCGTGGGCTGTGCCGTCCCGATGCGCATCTCGCGGTAACACTGTCGGGAGTCAGAAGAGATAATCGCACACCCCAGCGTCGTGGCCAAATGGAGCGCCGTGGCCGTCTTTCCGACCCCCGTAACCCCGTAAAGCGCAATTAGGGTAAAGGGGGAGGGAGCGACCGCGCTCATAGACTCAACTCTCGGATATCGTCTAACACTGTGCCCTCCATCGATGGGCTCGGTGTGGGGTTCTCGCCCTGAGACTTGATGCAGACGCCTGGGAGAAGGTCCACACTCCCCTCTTCTTCTCGAAGATATTGCAAGTAGAGGGTACGGTTCAGGAACAAATCATAGCAGAAAATAAGACGTTGACCGGGGTGTTGACAGACGTCCCCAAGCGTAACGGAGTTCATCTCCACGAGGGGGATCTCCGCGTCGGAGTCCTCCATGTTCATGAGGGTTATTTCCATGGTCTTCTCCCATGCTTCGTCGACCACGTAGAAGGACATGAGGAGGTCGGAGGGGAGGTCTAATTGGTCGCAGAGGAAACGATAGAAATCATAGAACGTAACCGTGGAGGCTAAGAGGAATTCGCGCACGAAATCCTCTGCGAGAGGATCGACCATCCGGAAGTGCAGTTTCATTGTTCGTTCTCCTAAGCGTTTTGGTTTATAACTAAACAAAGGTAAACAAATTTGGGAATCGGAGCTTCCCGCCTCACGCTCCGCAACCTAGGGAATGTGCGCACCGTCTCTTGTAGCGGGAAACTACCCAATAAATTAGGAAAGTGCTACCTTTACGGTGCTAAAACAACCGATAGAGGTGAGCTTATGGAGCTATCCCCATCCCCCGAATTACTCACTTTTGACTATTTGGTCGCGGGCAGTGGACTCGCGGGGTTGAGTGTCGCGCTTCGCGCAGCAAGATATGGGCGCGTGGCTATCGTAACCAAGTCGTGGGTACGTGAGAGCAATTCCTATTATGCACAAGGGGGCATAGCCGCCGTGACAGACCAAGGGGATAGCCCCGAGGAGCACCGCGCCGACACGCTACAGGCAGGACGCGGGCTGTGTGACTGGAGTGCGGTAGATGTGCTCGTACACGAAGCGCCGGAGCGCATCCAGGAGCTCATCGCAAGCGGGATGCACTTTGACCAAACCGACGGTCTGTTGGCCTTAGGCTTAGAGGGTGGGCATCACCGCCGCCGCATATTACACGCCGGGGGGGACGCGACGGGGGCGCTGGTTACGAGCTTCCTCGCTAAGAAGGTCGCTGAGCACCCGAACATCGAAATCTTTGAAAACCATATCGTCTTGGAGCTCCTAATGCGTAGCCATGCGTGTTGGGGCTTTGCGTCGTGGAATATGCCACAGGGGCGCGAGCAGCTCTTTGTGGCGCGCCATACCTTCCTCACGATCGGCGGGACGAGTGCGATTTACGCCCGCAGTACGAACCCCAATACGACGCTCGGTGACGGGGTAGCCATCGCTTGGCGTGCGGGGTGTCCGATCCAAGACTTCGAGTTTATCCAATTTCACCCCACGGCGCTTTATTCGCAAGAAAGCAATGCTTTTCTGATTAGCGAGGCGGTACGCGGCGAGGGGGCGCACCTCTACAATGCGCGCGGTGAGCGCTTTATGGCGGGCAAATACCCGTTGGCGGAACTAGAACCCCGCGACGTTGTCGCGCGTGCCATAGCCCATGAAATCGACGGGGGCGATGCCCCTTACGTATGGCTCGACCTTCGCCACCTCGACCCACAGCACATATTGAACCGTTTCCCTACCATCGCGCGCCATTGCAGCGAGGTGGGGTATGACCTTACGCAGCGCATCCCCGTAGCGCCCGCGGCGCACTACATGGTGGGGGGCGTACACACGAATCTCTATGGGCAGACGAACGTGCCGAACCTGTATGTGTGTGGCGAGCTCGCCTCGACGGGGATTATGGGCGCGAATCGCCTCGCCTCCAACTCGTTGATAGAGTGCTTGGTCTTTGGGCATCGTGCTGTCGAACAGACGCGCGTCGTATCGAAACTGCCCCTCCCGACGGAGTTTACCCCTCACTTTACCTTCTCTCTAGAGGCAAGGGCTTTTTACCACAAAGTGCGGCATGAGGTCGCAGAGCTACTTGCACGGGGTGTGGGCATAGTACGCACGGCGGAGAGTCTCGCTACGGCAAGCAAAGCGCTCAAAACGTTGGAAAAGGAGGTGGCGGCAGCGGGTATCCCCAGCGGGGAGGTCTATCATCACCTCAGCGAGAACCTCCTTATCGTAGCGCGCCTGTTAGTAGAAGGGGCAACGTACCGCACCGAAAGCCGCGGCGGACACTACCGTGCGGACTATCCCGAGGCAAGTCCTGAGTTCGTCTATCACACGGTGCAGCAGCAAGGGCAGCCGATCAGTAAGAAGCCTGTCGAGGCGAAGCCCCTGTGATACAGCGCATGATTACGCGCCTTTGTTCTAAGCATTTATCGCAATAATCGTCCGTCGTGCCAGACGGACTTTCCCAGATGTTACCATACTCTTTTCAAGAACTTCAGTGGGCTATCCCCTCTAGCGAGATTCGCGGACGGCGAGACGTTGCCCCGATACGTGAGATAGCCATCGATAGCCGCCTAGTCACCGAGGGCGAACACCTCCTTTTCTTTGCCCTACAGGGCGAACACCACGATGCGCACCACTACATAGAGCAGCTTTATAACGAGCACCACGTGCGGTGCTTTGTCGTCTCCGAGGCTTGGTCGGGCTATCGTCTCCTTCCCGAGGCAACCTTCTTTTGCGTAGCAGACACTCGGCGTGCGCTGCAACAGTTCGCTAGTTACCACCGCCAGCGCTTTCAAATCCCCGTGGTGGGGATTACGGGGAGCAACGGCAAGACGGTCGTTAAGGAATGGCTGAGCGAGGTCTTGTCGACCCGCTGGCGCGTCAATCATAGCCCTAAGAGTTATAACTCGCAGGTGGGCGTACCGCTTTCGGTGCTAGGACTTGCCCCCAAGGATGAGCTCGGGGTTTACGAGGCGGGGATCTCCCTCCCGGGCGAAATGGAACGTCTCCGCGAGATAATCCGTCCCACGCTTGGTATTTTCACCAACCTTGGGCTTGCCCACCAAGCTCATTTCCCAGACCTCGAGACCAAGGGGCGCGAAAAGCTATGCCTGTTTAACGATGCGAAAAAGCTCGTGGTGTGTAAGGATCAGGCGCTGCTCTACCGCCTTGCTAGTGCCTTCGCTCAGGAACATGGGGTAACGCTCGTCTCGTGGTCACGCACGGGAGAAGAGGCGGACTGGCAGGTAAGGCTCTCTGAGGGAAAGAACGTCACGTTGCAGGATCGAGAGGGGCATACCTACCGCGGCGTGCTGCCTGCTTCTGATGCGGCAAGTGTGGAGAATGCGCTGCATACGCTCGTAGCCAGTGCCACGCTTGGGATGCCGATGGATGAGGCGCTTCGTGCCCTTGAGAACGTACGTACTGTGGCCATGCGGCTGGAACGACGTGAGGGGGTTAACGGACTTGCCCTTATCAACGATAGTTACAGCTGCGACCTCGAATCGCTAGAGGCAGCCCTCGGCTTTCTTTGCCAACAGGCGGGAGGGGCGAACCGTGGGCTTATCCTCTCAGATATTGACCAGTCGGGGCTCTCCCCATCCGAGCTTTACGGACGCGTACGTGCGCTTTTAGAAAAGTACGGCGTAGAGCTCCTTGTGGGGATCGGGGAGGAGATCCGTGCGCTGACGTCCTTCTACCCCAAGGCGTTTTTTTACCCCACACCAGAGGAGTTTCTTGCAGCGCACCTGCGCGAACCCTTAGAGGGGTATGCGGTGCTCGTCAAAGGGGCGCGCCGTTTCGGGTTTGAGCGTGTTTCGCAGCAGTTAGAACGGCGCATTCACCGAACGGTCATGGAGGTTAACCTTGGGGCGCTGGAAACGAACCTGAACTGGTTTCGCGGACGGTTGCGCCACGGCGTGAAGATGCTGGTTCTTGTAAAGGCGTTTGCTTACGGCAATGGGCTGGGCGAGCTGGCGCAGTTCCTTCAATATCACAAGGTGGATTACCTCGGGGTAGCATTTACTGACGAGGGCTTTGCGCTGCGCAGTGCAGGGATTACGCTCCCGATCCTCGTCCTTAATCCTGCCCCTGATGCCCTGCCTGCGATGTTGGCTTATAACCTCGAGCCCAATATATTTTCCCTGTCCCTGCTCCGTGCCTTTGAGGAAGCGGCGGCAGAGGCAGGCAAGCATGATTACCCGATTCACCTCAAGATGGATACGGGCATGCACCGCGTGGGCTTCATGGAGGAGGATTTACCCGAGCTCATTACCGCGCTACGCGGCTGTACACACCTGCGCGTTGTCTCCATCTTTAGTCACCTTGCAGGGGCAGACGAACAGGCCTTAGATAGCTTTACACACGGGCAACTGGAACGTTTCGAGCGGATGTCATCGCAAGTCATGGCGAGCCTCTCTTACCGTCCGATGCGGCACATCCTTAACTCGGCTGGGCAGGAACGTTTCCCACAGTGGCAGTATGATATGGTACGCCTCGGCATCGGCTTACATGGGCTCTCCTGCTGCGGTAACAGCGAATTACGCCCTGTCGCTTCGTTAAAGACCTTTGTCGCGCAGATAAAGGAGCTTGAGGTAGGACACACCGTAGGGTATGGATGTCGCGGGAAAATACCCGTTAAAAAGCGTATTGCGACCATCCCTGTCGGTTATGCCGATGGTTACAGTCGACGTCTAGGGAATGGCGTAGGGAAAGTATCTATCAACGGGCAACTTGCCCCCACCATTGGCAACATCTGTATGGATACGTGCATGTTGGATATTACGGGGCTCAGTGTGCAGGAGGGCGATGCTGTCACACTCTTTGGTGATAGCCCAACGATTGAGGAGCTGGCAGCGTGGTTAGGGACAATCCCTTACGAGGTGCTCAGTGACATCTCGCCCCGCATCCCGCGTACGTACTATACGGAGTAGGGGAGGCTATTTCCGCTTCTTAATCAACTTAGCGTGACGGATAGCAAGGTCGGTGAAGACGATCGTCATGTTACAGTTGTCGTTCACCTGCTTATAAGCATCGGAATACTGCTGGAGGAGCTTACCCACATTCGCGCCATCGATGAAAGGGCTTACCTTTCGTGAGAAATCCAACTCCTCGCCAAGGATAAGCGCCAAGTCTTCGCGCCCGAGGTGAAGAATAAACATCTCCCGCAGCAGCTGTGCAAAGTAGTAGAGCATTTGGCGCTGCTCCTCGCGTCCGAACTTAGCCATCTCGTCTGCCCAGCCGAGCATCGACTCATAGTCGCGTAAATAGGCAAGCCGCAAAAGCCGCTGGAATAGGCTAAGATAGGGCGTGTCGTGTGAACGGATGAGCGCGCGCGCCGTGATGTAACTCCCTTGGGCTATCCGCACCTTTTTTTCCACCTGCTCACCGATTATCCCCTCGCGGGCAAAAGCATCTGTAAGCTCTTCAACCGAAAGCGGCGGCAAAAAGACCTCTTGCACACGCGAACGAATGGTCGGCAAGAGTAGCTCCGGATGCAACGACACAAGAAAGAAGAGCGTGTACGGACGCGGCTCTTCTAGGATCTTAAGCAGCTTGTTAGAGGCCTCCTCCTCCATCAGTTCGGGGAGGTAGATAAAGACCACTCGGAAGCCATTACCTAGACGGGCGGTTTTCAATGTATCGATAATATCCGTTGCTGCCTCTATGGGTAGGCGTATCTTCTTTGACCCGTCCTTCGACCACTGCAACGCCCACGTGGCTTGCGTCAAGTAGGGGGTCTCTTTCAAAAGGGGCTTTAAGCGTTCGATGGGCAGGAGCTCATCTTTCGCAAACTCACTCAGCGCGCCTGCATAAGGGGCATAGAAGTGAAAGTCGAAGTTTCGGAATTCTTGATACGTTTTGCACGAACGACACACCCCACACGAATCGCCCTCGGGCGTAGGCTTTGAACAGTTAACATACTGCGCAAAGGCAAGGGCTAACGGAAAAACGCCGCTCCCCTCGTTGCCCGTAAAGAGTAGTGCGTGTGGTATGCGCCCCTGTGCCACATATTGGCGCAGCAATCGCTTGACGCGCTCCTGCCCGTAAATTTCGCTAAACAACATCACCTTTGCGTATTACACAGCCGGGCATTGATTCTGCTGCATACACGCTCCGAAGCTCCTACGTTGGAAAAGACATAGTCGCGCGCTATCCGCCCCATTTGCGCTCTCAATTCCTCATCCTCAAAGAGCTGAGAAAAGTTCTTTTGAAACGCCTCTTGGGTACTAAGCGCCTGCGCACCGCCCAACTCGAGGAGATCGAGCGCCTCACGGAACGCCATATAATGCGGTCCAAAGAGCACAGGAAGCCCAAATGCCGCAGGTTCGAGCGTGTTGTGTATTCCAACCCCAAATCCACCGCCAACGTAGGCTAATTGCCCGTAATGGTAAATAGAAAATAGCAACCCCACGGTGTCTACGACCAAGTAGCGCGCACACGTCCACTCGGCTGGGGTGTAGGGTGCAGTGTAACGCACCGCGTTCCCCTCATAACGCTTAAGCCAAGCCTCTATCTCTGATTCGTGAATCTCGTGCGGCACAATCACACATTTCCACCCCTCGGGCAGCGTGTCGAATATCGGGGTAAGATGCTCCGCATCCGCCCCCCAGATACTTCCTGCCACGAGGAGCTTTGCCCCTGCAGCGAACCCCTCTAGCTTTTCCAAGGCTACGGTCTTGCCAGCCCCCTCTTCTACGCGATCAAAGCGCGTGTCGCCGACCACCTCTACGCCTTGGGTGATGCCGTGGCTTGCCAAGAGGTCTCGCGAACGTTCGTCCTGCACCAACAGCGCCTCGAAAAGCAACAACCAACGTCGGTAGTGCTTGCCATAGCCCTTGAAAAAAGCCTGCTCTGGACGAAAGATCCCCGACACGAGATAGGTAGGAACGCCCCCACGGTGCAGCTCGCGGAGGAAGTAATACCAGAACTCATACTTCACAAAGACCGCCACCGTGGGACGCACGACCTCTAGAAAGCGTCGCGCATTGCGTGGGGTATCTAGCGGTAAGTAGCCCACATAATCGGCTTGTGCGTAGTGCTTACGCACCTCATACCCCGAAGGTGAAAAGAAGGTAACGACCAGTTGCCAGTCCGGATGCTCACGCTTGAAGCGCTCCATCACTGGACGCCCCTGTTCAAACTCGCCCAACGAAGCACAATGAAACCAAATGACCTTTCCCTCTACGGGCGTAAACGACCGCCGTAAACGCTCGTACCACCCTCGACGTCCCTGCACCCAGAGCCTCGCCTTCGGATGCCAAAGCGCAAACAAGCGAAGCAAGAGACCATAACTCCCGATTCCGAGTCGATAGAGCAATGTCCACATCTCCTAACGCAGCGAGACGACGCTACTTAAGACTTAGCGGTAAGAGGGGATGCGTCGTAAACGCTTAGCGACCTGATCGCCTTCGTCATTGTGTACGATGGTGCACTCCATCATATCGCCCACTTGCAACTGCATGATGTCCACATTCTCCAAGTCTTGGCGATAAAAGAAAAGATTGTTAGGCGGGTACTTAATAAAACCGTACCCCTTTGCAGGATTGAGCATCATGATCGGCCCACGGTAACGTACCCCCTCGGTCTCCTTCTCATCGCCGTTCTCGAAACTATCCTCGTCCTGCTCATCAGCATTGGCGTCGAGCATTAGGTGCGAATCGTTATTCAACGAAGCATCGTTCATGCGGGAACTGGAGTTGCTCTCTACCGAGACAAAGAGGTCTTCGACATACTCCACACCCTCTTCCAACCCATCGTCGATAATCGTGTGCGCTGCAACCGGATAGGTCACCTCCTGCAACAGATCCTGCGCCGTACGGGTAACAATGTCGCGCCCCGAGTCATCCACGTAGGCAAACTCCCAGTTCAACACCATGGTCTTTACCCCGAGGGAGTTCAGCTTGCGTACGAGCGGCACATACTCCCCGTCAGAGGTGATAAGCACCAGCACGTCAAACTTCTTAATCAGCGTCTGTTCGTAAGCCTCGAGCGCCAACCAGACATCGATCCCCTTCTCTTCTTTCTTACCACTTCGGGTGCGCAAAGGGAGGAAGTGCGAGACGATCCCCACCGACATCAGGATGTCGTCAAAGACACGGTCGTTATAAAGCTGATTCCCGCGCTGCGAAGCCTCCTGCGCGCTCAATCGCCCACGGAAATAGTGCGCACCGATGATGCGACTATACTGCACCGGGATCTCCTCGGCGTCGGCGACCAGATGGCGTATGAAATTGTGGAAGGCTGGCAGACTCAAGCGCTGACGCATTGAGTGGAAATAGTTGTAGTAATTACTCACGTGTAAGAAGTAATTTCCGTCGTAGAACACCCCGATTTTCAGAATCTCGTTACTCATTGGATACTTGGTATATGATCGTGTATTTTGATAAGCCTTTTACCACGCTCTTTGCGCAAAAGTACGAAGAAAATGAAATATAGAAGCGCATTTTAAGAAAGCGAGGCGAAAAGCAACAAAAGGTAGCTATAAAAAAAGCCCCGCACACGGCGGGGCTCTCGTTTGTTTTTGCTACAAAGACTATTTGCTTCGATTCTCGAGCTTATCGCCCGTCGAGCGAATCAAGCACTCTTTCCACCAATCCGGATACTCGGGGTTGTCCACCTTCACAGGTATGTCTTTTGACTCGGGGGTGTGGAGGAACTTGCCGTCGACCTCTTTCTTCACGTTCCCATCAATGTACTTCATCAGAAGGAACTCATGGAGCGACTCCCAATCCTTCATCGTTTGTGCGACAACGGTATTCGAATAGTTGGTTACGAACTCGACCGCCTTGTCTGGGTTGCTCTTATAGAGCTCCTCTGCCTGCTTATCTACGTTCTTTACTCCATCAATAAAGCTGTTTTCTAGACGGAGCTGCTCCTTGCGGAGGTCTGCGTGCATGAGGTCGTAGCGGAGGTAGCAGTAGTTCGTTACTTTGTTGAAGAGCCAGAAAGCACTCGTAGAGGAATAACGGAGCAGACTCCCATTTCCCTGTTGGTAAGCGAGCGGGATGCGCGTCATGCTCGAGTACATCGGCGTAAAGACCGTCGAAGCCGCATCATCTACACCAAACCAAAGAATACCGCCCACGGGGTCAGGAAGCCACGAACGGCTCTGCGAAACAAAGACAAACCCCGTCTGCTGCGTAGCCGTTGCACGCTCATGAACATAATCCTTTCCGTTATGCTTCCACGTCATCGGACGCCAACGGTATGGGAGCGCGTGCGGCCCTGCGCCAAAGTCCTTAGTCATATCGAGCTCGGTGCCTTCGAGGTGGTCGCGCATAGCGTCCATCACATCGTGCACGTCGAGTTTACGGTCGGGTTTAATCCACAACGGCATCTTGTGCGCCAAATTCCAACCCTTAGCGTAGTCGATATACTCCTTCATTTCGCTGTTCACCGAATTGAAGAACGACCATACGCGCACCTCGCAAAAACGCGCACCACCGAAATCCACAGGTGCATACGCATCGCAGAAGCTAAACTCAGCATCCTTGCCGCTGAAGTACTTCATCTGGCGCGCGAAAGAGATCACGTCGTGTGCATATACCGTCTCGACCTCAGGATTGAAAATTTTGTTCAACTGCTTGCTTGTGATAGAGGTCTTGCCGTTAGCGAGCGGGAAGGTGGTAATACGTGCTTGGTTTGCATGTGCACACACATAGCCGTCGGGGATGCGGCGTGCGACCCACACCATACCGCGACGTGTGTTTTCCATCTGCTTCGTCTTCTTGTTCATCTGCAGGTCAATGCCCTTGCTGATGAGATCCATCACCCACACCTCGTTCGGGTCGGCAATAGAGAAAGACTCGCCCGAGCTCGCATAGCCGTAACGCTCGGTGAGTTCCGAAATCATCTTGATAGCTTCACGCGCAGTCTTGCAGCGTTGTAGGGTGATGTAAATGAGCGACCCGTAGTCGATAATCCCCGTCGAATCTTGCAGCTCGTGGCGACCGCCATAGGTGGTTTCTCCGATGGCGAGCTGATGCTCGTTCATATTCCCCACCACGTTGTAGGTTTCGGCAGCTTGCTCAATCTCGCCGAGGTACTTCTGCGAATCCCACTCATAGACCTTGAGCATCGTCCCCTTGGGGTACTTTGCAGCAGGCCAGTGGTAGAGCTCGCCATAGAGATAGTGCGAGTCTGCAGCATAAGAGATCATACACGATCCGTCCTTAGACGCACCTTTGGTTACGAGAAAGTTCGTACATGCCGATGCGGGAACGCTCGCCCCTACCAAGATTGCGAGTGCTGCCCATAGCTTTCCTTTCATGAGTTCTCCTCTCCTTAGTGATTAAATAACAGCCTTACAAATATAGCAAGAGGATTTTAATTACACATTGATAATCTTAAAGCTAAGCGCTAGGCTTTCATATCCCCTAGCCCCTCTTTTACCACGGGGGCGCGTCTCCTTAGCGCTAGAGGGCTAGCCTACGCGACTACGAGAAACCTTGTTCTTATTCCGACGTGCGATGTGATCTCGCAACGCCGCATGACGCGGAGCTTCCAACTGCGGATCTTGCGTGTAAAGCTCACGCACCGCCTCTCGCATCCATATCACCTCGTTCGTATCCGCAGACGGGTCTGCTGCATGAAAAGTAGTCGAAAGACCACTCTGTTGCGTACCCCCCAAATCCCCAGCACCACGCAACTTTAAGTCAGCCTCGGCAATCTTAAAACCATCGTTCGTGCTGACAAAGATCCGCAAACGCTGCAATGTGTGCTCTTTCACATCCTCACGCGTCACGATGTAACAATAACTCTGATTGCCGCCACGCCCCACGCGACCGCGCAACTGATGAAGCTGCGTCAAGCCGAAACGATCCGCATCCTCTATCACCATCACCGTGGCATTGGGGACGTCTACCCCGACCTCTATCACCGTCGTGGCCACCAAGATGTGTGCTTCACCCGAAGCAAAAGCACGCATCGCCTCCTCCTTCTCTTGTGCTGGCATCTGCCCGTGCAACATCCGTAGACTATAGTTTGAGAACTCTGCCTGCAAGCGCTCAAAACCCTCTACCACGCTTTGATAATCTAGCGTCTCCGACTCGTTGACTAACGGATAGACAAAATAGATTTGATGCCCTGCTGCCAGCTCTGTTCGGATTTGCTTGTAAAGCTTCCCACGCTGATCATCGTAGTAATGAAAGGTCGAGATGGGCTTCCGTCCCGCAGGCAGCTCATCAATGATGCTCACATCCAAGCCCGCATACAGCGTAAGGGCAAGGGTACGCGGGATGGGCGTCGCCGACATCACCAAGATATGAGGCATCACCACAGGGTTCTTTCCCCAAAGCTTCGCACGCTGCTCCACGCCAAAACGGTGTTGCTCATCCACGATAACGATCCCTAGGTTGTGAAACACCACGCTGTCTTCTATCAACGCATGCGTGCCTATCAAGATGTGAAGCGAGCCTTCCTGCAGGGCTTCAAAAATACGCGTCCGTTCGCGCGCAGGGGTACTTCCTGTCAAAAGTGCTACTTGCACGGGGAGGTCGCCCAACATTTTCGTAATGCCATGGTAATGCTGCGTGGCGAGAATCTCGGTCGGCGCCATCAGACACCCCTGTGCCTGATTGTCTATTGCCAGCAGGAGCGAAAAGAGGGCTACGAGGGTCTTTCCACTCCCGACATCCCCTTGCAAGAGACGGTTCATCTGCCGCCCACTCCGCATGTCGTTATAGATCTCCCGCACCACGCGCTTTTGCGCATTCGTAAGGGCAAAACGAAGGTGCTCTTTGTAGAAACCATTGAATAGCTCCCCTACGTGCGTACACGGCAACCCATTGGCCTGCGCATCGCGCACGAGGAACTCCGCTTGTTGTAGCTGCAATAGAAACCACTCTTCGCACTTGATGTAAGTAATCGCACTCCGCAACTCCTCCCACGTACGCGGAAAATGGGCACGCCGCAATGCCTCACCGCGCGACATCAGCCTGTGTTTTATCAATACCTCCTCGGGTAAGATATTTACCACCTGCCCCGCGACGTAATTCAACGCTTTGGCGACGACCTCCGCATAGCGCTTCGAGGTGAGGTAAACCTTCTTTAGCGCATCATGCCCCTCATAGATCGGCTCTAAGCCTAATATAGGCTGGTGTCCATCGGGGAGGAATTCTACTTCTGGATGAAGGAAGTTTATCGTGTTCCGAAAACGGGACGGACGCCCAAACAGGACGTAACGTGCCCCGAGGTTCAACTGCTTATAGATGTAGCGCGTCCCCTTGAAAAAGAGCGCTTGAAACGTCCCCGATTCGTCTTCAAACTCCGCCACAAGGCGCTGTTTCGTCCCCTCCCCTTCGTGGGTGAGATACTTAAGGGTCGCGACCAATTGCACGGGCTGCTCATCGTTCGTAATGCGCGCATAGAGGGTCACACGCGTACGATCATTGTAGGTTCTAGGGAGGTGTAACAAGACATCCTCAAGCGTCCGAATATCTAGCGTAGAGGCAAGGGCACGCTCCCACTTCGGGTTCAAACGAAGCACCGACAAAGGGGCATCTAAAAGAGAATCCATGGCATCGAGTACTTAGGGGGTCAACGTACGCCGCGCCGTCGTCGCCCAAGGGTGCTCCACAACCCGAACCCATACCCCAACACCATCACTCCACAAGCCCAAACACTTCGTAAGGCAAGCGAGAGGCTACGGAACTGCCGGTAAGCATGACGCGCCACCACAAGCCCGTACACCACCCCCACGACTCCCAGCGCTACGCACTTCCAATATACGAAAAGTGAGACAATCCACAAAATACCCAACAAGATAGCCGCCGACGGCAACAGGTGCACCCAACGCAACGTCCCTAGGTGACGCTCCGCAAGCATACGCCGTGCTTGCCCCGAATGGTAGACCTGCCGAAAGAAGCTCCGCCACGACGTCCGTCGTTTGTGGTAGACAAAAAGCTCTCGTTGCAACGCAGAGCGATACCCCGCCTCGCACAGACGCATACTCAGATCCACATCCTCGCCGTAACGGAGGTTAGCAAAGCCCCCCACCGCCTCAAAGGCGCGCGTCCGTACCCCCATGTTGAAGGTGCGGGGATAGAACTTATCGCTTCGCTCGCCCCCTCCTCGAATGCCCCCCGTGCTGTAGGGCGAGGTCATGGCGTAGGAAATGGCTTTCTGTATAGGGGTAAAATTCTCGTCCCATGCATCTGGTCCGCCCCAAAGATCTACCTCTGGGTGTGCATCCAGCCATGCCTCGGCACACGCCAGATAGTGGGGCGGGAGCGTACAATCCGAATCCACAAAGAGGATATAGTCTGTTGATTGTCCCAGAGCCGCCACTCCGTGGTTGCGGGCGAGTGCAGGACCCGTATTCTCCTGTTTTAAGTAAACGAGCGTTAACGACGAAGCATAACGAGCACAGACCTCGTCTGACGGACGTGTTGAGCCGTCCTCTACGACCACGACGCAAAAATCGGTCGTGGACTGACGGAGAAGGCTCGCCAAAAGCTCCTCTAGTTCCTCAGGACGGTTATAGACCGCTACGACGATACCGATGCGCCGATGCTCCATAGTAGGCGTGGGGGCGTTTTTACATCAACCGCGCAGCTTCGCTCCGCAAAGCCGACAACGCCGCTGCCGTGGGGTGTGTACTCAGCTCCAAGAGCATGGCGAGTATCATCTTCGAGAGCTCATTGGCTGGGCTCGCGGGGTGTACCTTTTCGCCACACATCGTGATCATCTTCGAGACGTTCCCTTTAGCCTGCCGCACCTGTTGCCACACCTCGTGGCTTACATAGATTTGCTGCGAGAGGTTGTGTTCCCACTCCTCACGGATGTTCGCCAAGAGCTCATATTCATATTCCTTAGCGTTACACTCCCCCGCCTCGCACCGCACTAAGAGGCTTTCGGGGCTAATACGCTCCATAAGGAGCGTCAACCGTTCGTACGCCTGCAAGCGCACCGGAAGCGTCAATTTGCGCATTTCTATGCCCTGCTGGAGAGCGTCGCGATGCAACAACGATTTGGTGAGGTAACGGTACGACAACACCCCCGTTGCCAGTACCAGTAGGCTCGGCACCGTAGCCAACAACCATAACTGTGTTTCCATGATCCTCCTCTCTTACTCTTCCCGTAAACTTGTGCGTGCAAGGTATTGTTTCAATAGCTCGGGGCGTCGCTCCTCGGTTAGGCGCAGCGCCTCCGCATGCTGCCACTTAGCGATTTCTGGAAAATTACCCGAACGAAGGATGGTGGGCACCTCCCAGCCGCGGAAGTTCTCTGGGCGTGTATAAGCGGGAGGGGAAACGAGCCCATCTTGAAAAGAATCCGACAGGGCGGAGGTTGCATCCCCTAACGCTCCTGGTAGGAGGCGCACTATAGTATCGACCAGCACGGCAGCCGCCAACTCGCCCCCGCTCAAGATGTAGTCCCCAATGCTCACCTCGCGCGTCACGAGGTGGTCGCGTACCCGCTGATCCACCCCCTTATAGTGCCCGCACAGGATCAACACGCGGGGCTTCAGACTCAGCTCCGTAGCAAGAGCTTGGGTTAAAAGCTCTCCGTCGGGGGCGGTATAGATTATCTCGTCATACGCCCCGCCCGTAGCCTGAAGGTGCTCGACTGCCTCGAATATGGGCTCTGGTTTGAGCACCATCCCCGCATCGGGACCGTAGGCATAGTCATCCACCGTTCGCCGTTTGTCGTGCGTATAGTCTCGCAGTTGGCAAAGGTTAATCTCTACGAGATGCTGAGCCCGTGCTCGCCCCACAATAGAGTAATCAAGCGCCCCCGTCAGGAGTTCGGGTAGTACGGTTAGGATGTCGATAGTCACGGCAAAAAAGCGTTATGGGGTTAAAGGTGTGTATGGTGGTACGAAAGCGCAGAGGGTGTCAAAATACGACACCACTTTTCGCATCGATTCATTATGCGCCTTACGGCGGTCCTAAGGGCGGACGGCCCGTGGTGGAGGAGAGGCGTAGAGATAATGACCAAGGCGGCACTTTGTGCCGAATTGCGGGTGTAGCACGCTACACCCCTACAGGGGACGGGAGAGTCGTGTTTTGACACACCTTCCTACGCCCCCCTCTTGACGATATCTTCCACACGTAGCGCATTGCACCACCGCCCCTCACGCCCCTCTTTCACCACGGGCAGCGCGCCCTTAGCGCCCTATTCAAATAACTTTGCCCACTCGTACTTCTTACGATCTTTCCACAACCCTGTGTGGTAAGCATTGCTCACGATGAGCGGCACAACCGTCGTAGCCTCCGCATAGACCATCTGCTCAAAGGCAGTGTCTACCTTGCCCCACGACGAAGCCTCCTTCAGAGTCGAAGAGGAACAAGCCCCATCGCGCACATCTGCTACCGTAATCTGTACCGCATACTTATGCATCGGCACCTCATGCCCCAGCACCTCGGCACACACCACCGTATCCTGCGCAAAGTTCTTAGGCACGCCGCCGCCTACCATAAAGAGTCCCGTCGTGTTTGCTGCGATCTTGATCTGGGTTAGTTCAAGGAAGTCACGCACCGAGTCTATCGAAACATGCGCCTTGGGGTTTGCCACTTGGTGAAGCACCAGTCCGAAGCCCGCACTCGAGTCGCTAAACGCAGGGCAGAAGATCGGCACATTGTGCTCATAGCAGGTCTGAATCAGACTCTCCTTCTTCACCGAATGCTGGGTGAGGTAACGCCCCATCTCCTTGATAAATTCGCGCGAACTGTACGGACGAGGCTCGAGCCCATCGGCTACTTTCTTAATTGTGGCGTCGCAGTTCTGAAGCTCCTCCTCGTCGATATACGTATCGTAAATACGGTCAATGTACTGAGCACGGAGCGCCGAATCGTCCACAAAGGGAGTTCCGCGATAGTGCTTAAAGCCCAATGCCTCAAAGAAGTCCATATCGACAATCGAGGCGCCCGTCGAGACAATCGCGTCCACCATGTTGTGTCGCACCATGTCGACATAGACCTGCATACACCCTGCCGCACTCGTACTGCCTGCAAGGGTCAAGATGGTCGAACACTCCTTATCGCCCAACATCCGATTGAGGATATCTGCGGCCGTGGCCGTATCGCGCGAGGAAAACGACATTCCACGCATCGCATCGATTATCGGGCGAGCGTCTATCTGCTTAATATCTACGTGGCGGATCTCTTCACGCAACAACTCTTTCTTGCTCATTCTCTATTCAGGTAACGTTTTAGCGCTATTTACTGCAATGTGATAATTGGTGTTGAAAACGGAAACTCAGCAAGCGGTAAAGGAGCTTGGCTGCGAGGAATGCTGAGGGCTTGTAGTCGCCTGTGGGGCAGAGTTCTACGATGTCAAAGCCTACCACTTCGTGCGTCTCAAATACGCGGCGAAGGAAACGGAGCGTCGGATGCCACTCCAACCCTCCCGGCTCGGGCGTACCCGTGGCAGAGAGGATAGCAGGGTCAAAGGCATCAAGGTCTATGGTGATGTAGACGCGGGGCGTGAGGAGATCGAGTGCTCGCTGTTCCCACCCCGTCTGTCCGACGATCTCGTGTGCCCAGAAGATGCGTTCACGTTGCAGCCCCTCCAGTTCCGAAGTGTCCATACTGCGAATACCCACTTGGACAATAGGGCATACCTCCCGCGCACGCGCCATGACGCAGGCGTGGTTAAAGGGCGACCCCTCGTACTCTTGTCTTAGGTCGGTATGTGCATCGAGTTGGAGCACTGTAAGCCCCGCATATTTCTGTGCGTGTGCTAAGATAGGACCGATGCTTACGGAGTGTTCGCCGCCAATACTCACCACAAACTTGCCATTCGCAAGGTGGCGCTCCACGCATGCCTTACTGGCAGCGACCATCTCCTCTACAGCGTCGTAGGCGGGAAGAGCCTCTGCCGTAGCGATGCCGATGGTATAGGGTTCGGTGTCGGTCTCTATGTCATAGAGTTCCATATTCGCCGAGGCTTCGAGCAGAGCTTCTGGTCCCTTGTCCGCCCCTTTGCCCCACGTGCTTGTCCCGTCAAACGGGATGGGCTGTACTACGACGCGCGCCGTCTCGTAGGCGCAGAACTCCTCTGGGAGTCCACCGTAACTGTCCATTATTCTTGATTTACCTTTCCTTCTCTACGTAGGCAAAGGTAGGTATTTTTGCGATCTGCTAACCCCTAACCTCTAAATCGCGGCAACGCCGCGCCTCGGTGATTACCTCCCCACGCTTTCCTCAATCACGGGCGCATCTCTCTTAAACCACTGTTTCCCATTCTTTTGTAGGGGTGTAGCGTGCTTTCGCCCGCAACTCGGCACGCAACGCGTGCCGCCTCGGTGATTTGCATTTTACCGCACATTGCGCCCACTGGGCGGCGCGCCCTTAGGATCGCCTCGAGACTCAACACAAAGTACAATCCACAGGCAACCCCATCGAAGACACGTCGGGGCGAGTATAGTATAAGAGACCTCGCCAAAAGCCTGAACGAACCTCGTCATTCGGAAAACCGAGGATGAACCGATTCTCCTCACATAAATATTCCTTTATGGTAAGATAACCAGAATAAAAGAGGTAATGGATAATGTAATTTGGGTCATTGTAACGGAAGTCTTCTAAGATATCCGCATCAATCTCGATATCCTCTTCCAAATTCTGGATAGGTACTCTTGTTCGTCTTAGGAACTTGACAAGATAGGAGGGCGTAGCATTCTCGAACCAATAGTAGTCGTAAGCGCTATCTGCTAAGACATTCAACAGACTAGATGGATTGTACACCTTCACCCCATTGCGCGAGAAACAATAGCCGTCGTACTTCTCTTTGAGGGTTGCGCGGGTCTCTTCCACAAAATGTAAAGACTTACAGGGGGCAGTGTGCCCTTACAAAAAAGCGTGCAACCCGCAGTCGGATTGCACGCTTCGTTTTCATTTAAGCAATGAAAGCGCCCTATCGTGGAGGAGGGGCTACATATTCATCCCCCCACACACGTTGAGCACCTGCCCGTTAACATAGCTACTGAGGTCACTCGCTAGGAAAAGCACCGCACGCGCCACGTCTAAGGGAGTACCCGCACGCTTGAGCGGTATCTGGTCTGCCCAGCCCTTGCGTATCTCCTCGGGGAGCTTCTCGGTCATCTCCGTCTCAATAAAGCCAGGAGCTACGACATTCGTACGAATATTGCGAGCCCCGAGCTCCTTAGCTACCGACTTTGAGAAACCAATAATCCCCGCCTTAGAAGCAGCGTAATTGGCTTGCCCCGCATTGCCCGAGACGCCCACCACAGAGCTAATATTGACGATCGTCCCTTGCTTCTGCTTGAGCATGGTGCGTTGCACCGCCTTGGTCATGTTAAAGACCGACTTGAGGTTCACACGCAGGACCTCGTCCCACTGCTCCTCGGTCATCCGCATCAGGAGCGTATCGCGCGTGATCCCTGCATTGTTAACCAAGATGTCGACCCCACCAAACTCGGCAATGGTCGCCTCTACGAGCGCCTCGGCTTGTGCAAAATCGCTTGCGTCTGAGGTAAAGCCCTTGGCGCGTACGCCGAAGGCTGCTGCCTCTTGTTCTACTTCCTCAAATGCGGGGTTACGCGCCGTGAAAACGACATTAGCACCCTCTTCTGCAAAGAGCCGTACGATGCCGCGACCGATGCCGCGCGTACCACCCGTAACGATGGCGGTTTTTCCTTCTAGTAACTTCATCCGTAGTATTATTCAATTACGGCGCTATTATAGCAAACTTTTTACAGCTGCTAGCGCCGCCTCGTAATCGGGCTCGTGCGTCACCTCGGGTACATACTCTACGTAACGTACTGTACCAGTGCCATCTATCACCACTACGCCACGTGCGAGGAGGCGAAGCCCATTCATCACAAAACCGTAATTCATACCAAAAGAGAGGTCGCGGTGGTCGGAGACCATGGTCAGCCGATCGATGCCGTTTGCTCCACAATAGCGTCCGAGCGCAAAGGGAAGGTCGCACGAGATGGCGAAGATATGCACCTTCTTGTCGAGCTTGCTTGCTTCGGCATTAAAGCGACCTGCCTGCATCGAACAAACGGGAGTATCGATAGAGGGGAATATGCTCAGGACGTAGATATTCCCGTCGCCGCCCTTGAAGTTCACGGGCTTCATATCGACACCCACGCCTGCGAACTCGGGGGCTTTAGCACCTACCTTGATTTCGTTACCCAAAAGCTCCATATCGCCGCCTGCGAAGAGTACCTTGTGTTGTGACATTGCCGTATCAGTATTTAAGTTTACGACTATAGGAACACTTTTCTACCCTACTTTGTTTACACGGCTACTAGAAACCAAATGCTCCGTTGTGGTTCTTCCACTTGTCACGCGCGGGGACGGGCGAGAGGATATTCCAATGCTCGACCACCTTCCCCCCCGCAATGCGGAAAAGGTCATAAAGCGCCAGCGGCATCCGTTCCGATTCACGTTCGGTGATGAGTAGGACATAGTCGCCGTCAGCCAATACCTTGTGGATACGGGTCGGCGTAAACGAGGAGTCTTCCTTGGCGAGCTCAGCCATGTAGGTTAAGAGCCCCTCTTGGATATAAGGGTTATGCTCGGTGTACTGATCTGGGTCCATGAACTGGATAAAGCGCTCATAGTCTGGATCGAGGAGCACCTCCTTAGCCAGTCGGTTCACAAGGGCGCGGTTCTCCTCCGTCTTGTCCCGATCGGTTACGGGGAGCACCTTCCCCACAAAGGTTTCCAAATCTGCCTCGTTTTTAGGGGTGGGGAAACGAACGGCATTGTCCCAATGCTCTACGATAAGCCCATCGGCAAAGCGAAAGACATCGAAGGAGAGCTCGGTGGTGTCAGCATACTTCGTGAGCGTTTGCGTGAAGACGAAATCGCCATCTTGGAAGGTACGCAAGACCTTCACCGTAGGCTTTACAGCAGCCGAGGCTTCAATCGCTTGGCGTAACCCGTCCACTCCATCAGCCACGGCGAGGTCGTGTTGTTTGTACTGCGTAGGGTGTATGCTACGCAGTGGCGCAGTATCGCCTGTTTGAAAGGCATTGAGGACGGCCTCTGCTTGTTGCTGTGGCATCATCTGCTTCGTGTCGGTTGAAGTGGCTGTAGGAGTGGCAGAATTGCTCGGTGTCGTGTTGTTCGTACAGCTCCAGAAGAAGAGGAGCGGCAAAAAAGAAAACAAAAGATAACGCATTGACTAGAATATTGAGAAATTAAAATAACGACGCGGATTTTGTTTTACCTCGGCTAAGATAGAGTCGAGGGCTCGGACGGTGGTTTGAAAGTCGTAGTAAAGCTGATCATCTTGCAGGAGCTTCCCCATAGCCCCCTCCCCTGCCTGCATCCGTTGCAAGAGCTGTGAGGCTGAAGCCAACAGTGTATCCGAACGTCGGATAGCCCCTGCAAGCGAGGGCTGGAGAGAGTCCAGTGCACTTTCCCACCGTCGACCGATTTGTGCCACCTGTCCGTTAATGGTCTTAAGCGAAGCGTTCGCATTCTCCATCGTGACAGGAAAAGCCTCGGCTGAGCGGCGGAGGTTAGAAAGCAAGGCGTAGGTCTCGGCATAGAGCGACTCGGCACGTTCGTTCGTGAGGCTCTTTTCCGCCACACGTAGTACCTGTTTGAGCGAGCGCACCACCGTGTCGACGTGTGAGAGGAGAGGCCCCACCTGCGTGGAGAACGTCTGGGTATACGTCATCTCGGTAACCCCAGGGATCGTATCGCCAGGCGCAAGATAGGGTCCGTTACCATACGCCTCGTGAAGGCGGACGATGCTCCCGCCAATGAGCCCCGCATTGGCAATCTCTGCCCGTGTGGTGTGTTGCAAACGTATTTCTTGGGGAAAGGAGAATTGCGCGCGGATGCGCCCCGTGCCATCGTTGACAAAGGTAAGGTCGGAGACGCGCCCGACGGTCAGCCCATTGATGGTGATGCGGTTGGTGACGTAGAGCCCGCCGATGTCATTGAAATAGGCATAGTAGTAGCAGTTGCTACTGAAGAAATTTTGCCCCTTAAGGAACTGGTAGCCCACGACGCCCGCCACCAGCACGAGAAGGGTAAAAATGCCAATAAACCAAGTTTGTCGGGAGCGTTTCTGCATCGGTTGTAGTGTTTATATCGCGACCTTCTTCTCGCCCTCGAAGGCAACAAGAAAGGCGTCTGGGAAGTTGCGGCGCACCTTGACAAGGTGCGTCTTCGCAGCCTCTATGTCGGTATATTCGCCCGTGTAGTAACGGTAAAGCTTCCCCTCCTTGCGTTCGCGTAGGTCGGGGTAGAGTTTATGTAAACGGTGCTGTGGCGGGATGGAATTGCTGAGCGTGGCCACCTGTATGCGGTAACGTCGCCCACTGGCAGGTGTTTTGCCTTTCCCCTTTTCCTCGGGGTTGGATTTGGCTACATTCTTACCCGTGGCGTTGTTACTATTGCGCAACGAGTCTTTTTTCGCTGACGGCGGGGGTGTCGTGTCGACCTTCTTGGGCTCGGGCGGGCGGATCACCACCAGCGGCTGTGAGGCGTGCGCATCCCACTTCTTCTTGTAAGCAGCAAAGGCGTTGAAGATGGCCTTGGCGAGCTCCTGCTGCCCCTTCTCCGAAAGGAGGTATTTTTCCTCCTTAGGGTTGCTCAAAAAGCCAAGCTCGATAAGCACAGAAGGCATACTGCTTTTGTAAAGCACGAGGAAGCCCGCCTGCTTGACCCCACGGTCAAAACGCTGAAGCGAAGAGGTGAACTGCCCTTGAATGCCCGTCGCAAGCTCGAGGCTCTGGTCTAAAAAGACGTTTTGCATGAGGGAGAAGATCATGAACGACTCGGGCGACTTGGGGTCGTACCCCTCATACTTGGTGGAATAGTCCGCCTCGTAAGAGATTACCGAGTTCTCGCGCTGCGCCACCTCAAGGTTCGACTTGGAGGTGTGCAGCCCCATCACGAAGGTCTCAGTACCGACGGCAGCAGTAGAGCCCGCCGCATTGCAGTGAATGGAGATAAAAAGGTCAGCTTTGCACTCGTTGGCAATGGCGGTGCGCTGGTTGAGCTCTATGAACTCGTCGGTCTCGCGGGTGAAAACGACCTTAAGGTTGGGGTATGCCTCGCGCACCAGCTTACCGAGCTTAAGCGCTACGGCGAGCGTTACATTCTTCTCTTGGGAGTTCTTTCCCTCCGTGCCCGGGTCTTTGCCGCCATGTCCGGCATCAATGACGATTGTCGAAAGAAGGTTGTTGGTATCCGTACGCTGCGCCGCGGCACAGTGTACGAAAAGGCACACTGTGCAGGTAAGAAGGAGGGTATAGGTGGCGGCTTTGAGGTTGAACAACGGCGTGTATCGCAGCATCCGTTACCAATTGAAATTGCACTACCTTTGCCCACCAAAGGGGGTTCACTTGTGAACGGCGCAAAGATACGATTATTCTTTCAGCTCTCGCTCTTACGGCTCGGATGCTTGGCACTCGGGGTGGTAGGAGGCTGTGGCGTGGCACAGGCACAACCCACAGAGCCCCCCACTCGCGACACCGTAGTGCGCGTAACGGAAAGCGTAGGAACGCTAGACGCCAAAATCTCCTCCCACGCCTCCGACTCCATGACCTACGACCTCCGACGGCGGACGGTCTCCCTCCAAGGGAAAGCCAAGCTCGTTTACAAAAGCCAACAGTTTGAAGCAGAGTGCATCGACATCGACCTCAACGAGCGCCAACTCTTTGCGCGAGGAGTAAAAGACTCTACGGGTAAGACGACGGGTGACCCGATCTTTACCGAAGGGAGTGACAAGTATACGATGACCGACATCCGTTACAACTTCATTACCCGCAAGGCGCGCATCACAGGGGTCATCACCACGGTACAAGAGGGCTACCTCCACGGCGAGGTGATTAAGAAGATGCCCAACGACGTTATCTACGTGGGCGACGGCAAGTTTACCACCTGCGACCTCAAACACCCCCACTTCTACCTCGCCCTCACGCGGGCGAAGGTCATCCCCAATGATAAGATTTTTACCGACCTCGCCTACCTCGTTATCGCCGACGTCCCTGCCCCGATCGGCATCCCCTTTGGCTTCTTCCCCAATACGAGCAAGCGCTCGTCGGGGATCATCCCCCCCGAATATGGCGAGGAGCAGGCGCGTGGCTTCTTCCTTCGCAACGGGGGCTTTTACCTCGGTCTGAACGACTATTTTGACCTCACCGTCCTCGGGGGCTACTACACCCGCGGGTCGTGGGATGCGAGTCTTGCGACCAACTACAAACTTCGTTACAAGTTCTCCGGACGCTTAGGCTATGCCTACTCTTACATCGCCTCGGGGCAGGAGAATACCCCCGAGCGCTCCATTCACTCCAACTACCGCATCACGTGGAGTCACACGCAAGACAGGGCATGGAATCCGAACTCGACCTTCAACGCCAACGTCACCTTCGGTTCGTCCTCCTACAACCGTTTTAACGCACGGAATGCGCAGGACTTCCTCTCGAACCAGATCATGTCGTCGGTTGCCTACAGTCGTTCCTTTCCCGGCAAGCCTTTTAACCTAAGCGTAACCCTAAACCATTCGCAGAACTCGCGCGACAGTATCGTAGACCTGCGCGTGCCGACGGTAGCCTTCAACGTGCAACGTATTTACCCCTTTAAGCGGAAAAATGCGGTAGGGGCACAACGGTGGTACGAGCGGATCGGGGTCACCTACAACACGGCGTTGCAGAACTCCGTCCGCATCAAAGAACAGCAGCTCTTTACCCCCGAGATGCAGAAGCGCCTTAAGAACGGGCTGCAGCACCGTGCGAATGCATCGACCTCGTTTACCCTGCTCAAGCACATCAACTTATCGCCCTCGGTGAGCTATAACGAGAACTGGTATATCCGCACTACGCGCTATCACTGGGATGCGGCGCAAAAGAAGCCCGTTCTCGACACCGTTAATGGATTTGCCCGCACTTGGTATTATTCGACGGGTTTGGGGCTTTCTACGAAGCTTTACGGTATGTATGCGTTTATTCCTCAGAGTCCCATCAAGGCGATTCGTCACGTAATGACGCCCTCGGTCTCGCTCTCCTACCACCCCGATTTTAGCGACCCGAAGTATGGGATGTATGGGAGCGTGCAAAAGAACGAGGCAGGCGAGGCGATGCGCTACTCCTATTTTGCGAACACCATCTACGGCGGAGCGCCTGCGGGCGAGTCGGGAGCAATCTCCTTCTCGCTGGGCAACAACTGGGAGATGAAGCTACGGGGCAAGCCCAAATCGCCGCAGGATACGGCGAAGGTAGAGGACAAGAAGATCCCCCTCTTGGAAAGTCTCAACTTTAGCAGTGGGTATAATTTCCTTGCTGATTCGATGGGTTGGTCGCCCCTCTCCGTCTCGGCACACACCAACTTCCTGAGCTTTCTCAACCTCTCGGGCAATGCTAGCTTTTCGCCCTACAGTGCCGACGAGAATGGTCGTATCTTCAACGAGTATTATGCGAAGCGGCACGCCTGGCCCGTACGTTTTGAACGGGTGAGTATGAGTGCTTCCTTCTCGCTCAACAAGGTTTTAGGCTTCAAGGGCGACGACCTACAGACCACCTACGTGAGTTACCTCCCGGGCTACATCCCTTACGACAGGGCGACGGGTGAGGACTTCCTCGTGCAGCGTTACGATGCTTTTACTGCTCCGTGGAATGTATCGGTGAACTACAATTTCTCTTACTCGAAGTCTGGGAGTCGGCGTTCGAGTTTACAGTCATTATCGTTCTCGGGGAGTGTGACCTTAGCCAAGGACTGGCAGGTCTCTCTCTACTCGGGTTACGACTTTGTCGCCGAGCAGTTTAGCACGACCTCTGTGAGTATCTCTCGCGACCTCCACTGCTGGAACATGTCGCTCAACGTCGTTCCCTTTGGTCAGATGCGCAGTTACAGTTTCCGCATTGGTGTGAACTCCGGGGTACTCAATGACCTGAAGTATCAGAAGAACAAGAGCTACATCGACAACCTCCTGCGCTAGGGGGGCGCTAAGGGCGGACGAGCCGGGGTTATGGAGGGGCGAGGGAAGATCACATCGACGCCGCCTTGCGGCGAGGGCGTAGCATGCTGCGCCCCTACAAAAA
>CAJPTV010000002.1 GCA_905373665.1 Bacteroidia bacterium
TCGTCGGTATCTTCGGGGCGACCGACGTGCGTGCCCTCTTGGATGCCAACAAGGAGGAGCGTGACCCCGTGATGCTCTTCTACGAAGATTTCCTTACTGCTTACAACCCCGCAGGGCGCAAGGCGCGCGGCGTCTACTACACCCCAGCTCCCGTAGTGTCGTTCATCGTCCGCATTATAGATGACCTTTTGCAAAAGGAGTTTGGGTTAAAGGAGGGACTGGCAGATCATTCGCAAACCGCTGATGGGAAGCACCGCCTGCAAATCCTAGACCCTGCTACGGGGACGGGCACCTTCCTTGTTGAGGTGGTTCGCGCCATTTACAGCAAGTTCGCAGGGCAAACAGGCGTGTGGAACAACTACGTCAAAGACCACCTCCTCCCGCGCCTCTATGGCTATGAGATACTGATGGCGCCCTACGCCATGGCACACCTGAACCTAGAGTATGTCTTTCGCGAGACGGGGGCGACCGACCTTGGGAATGCGCGCTACGGCATCTACTTGACGAACACCTTGGAGGAAGAACATCCTGCCACAGGGGGGCTCTTTCCGATAGACGACCAAGCAGAGGCAGCGAACGCGCTCAAACAGCGCATGCGGGTGATGGTCATGCTCGGCAACCCGCCCTATCGGCGCGATAGCAACAACAAGGGCGAGACGATAGAGAGGCTCATAAAGTCGTATAAAGCCAATCTAGAAGGCGAACGTATCGTGCGGGCTCTTTCTGACGACTACATCAAGTTCATTCGTTACGCGCAAGAGAAGATAGAGCAAACAGGGGAGGGGATTGTCGCCTTTGTCACCAACAATAGCTTTCTTGATGGGAGTACGCACCGCACCATGCGCCAAGAGCTCCTGCGGGTCTTTGACGAAATCTACATTCTCAATTTACATGGGAGTCGTCGGCTCAAAGAGAAGACCCCAGAAGGAGGAAAAGACGAAAACGTATTTGATATTCAAACAGGGGTCAGTATCAACCTTTTTGTGAAGAAGCAAAACAGTGAACCTAAGCGACCAGCGACGCTCCACTACGCAGAACAGTATGGCTTGCGTGAAGAAAAATATGAAACCCTCAACACCCTGCGACTGGATAGCCCGTTGTGGAAAGAGCTGACGCCATATACCCCTAACTACTTTTTTGTAGACAAGGATCTCGCATTGGCGCAGACCTACGAAAAAGGCTTCTCGTTAGTTGAACTCTTTGAGTCGTATAGCGTCGGTGCTGTGGCGGGGCGCGATAGGGTCACGATTCAATTTAACAGGAACGAGACTTTGGATGCGATTCGCAAGATGCTTTCCATGGACGTAGAAGCGTTTAGAACACTCTCTGGAAGTGGGAGCGACAGTAACAGATGGAAATTGCAAAATGCGATAAACGACATTAAGCGGCATAGAGAGAGCCTAACGATTATCCCCTTGTCTTACCGTCCGTACGACAATCGTTCTGCTGCTTACACGAATAGCAATGGGGGTATCTTTTTACATCCGTTGTACAAAAAGTTGGGCGTCCTACTCCACCCAGCGAATTTTGCTCTTTGCGCCACACGCTTTGTGAAAGCCTTTGACGTTTATCACCATTGCTTTATAGCTAAGTCGGTGCTGGAAAAAGGCTTTGTCTCAAACCGTACGAGCGAAAGCACCTACGCCTTCCCCCTCTATCGCCTCCCCGCAGGCTGTTCTTACACTCCCGCTGAGCTTGCCGCAGGTAAGACGAGTACGGGTGAGCCGATCCCCCTCGAACTCAATATGCGCCCCGAGGTGCTGGCAAAGATTAGCGAGGCGGTGGGAGAGCCCGTCTCGGGCGAGGAGCTCTTTGACTACGTTTACGGCGTTCTGCACGACCCCGAATACCGTATCAAATACTTTGAGTTTCTTAAGATAGACTATCCACATATACCCCACCCGCAAAACCTAGCAGAATACCGCTTATTTGCCACGCGTGGGGCAAGGTTGCGTCGCCTGCACCTGATGGACGAGTCGCTCGAGCTGCCCCAAGTGGCTACCTTCGAGGTGGCGGGGAGCAATGAGGTAACAGCGGTACGCTACGAAGAAACCCCTTTGGGTGAAAGAGACGTCCTTGATGGGAACGCCCCCGAGGGGCGGGTCTGGATTAACGACACGCAGTATTTTGCCCACGTTCCACGCCGCGTGTGGGATCATTACGTCGGGGCATATCAGCCTGCGCGTCTCTGGTTACAGAAGCGGGTAGGGCGTCGCCTAGACTTTGACGACGTCCGTTGGTATTTGCGGATGGTGGCAACGATAGCCGAATCTTAAGGGCGGCGCGTGCCCTCAGCGAAAAGTGAGTAACCCCCGCTTTTCACTACCTTTACCTGCCAATAAATCAGGTTGACGATGCGAAAACTTATCTTTATGGGGGCTATGGGTATGGCTGCACTAAGCTTCAGCTGTCAGGAGTTTAAGGAGAACACGGTGGTCAAGAAAGAGAACCTGCCGTGGACGGTAGATCAGTTTGCCGATATCTACATTATGCGTTACGAAGTGCCCGACTGGGACTCGCTTACGCTTCAGCAGAAGGAGCTTTGCTACTTCCTGAGCCAAGCGACACTGGCAGGACGAGACATCTTGTGGGATCAGAACTACGAGTATAACCTCACCGTACGGCACGTCCTCGAAGCGATTTACGAAGGCTATACGGGGGAGCGCTCGGGCGAGAACTGGGAGGCCTTTATGGTCTACCTCAAGCGGGTCTGGTTCTCTAACGGGATTCATCACCACTACGGGGAGATGAAGATCATCCCCGAGTTTCCTCTTGCCTACCTAAACGATCTCATCAAGGGGACGCCAGTGGAATTCTTCCCCGAGGCCTACCAAGAGCCTAATATGTTGATTAACTTCATCCGCCCCATCCTCTTCGACCCCACCATTGCTGCTAAGCGGGTGAACAAAGAGGATGCTGGGGAGCGCGAGGATGTTGCCGTAGACCTCCTTCGCACCTCGGCAACGAACTTCTACAAGGGAGTGACCCAAGAGGAGGCACAAGCCTTCTATGACAAGCTGGCAGACTCCGTAGGAAACGAGCGTTTAGCTTACGGGATGAACTCCCAACTCTGCAAGATCGACGGCGTCGTCCAAGAGCGCACGTGGAAGCTCGACGGGATGTATACCGAGGCGATAGAACAGATTATCTACTGGCTTGAAAAGGCGGAGAAGGTGGCAGAGAACGATGCGCAGGTAGCCACGATCCGCAACCTTATCCGCTACTACAAATCGGGCGACTTGCACGACTTTAATGACTATTGCCTCCAGTGGGTGAAAGATACTGCCGCACGGGTGGACTTCGTTAACGGCTTTATCGAAGACTATGGCGACCCACTCGGGCGTAAGTGTAGCTGGGAAGGGCTCGTGAACTTCAAGAACATTGCTGCTACGCGCCGTACGAAGATCCTCTCGGAGAATGCGCTGTGGTTTGAAGAGAATTCCCCCATTGACGAATCTTTCAAGCGTAAGGAGGTAAAGGGGATTACCGCTAAGGTGATCAACGCCGTAATGCTCGGCGGGGACTGCTACCCCTCTACCCCGATTGGGATTAACCTCCCCAATGCGAACTGGATTCGTGCGGAGCACGGCTCTAAGAGCGTGACCATTGAGAACATCACCAACTCTTACGAACAGGTATCGCAAGGCAATGGCTTCCTAGAAGAGTTTGCTAATAGCCCTGAGGAGGTGGCGCGCATCCGCAAGTATGGTTCTTTGAGCTCGAACCTCCATACGGACCTTCACGAATGTCTCGGACACGGGAGCGGTAAGCTCGCCGCAGGCGTAACGGGCGATGAGCTTAAGAACTACTCTGCTACGCTTGAAGAGGCGCGTGCCGATCTCTTTGGCTTGTACTACATCCGTGACCCCAAGATGGTGGAACTGGGTATCTTGCCCGAGGGGGAATACTCCGAAGCTGAGTACGATGGCTTTATTCGTAATGGGCTCATCACCCAATTGACGCGTATTAAGCCTGGCGACCAGATCGAAGAGGCGCACATGCGTAACCGTGCCCTTATCGCCAACTGGTGCTTCGAACGCGGACAACAGAACAACGTGATCGAGTGGCAGAGCCGCGACGGCAAGCGTTATGTGAAAATCAATGACTACGACGCACTCCGTAACCTCTTCGGACAGCTCCTGCGCGAAATACAGCGCATTAAGAGTACGGGCGACTTCGAGGCAGGGCGTGCCCTCGTGGAACGCTATGCGGTGAAGGTCGACAAAGACCTCCATTCCGAAGTCCTCAAGCGTTACGCAAAGCTTAACATTGCGCCTTATGGCGGTTTTGTGAACCCGATCCTCGAGCCCGTGATGGATGGCGAACAGATTGTGGACGTAAAGCTGCACTATACGACCGACTATGCCGCTCAAATGATGGAGTATGGTAAGAAACACTCCTTCCTCCCGTTAAAGAACTAGAGAACCTCCCGTAAAACATTTTTTACAACCATTGCAATGAAGAAAACACCATTGTGTGCCGTGCACGAAGCGCTTGGCGCAAAGATGCAGGAGTTTGCTGGCTACTTTATGCCAATCGAGTACGTAGGGATTAACGAAGAGCACCGCACCGTGCGCGAACAGGCGGGGATCTTCGACGTCTCCCATATGGGGGATATCTGGGTGCAGGGCCCTAAGGCCGTAGAACTCCTCCAGCGCGTGGGGTCTAACGATGTGGAAGCCCTCACGGACGGACAGGTGCAGTACTGCTGTTTCCCGAACAACGAGGGGGGGATTGTCGATGACTTCCTTACCTATCGCATCAGTGCAGAAAAGTACCTCTTGGTAGTCAATGCGGCGAACCTCGACAAGGACTGGGCTTGGCTATGTCAACACGCCGAGGCGCTCGGGATGAAAGTGGGCGTAGACCTTGTGAACGCTTCGGAAGAGATGTCGCAGGTGGCGGTGCAGGGGCCTCTAGCAATGAAGATCGTGCAGAAGCTCGTGGCTGAGCCCGTGGAGGAGATGAAATACTACACCTTCAAGTACGTCGAGATGGCGGGAGTGAAGAATGTCCTTCTTTCCATTACGGGTTATACGGGGGCTGGCGGCTGTGAGATCTATTGCGCGAATGCCGACATTGTGACGATTTGGAATGCGCTCATCGAAGCGGGTAAGGAAGAGGGGTTGCGTCCTGCGGGGCTCGGGGCGCGCGATACGCTCCGTCTCGAAATGGGGTTCTGTCTCTACGGACATGACATCAACGATACGACCTCGCCGATAGCCGCAGGGCTGGGCTGGATTACGAAGCTCACCGACAACAAGCCGAACCTCGTGGCACGTGCGCTGATCGAAAAGGTTAAGAGCGAGGGACCAGTATCGAAACTCGTGGGCTTTGAGATGGTAGATAAGGGCATCCCGCGCCAACACTACCCGATAGTCGATGCCGAGGGGGCAGTAATTGGCGAAGTAACCTCGGGGACGATGTCGCCCTCGCTAAAGAAAGCAATCGGGATGGGCTATGTAAAGAAGGAGTTTTCTAAGGCTGGGACGGAGATCTACATCCAAGTGCGGGGCAAGAATTTGAAAGCACAGGTCGTTAAAGTCCCTTTCTATAAAGGCTAACCTCCTTAACGTTTCGTTGCGAGATAGCACTCTTCTTTAGCTTCTTTTTAGAAAAAGTTGTATCTCTGTAGTGCGAAAGCAC
Organism: Bacteroidia bacterium; assembly: GCA_905373665.1. Lineage (GTDB taxonomy): Bacteria > Bacteroidota > Bacteroidia > Bacteroidales > CAJPTX01 > Bacteroides_D. Next base: position 5,647 of record CAJPTV010000002.1, read on the forward strand.
TTCTCAATCTTAGGGCACGTCTTGTAGGCGTGCCTTTTATTTTGGGTTAGAAAAGCCTAGTGGCGAGTGGCTATGAGGGGCTGGAAGGATCGTGGCTGTGCCCCCTACGGGGGCGAGAGTTATCTTTGCCCCAAAATCAGAGACTAGCATGATAGACTATACAGGCATTGCAGAGGAGGAGTTGAAATTACGCGTGGCAGAGGACTTCTTCCCTCAATACGACACTGCACACCGCATCGGTAAGATAGATTTTGCCGTGACCCTCCGCAACCCGCAACCCGCAACCCGCAACCCGCAACCCGCAACCCGCAACCCGCAACCCGGCGGGCGATGCAACAATGTTGCAATCTCTGCTTTGGGCAGAAGCCAAGCGCGGCACGATAACCGATATCTATAAGCCCCTTGTACAGCTCGTGCTGACCATCGGCAGAGCACGCACCTTTGAGACCTACCTACCGCCCCCCTTCCTCGGCGTCTTGGATGCGGAGAAGATCGTCTTCTTGCCCTACAAGGAAATTATGCCCTTTTTCGCTCTTAATGACTTCAACTGGAATGTAACCCCGTCTGACGACACAACGCGAGAATTTGGGCTATTATATGAAGCAATACGAACAAGTTTAGAGAAGGCGGGCGAGCTCTATTGCTACCGCTACGACGCTCACACCGAGGAGCTGCGCGCATTCATCCAGCAGCACTTTTCGCAGGGCGGGAGTCAGATACAGGTCAATAAGAACAATTTCGTGGCAGTATACCAGCGGTGGTTGGCGACGGTGCAGCCGAGCATAGCCGTAGACTGGGCACTACTTAAAAAGCAGGGCATCATTGACGGGGACTTCTTTTTGGCAGACCTGCTCTCCGAACACAACCAGACGCTCAAGGAGGCGCTCTATGTGCTGTTGCAGGATAACCGCTATGTCTTTGACCGTCGTATCGACCTGAGTGGCTTTCTCATGGAGAAGCAGGTCTTTTTTAAGGACAAGCAACGCGCCCACACTCAGTTCTGGAGTCTCTACCAACGCCCGCCGCGCGAGGAGTATTGGGCGTATATCATCGACCGGCGCGACCTCCTTGTGCCACAGGATGTGCGCGAACGCAAGGGGTCGTTCTTCACCCCGAAGCAATGGGTGGAGCTCTCGCAGCAGTATATAGCCGATGTGCTGGGCGAGAACTGGCAAGAGGAGTACTACGTCTGGGACTGTGCGGCGGGCACGGGCAATCTGCTCAATGGGCTGACGAACAAGTACAACATCTGGGCCTCTACCCTCGACCCGCAAGACGTGCAGGTGATGAAAGATCGCATTGCCAACGGCGCGAACCTCCTCGAGAGCCACGTCTTCCAATTTGACTTCCTCAACGACGAGTTTGATAAACTACCCGCAGGGTTGCAGGAGATAATCAATGACCCCGAGAAGCGGAGGAAGCTGGTCGTGTATATTAACCCGCCGTATGCGGAGGCGGGGAATGCGCGAACTCGAACGGGCGAGCGGAATAAGAGTGATGTTTCCAATACAACGCGCGTATGTGAGCAGTTTCGTTCGCAGCTCGGGTTGGGGATACGAGAGCTCTTTGCGCAATTCCTCGTGCGTATTTACTCGGAGCTTCCTGCGTGTAACGTAGGCATATTTAGCACATTAAAATATTTGCAAGGTTCTAGTTTTAAGGCATTTCGGAACTTCTTTCTTGCCCGTCTACAGCGTGGCTTTCTCGTCCCAGCAGACACCTTCGATAATGTGAAAGGTGTATTCCCAATAGCATTCTCCTTGTGGGATTTGTCTGAGAAACGACAATTTCGTGAGCACCTCTTTGATGTTTACCTTGTTGCCGCACAAAAACTCGCAACGTCGAAACGCATCTTAGCCTTGGAGGATAGCCCCCGTATTACGGACTGGATCGCGCGTTACCAAAAAAAGACAAATCCCATCGGTTATACGGGGAACTATGCCCCCGATTTACAACACAACCAAGATCTTTACCTATCTAACCGTCAACTGGTGAACCGAAACCAAACTGTGAGTAATGCCACAAAGTATCGTATTGAGGCAAAAAACCTCATCCCGAGCTGTGTCTACTTTGCGACCCGTAAGGTAATATTACATACTTGGCTTAACAATCAAGACCAGTTCCTTTACCCAAACGACGGCTGGCAAACGGACACAGAGTTCCAAACGAACTGCTTAGCTTTTACCCTTTTCCACGGAAAGAACAACATCCAGTCCCAATACGGCACTAACCATTGGATACCCTTCACCGAAGCAGAGGTCAATGCCCGCGACCGCTTTGAGAGTCACTTTATGACGGACTTCATGGCAGGGAAGCTTGCCAAGAACGAGAAAGAAAGTAACGGGAGTTTATTTCAATCCCAGTCGTTCGTCCCCACCGTGCCACTCGTCTTTTCGCCCGAGGCGACGGCGGTCTTTGATGCGGGACGCGAGCTCTGGCGCTACTATCATGCGCAACCCCACGCCAACCCCAATGCCTCGTATTACGACATTCGCGCGCATTTCCAAGGGCGTAACGGTCAGGGAAAGATGAACGCCAAAAGTGACGACGCGGAGTATATGCGCCTGTGGGGCAACCTCAAGGAGGCGATGGAGGTGCTGCGGCAGCAGATCGTCCCCAAGGTGTATGAGTATGGTTTTCTGATTAAGTAGGAGGTGCAGTGCGTAGTCGCACAGAACAATTTCACGACAAGCGGTGCGTGACCGCACTGGACGATCTAGCACAAGGCGCCCCGTGCGGAGGGAAAAAACTAGCAGTTTATTACTTCTTCTTCCCATTCCCCTACATTCCTCTTCTTCTCGTCAAAGCTAATGCCTACGAGGTGGATGGGACGCTTATCACCATTAAATTGCGCTAAGTAGCCACTCGCTTTCAACTGCGCGATGGCATCCTGTGGCGTCCCCGCAGTCATTACCTTAAATTCAAAAAGGTAGACGCGTTCAGGAGTAGTGATCACCATATCTACGCGCCCTGTGGAGCAGACTACCTCGGTTTCTACTTGCATCCCCAAGACGTAGAAAAGCGCGTAAAGTACTGATTGGTAATAGTATTCCCGTAGGGGTTGTCCTTCTTCACCACTAGGGATATTCCCGTAGTAAATCTTGGTAAGCACTTTTTCTACCCATAGAAGTACTACGGATAAATCGCCAGAAAGAAGGGAACGAGTAATGTTTCCAACAGACTTAGAGATAAGCGATCCATCAGCAGCCGTGTAAAAAGGCAGCAAGTTCTTTAGGAAACAGTGGCGTACTTCTTCGTTAGGGAAGCCAAGGATGAAGTGATTAAGTTCTGGGTAATAGTCTTTAATAGTCAGATAACCAGACTGGAATAAAATAGGGATGGAGTCTGTACTCCCGTAACGGAAGTTTTGCATAGAGTCGCTGTCAATCTCTATTTCGTCATTAAGTTCAGGGATGGGGTAGACGTTTTGTAAAAGGGCTTTCACAACATATTCGGGAGTCGCTGTCTCGAACCAGTAGTATTCAAATTCTTTATAGGCAAGTACGCGCAGTAAACTAAATGGGTTGTAGACTTGCTCTCCTCTTCGTGAAAAAGAATAGCCATCGTATCTCTTTTTGAGGAGATGCCGTGTAGCATCTATTGAGTTTTTCTGCTTTGCTGCCAGCTGTTCTATTTCAGGCATAAAATTGTCGGAGAGCTCTTGTTCTGTGAAGCCACAGATGGCGGAATAGTCATCTAACAATGAGATGTCTATTAAGTTGTTGGCGCCACTAAAGAGGTTCGTCTTACTGAACTTGGTGATCCCAGTGAGGATGGCGAAGCGGATGTAGCGATCGCAGTATTTAAGCACTTCGAAGAATGCACGAAGGAGGGAGCGGTTCGCCTCGTTGAGTTCGGGGTCTTGTAGTGTGAGCAGAAGAGGTTTGTCGTACTCGTCAATAAGGACAACGACTTGTTTGTGCGTTTTTTCGTAGAGGGTCTCTATGAGATAAATAAATCGTTCTTCGGGAGCTTCCCCCTCACTTACGACTTGATACTCCGTTTCTAGCTTCTTTAGTTGTTTTAAAAGGTGGTTAGGTAATGCATCTTGGGTGATATAATTCCTCGCATTCAGATTGAGGTAAAGTACAGGGCTTTCCTCCCACGGTTCACATTTTTGTCTGCGCGCGATCTCCTCCTCGTGCTCTGCAATGTAAAGTCCGTCGAAAAGCGCTTTTTTCCCTTCGAAGTAGGATTGGAGGGTAGATAAAAAAAGGCTTTTCCCAAAGCGGTGTGGACGGCTTAGGAAGAAAAAGCGTCCGAGTTGGAGGAGTTTTTCGATGTACTGGGTTTTATCTACGTAGACATTCCCTGCATTACGTACTTGTTCAAAGCTTTGGGTGTCGATGGGTAAAATGCGTGGTATGTTCATTGCAACCTATTTTCGTTACCACGAAGGTAATGAAAAAGGGACTAGCCTCTTACCTTGTGAAGACATAAGATCTGTAGGCGATATGCAACTCTTCTCTTTGTCTTCTCTTTGTCTTCTCTTTGTCTTCTCTTTGTCTTCTCTTTGTCTTCTCTTTGTCTTCGGTTTGTAAAAAGACAGGAAAAACACGATCTACCTACGTTCTGTGAAAGGCGTGACCATAAGAGTGGTGACTTGCTCGCTAGCTTCGAAGCCGCGCTTCCCTAGCTTTACACAAAAGCGCCGTATATTTGTGAAGTAAAACTATGGCTAGGATGGCAGACGAATTGCTCAAGGCGGACGGTGCGAAACCGAAGAACTTCCTCGAAGAGATCATTGAAAACGATCTTGCACAGAATACCCACAACGGGCGTGTTTTAACCCGTTTCCCACCCGAACCGAACGGCTACCTGCACATCGGGCACGCGAAGTCGATCTGTATCAACTTCGGACTGGCAAAGAAATACGGCGGAAAGACCAACCTTCGCTTCGACGACACGAACCCTACGAAGGAGGAAACCTCCTACGTCGATGCCATCAAGGAGGATATCCGTTGGCTAGGCTTTCAGTGGGAGGTAGAGCGCTACGCTTCTGACTACTTTGACCAGCTCTATGCGTGGTGTGAGCAACTGATGACGCAGGGACTCGCCTACGTAGATGACCAAACCCAAGAGGAGATCCGCGCGAACCGCGGCACGGTGACCACGCCCGGGGTTGACAGCCCCTATCGCAACCGTACGCCCGAGGAAAACCTAGACCTACTCCGACGTATGCGGGCAGGGGAGTTTGCCGATGGCACGAAGGTGGTGCGTGCGAAGATTGACATGGCTCACCCTAATATGCTCTTCCGCGACCCGATCTTGTATCGTATCCTCCACGTCGAGCATCACCGCACGGGGAACAAGTGGTGCATCTACCCGATGTATGACTATGCGCACGGGCAGAGCGATTCTATTGAGCAGATTACGCACTCTATCTGTACCCTCGAGTTTGATGTACACCGTCCGTTGTACGACTGGTTCATTCAGGCTCTGAACATCTTTCCTTCGCACCAGTACGAGTTTGCGCGTCTGAACCTCACCTATACGATGATGAGCAAGCGCCGTCTCTTGGAATTGGTGGAAACGGGTGTCGTACGTGGATGGGACGACCCGCGGATGCCGACCATCTGCGGGCTGCGTCGTCGGGGCTATACCCCCGAGGCGGTGCGGAACTTTGCCGAGGCGGTCGGGGTTGCGAAACGAGACAATGTGATAGATATTTCCCTGCTGGAGTTCTACCTCCGCGAGGATCTTAACCGCCGTGCTGAGCGACGGATGGCAGTCCTCGATCCCCTCAAGCTGGTCATTACCAACTACCCAGAGGGTGAGGTGGAATGGATGGATGCTGTGAACAATCCGGAGGACGAGGCGGCAGGTACGCGGCAAGTCCCCTTCTCGCGCGAGCTGTATATCGAGCGTGCGGACTTTATGGAGAACCCGCCTAAGAAGTTCTTCCGCCTCTCGCCGGGGACGGAGGTGCGCCTTCGTTATGCCTACTTTGTGCGTTGCGAGGAGGTGATACACGATGCGGCGGGGAATGTCACCGAGCTGCGTTGCACGTACGACCCTCTTTCACGAGGAGGGAACTCGCCCGATGGACGTAAGGTAAAGAGCACGATCCATTGGGTATCGGCACAACATGCGGTGACTGCCGAGGTGCGTCTCTTTGACCGCCTGTTCCGCACGATAGACCCCAATGATGTGGCAGAGGGGGGCTCGTGGAAAGACAATCTGAACCCCGACTCGTTGCAAGTCGTGACCGCCTACCTCGAACCCGAGTTGGGTAAGGCGCAGCTGGGCGATAAGTATCAGTTCGAGCGTCTTGGTTACTTTGCGCTTGACCCCGACACGACAGCCGACAAGCTCGTCTTTAACCGAACGGCTACACTTAAGGATACGTGGGCAGCCCAGAAGGAATAAAGGGGGCGGAAGCTTTATTGTATGCGCAAACCAGATTGGTTAAAAATCCGAATTGGCGGCGGGGACGTCTACGCTGGGGTCTCTCGTACGCTGGAGGAACGGGGACTGCATACCATCTGCTCTAGTGGACGCTGCCCGAATCAGGGGGAGTGTTGGGCGGCGGGTACGGCAACCTTTCTCCTGCTAGGCAATATCTGTACGCGCAGCTGTCGATTCTGTGCGACGCCTACGGGGCATCCGATGCCCCCCGATGCTGCAGAGCCAGAAAAGATAGCCCAGTCCGTCAAAATCTTACAATTGAAGCACGTGGTGCTTACCTCCGTGGATCGGGACGACTTGCCCGACGGAGGGGCAGCCCATTGGGTGCGTGTGGTAGAGGCGATCCGTGCGGCGATGCCCAAGACCTCGGTTGAGGTGCTCTTGCCAGACTTTATGGGAAAGGAAGGGGCGTTGGCGCAGGTACTCGCCTCTCGTCCCGACATTGTGGCACACAACATTGAAACGATAGAACGGATTACCCCGCACGTACGTTCGCGTGCGGCGTACCGTTATTCTTTGGAGGTGCTGAGGCAGATTGCTGATGCGGGGGCTGTTTGCAAGTCGGGGATTATGCTCGGGCTCGGGGAGACCCTTGCTGAGGTCGAACAGACGATGGTCGATCTCCGTAGCGTCGGGTGTGCTGTGCTTACGATAGGGCAGTATCTCCAGCCTCGGCGTACGCACATCCCCGTTGAGCGCTATGTGACCCCCGAGGAGTTTGACAGGTTGGGCGTTCGTGCACGGGATCTAGGCTTCCGCTATGTAGAGTCAGGGCCGCTCGTCCGTTCCTCTTTTCATGCCGAGAAAGCCTTGGCTGCCTGTGGCATCTCTACGACACGCTCCGAATAATTTATCTCACCAGATGAAGATCCTTCTGCGTAGACTCGCTCGCGACTATTCGCGTGCCATGAAAGAGCAAGCCGATGCTTGTGAGCTTGTAGAATCAATGGCAAGGGGCGGTACATCAGAACCCACAGGATATCTCTTTATCGGGGAGCACGACCCCGTCTATACCCTCGGGAAAAATGGGAATGCGAGTAACCTTCTGGTCACCGAAGGACGGGACGGCGTCCCCGCCCTCGTACGTACCGATCGGGGGGGCGATATCACCTATCACGGGCCGGGGCAAATCGTGATGTACCTCGTCGTACATCTCCCTTCGCTTGGGCTCGGAGCGCGTAAGTATGTAGAGCTGCTTGAGAAGGCGGTGATTGAGACGCTTCGAGAGTTCCGTATCGTGACAAGAACCTTAGACGATGCCCCCGGGGTCTGGATACCCGCCACGCGTATGCGCCCTTTGCGTAAGATTTGCGCCCTCGGTATCCATATTAACCAAGGGGTTACCACGCACGGGATTGCGCTCAATGTGATGACCGACATGGGTTACTTTGCCAAGATTAACCCCTGTGGCTTTACCGATCGTGACGCGACCTCGATGGAGCAAGAGCTCTACACACCCCTAGATTTTAGATTAGTCGAAAACACCCTTCTCCGCCATATTGCTAATACTCTTCACCTTTCCTATGCGACGCATTAGCGTTTTAGAGATAGTATGACGAAGGAGTGGATTTATAAAAAACGGCGTCCAGAGGATACGGAGCGCCGAGCTAAGCTTAGTGCGGCGTGTGCCCTTTCGCCACTCTTTGCACAACTCCTCCTAGATCGGGGGATTACCACGCCAGAGGAGGCTTCCAACTTCTTCGACCCGCAGCTGCAAGACCTGCACGACCCCTTCTTGATGAAGGATATGGAGGCTGCCGTAAGGCGGCTTTCTTGTGCTATGGACAACGATGAGCGCGTGCTCGTCTATGGAGATTATGATGTGGATGGGACGGCAGCCGTCTCGCTCATCTACTCCTTCTTGGGGGAGCTGGGGGTTGATGTGGGGCTCTATATCCCTGACCGTTACCGCGAGGGGTATGGAATCTCAGAGCTCGGCGTACGCTTTGCTGCAGAGAATGACTATACGTTGGTTATAGCCCTCGACTGTGGGATAAAAGCCTACGAGCAGATCGAGCTGGCGTGCTCACTTGGGGTAGATTTCATCATTTGCGACCACCATTTTGCCGACGAGGAGATCCCGCGTGCGGTGGCGGTCTTAGACCCTAAGCGCAACGACTGTACCTACCCTTGTAAGTATCTTTCTGGGACGGGCGTAGGGTTCAAGCTCTTGCAAGCGCTCTCGTTGCGCCGCGGTTACCCGATGCATAAGCTGCTCCAACATCTTGATTTGGTTGCGCTGAGCATTGCGGCGGACTTGGTAGAGGTGCGCGGCGAGAACCGCATTTTAGCCACCCACGGTCTGCGCTGTCTGAACGAGACCCCCTCGCCTGGGATTAAGGCGCTTAAGCAGGTGGCAGGGCTCGGGGAACGGACGATCGAAATGCAGGATATCATCTTTCGCCTTGGTCCGCGAATTAACGCTGCGGGGCGGATGATGAACGGCAGTATCGCTGTAGAGCTCTTTACCTCGCCCGATGATGCGACGGCAGAGCTCTATGCGCAGATCATTAACCAGAGCAATATTAAGCGACAGGGGGTCGATCGACAGATGACGAGCGAGGCATCCAAGATGTCGATGGCGCATCTGGAGCAGGGCGATAGGATGTCGCTCGTCCTCTATAACCCGCAGTGGCACAAGGGGCTGTTAGGGGTTGTGGCGAGTCGTCTCGTGGATATGTTCTATCGACCCGTGGTGGTGCTTACCGAGACTAATGGGATTGTCTCGGGGTCGGCACGTTCCATCCCAGGGTTTGATATCTACGAAGTGGTCTCAGACTGCGCATCGTTGCTTGAGAGCTTTGGCGGTCATACCCAAGCCGTGGGCTTAACCCTCAAGCAAGAGAATGTGGAAGCCTTTCGGCAACGATTTGAGGAGGTGGTGGCACACCGCATTACACTCAAACAAAAGCATCCTGTGATAGAGATAGATGCGCTATTATGCGGAGAGGAGCTCTCGCCCTCTTTTTTCAAAAAGATGATGACCTTCGAACCCTTCGGACCGATGAACCCAGCCCCTGTGTTTGCACTGAAGGGCGTATTGCCAGATGCTACGGCAAAGCTCTTTGGGCGAGGTAATGAGCACCTCAAGTTTATGGTTTCGTTGGGGGGTGATTGTCCGTCGTTTATGGCGCTTGCCTATCAGCAGGCAAAGCATCTTAAACTGGTGCAAGGAGAGCGCTTTGCCATTGTCTTTACTGTGGAGAACAATCACTATTTCTCACCCCCAGTGATCCAGTTTAACGTCAAAGACATCGTACAAGAAGCCTAACGCCGTTTCTTGGCAAAATAATTATCTACAATAGGAAACAGGGACTAACCCCACTGTAGGCAGAGGTGTGGGAAAGTTATGAACATATAAACAATACACCTTGGGGGCTCTTCTTACCGTGCTTGATAGACGAATCTCTACCTTTGTCAAAGGCTTGGGTATCCAGTGGCGGTGCTCGGGTGTAAAATTTGAACGAGAATGGCGAAAGTAATTCCAATCGCAAACCAAAAAGGGGGCGTCGGCAAGACTACGACAGCTATCAACCTTGCAGCGTGTTTAGCGGTTGAGGGGAAGAAGGTTCTCTTGATTGATGCAGACCCGCAGGCGAACTCCACCTCAGGGTTGGGTATCCTTGGAGCTGAGCGGCGGGGGATTTACGATTGCATAGTAAACCAGATCGATCCGCACGAGGTCATCATCCACACCGAGCTCCCGTTGCTCGACCTCATTCCTTCGCACGTCGACTTGGCGGGGGCGGAGGTCGAGATTGTCAATGAGCCTAAGCGTGAGACGATCTTGCGTCGGGTTATTGAGCCTCTGTGTCCGGAATACGAATATATCTTCATCGACTGTTCGCCCTCCTTGGGGCTTGTCACCCTGAACGCCCTGACGGCGGCGGACTCGGTGATTATCCCCGTACAGTGTGAGTATTTTGCGCTTGAGGGGATTGGTAAGCTGCTGCACACGATCCAGCTGACTCAGTCGCGTTTTGCTCCTAATATCAAGATAGAGGGTTTCCTCTTTACGATGTACGACGCGCGTATCAACCTTGCGAACCATGTCGTGAGGGAGGTAAAGGAGCACTTCGGGGCGATGGTCTTTGAGACGATGATTGTCCGCAATGTGAAGCTCAGTGAGGCGCCTAGCCACGGCAAGCCAGTTATCCTCTTTGACCCGACGTCGGCAGGGGCACAGTGTTATACCAATTTGGCGCGCGAGCTCATTGCCCGCAATGAGGCGCTGGCGCAGACCGAGCAATCCAAGCAGGAGGAATAGTGGATGGCGAAGAAGCTCAGTGGTCTAGGACGCGGACTCGACGCTCTTTTGGGTGAAGATATCAGGGTATCGAACGGTAACCTCGTGCCTCCTACGAATGATTATCGGGGCGGGGAGCGTGTCGATGCTGATGGGCAACAGCCGTTGGTCGCTGTCCAAGAGATCCCACTCTCGCTTATTGACGTCAATCCCTTCCAGCCGCGTGAGACCTTTGACGAGGAGGAGCTCCGTAACCTCTCAGACTCCATTGCGAAGATTGGGATTATACAGCCCATTACCCTTCGTGCGACGGGGGATCGTTACCAGATAATCTCTGGCGAGCGCCGTTTCCGTGCCTCCCGCATGGCAGGGCTTACGACCATCCCCGCTTATATCCGTGATGCGGACGAGCAGGGGATGATTGAGATGGCGCTTGTGGAGAACTTGCAGCGTTCGGATCTCAATGCGATAGAGGTGGCGCTGAGCTTTCAGCGTCTGTTAGATGAGTGCCATATCCCACAAGAGGAGCTTGCGCCGCGTGTGGGTAAGAACCGTTCGACGATTTCAAACTATATGCGCCTTCTCAAACTCCCCGCCGAGGTGCAGTATAATATTCGTGCGAAGAACCTTTCGATGGGGCATGCGCGTGCCCTGCTGGGGCTAGAAGACGAGCAGCTGCAACTGCAGCTCATGCGACGTATTCTTGACGAGGGGCTCTCTGTGCGCCGCTGTGAAGAGCTGGTGCGCGACCTGACCCAAGGGGCAGAAACGGAAGCAACCCTCGCAGACGAAATGAACCCAGAGGCGACTCCTACACCGCAAGCATTGCGCTACGTAGAGGAGATGCAGTCTGCCCTAGAGCAGCGTCTGGGTTGGGGGGTAAAAGTCAATGGTAATGAAAAGGGGAGTGGTAAGATCGTTATCACCTTCCGTACCGAGGGCGAACGTAAGGAGCTTATGCGGAAGCTCTTGCAAGAGGAGTAGGAGTATCCCTCAGGTGAAACACATCCTGTTGTTTGTCTTTCTCTTACCGCTTGCCCTCCTCAGCAAGGCGCAGGACTCTGTGCGGTTAATAGCACCGCAGGAGATGGAGCGTCTTGCAGATTCGCTCGCGGTGCTCACGCCTGAGGCAGCTATAGCATCGTCGTCTGATGAGCTCCGTCCCTTAAACCCAAGTCTACAAACAACCCCCTTCCGCCGTTTCTGTGACACACTCTCGATGTCGTGGACGGCGCTTTCGGCGTTGGTGCTCCCAGGGGCGGGACAGGTGATTAACGGCGACTATTGGAAGCTTCCCCTTGTCTGGGGCTCTATTGGTGGTTTTACTTACGGGGGCGTATATTTTAACCGACGTCTCAATGCGCTTAGCAATGAGCCCTTGCTTACGGATGCGGCGTTGCGTCTCGAGCAAGAGAGTCGGTTGACAGAGACGCGTTATCTGCGCAATGGGTGTTTTGCCGCGGCGGCAGTGAGTTACTCCTTCTCTGTAGCGGATGCGCTGATTTCGCATAGCCGTGGGTATATCTCTCCCACCGCTGCGCTCTTTTCTAGTGCACTGTTGCCTGGGCTGGGGCAGCTCTATACGGAGATGTATTGGAAGATCCCCGTCATTTACGGCGCAGGGGTCTTTCTCGTCTCGCAGTTTATGCGAATGGATCAGCTTTACCGACGTTTTGATAAGGCGCTGACCTATCTTGTCGATGAGCGTCCAGAGACCATTGACGAATTTGAAGGGAAGCGTTCGCGTCAAGATATTGAGTACTTTCGTGACTACTATCGCCGCAACCGCGACCTCTCTTTGCTGGGGATTTCCTTACTTTACTTCCTGAATGTGGTCGATGCCTACGTCGGTGCACATCTCTATTACTGGAATGTGGATTCCAATCTTGCCATGCGTGTCTATCCCTCATTCGCTCCGCAGTGGGGCGGACAAAACGGTGTGTTAGCGCTCAATCTTAACCTGTCCTTTTAACCAGAGAAACGAACATGCGGAAAACGACATTACTCTTCGCTCTTCTTGCCAGTGCCGCTGTTGCCGTGGCAGCCCCGCGTACAGAGCCCGATTCTAAGGACTCTATGCACGTAGAGTACTTGGAGAACCTAGACAAGATGCTCAACCTGTGGTACATTCGTCAGAATGTAGACAGCACGGTGCTCACCGAGACGTTTGACTACGACAGTGCGAGCATCATCCCCGAGTGTCCTGATTCGGTCTACTTGGCGCGTCTTGCCAAGATGAACACTCTGATAGAGCTCCCCTTTAACAGCGTAGTGCGTAACTACATCAGCGTCTATACCCAACGCAAGCGTTCGCAGGTGGGGGTGATGCTCGGGCTTACGGACTACTATTTCCCCATCTTTGAGGAGATACTCGACTCGTACCAGTTGCCCATCGAGTTACGTATTTTGCCCGTGATCGAGTCGGCGCTTAATCCGCGGGCAGTGTCGCGGGTGGGTGCTACGGGGCTCTGGCAGTTTATGTACAACACGGGGCGGCGTTACAACCTTCAAATAGATTCGTACGTGGATGCGCGACGCGACCCCATTGCGGCAACCCATGCGGCAGCACGCTATCTCCGCGACCTTTACGAAATGTACGGCGACTGGACGCTCGTTATCGCAGCCTACAACTGCGGACCAGGGAATGTGAACAAGGCTATCCGTCGTGCGGGTGGAAAGCGCGACTATTGGGATATCTACTATTTCCTCCCCCGTGAGACGCGGGGCTACGTCCCAGCCTTTATCGCTGCGAACTATGCGATGAACTATGCTGCCGAGCACCACATTACCCCCGTACAGCTGACCTTGCCTCAAACCACGGACACGATCGTCGTAAGTGGGCGGATGCACCTGCAACAGGTAGCTGAGGTACTCAATGTGCCGCTCCAACAGTTGCGCGACCTTAATCCGCAATACAAGCACGACTTGTTGCCGTCGACGACCGCGAATATCATCCGCTTGCCCTTCGAGCACGTAGGGGCGTTTATCGACCGCGAGTCGGAGATACGGAGCTATAAGGATTCGGTCTTCCTCTCTCCGCAGCGTATCCGCGAACCGTTGCGTCATAAGGATGTGGACTTTGCAGCCATCCCAGGCGATGGGAGTGCCGTGCGCTACAAGGTGCGTCGTGGCGATGTCCTTGGGTCGATTGCAGCGCGCTATAAGGTGACGGTGCAGCAGCTTAAGTCGTGGAACGGCATCTCTGGGCACATGATCCGCGAGGGGCAAACACTGCTCATTTACGGCAAGTCGCGTAGCTAGCCTAGGAGCTTTCTTTATTCAACATCATTGATGGTCTTTCGTAAGGTCGTCCTCTTTCTTACGGCGCTGCTTGGGGTGCTGTATGCACTTGCGTTGTTGAACAATGAGGCGACGCCGCTACCGCTTGCCGAGTATTGGATGCCGCGCCGTTCGCAGATGCCGGGCTTTTTTGTCCGCGATTCGTTGCAAGGGTTGCAACTCGACGAGGCGGCACTCGAGCACCTCGCACAGGTAGATGCCCTAGCAAAGACCTTAGACGAAGATATTGAGCAGCCTAGCTCAGCATCAGTTTTACCGTCGCAGACTGTAGCAGCGGCGACACCTGCGCGTGTTGAGGTAACACCACAGGAAAAGGCAGCTCAGAAAAAGCCCGAGGTGGCGGAAGGGGAAACCTCCGCAGATAACAAACCCGCTACTGAGCGCAAAGCCCCCGTGCAAAAACTCGAGTTTGGCGAGGAGGGCTATCGGCAACTGCTGAACTTCTGTCACCACTTACAGGCTATTGAGACGACGGGCAGGGAGGTCAGAATTCTTCACTACGGGGACTCTCAGATCGAAGGCGACCGGGTCTCTTCGTACCTGCGAAGCCGCCTTCAAAAAGAGTTTGGAGGGGCTGGGGTCGGTTTCGTTACGCCCGTGCCGCCTGTTTACCCGCCTTACGGTTTGGCGTTGACGCCCTCGCGGCCGTGGCATTTCTACTCCATTATGCCGGCGCACCGTCGGAAAAAGGAGCTCTCTTACGGACTCCTTGGGAGTGTCTGCCGATTTGATACGCAGGGGGAGCAGACCGATACCTCGCGCGTCATAGCCGAGGTACGCATAAAGCGCGATTTGAAAGCAGGTCGCGGGATGCAATTCTCACAGTGTAAAGTGCTTTTCTCTAACCCCGCCTCGGCGTGCAAAATAGGGGTGTATGTCAATGACTCAACGTCCACGACTAAGACCTTTGCCGCATCGCCTCATTTGCAACAAACGGTGCTTTCGCTTCCCGCCTCGGCTAATAAGTTCGCCGTACAGTTCTCAGCCGCTGAGCCGCCGAATATCTACGGACTGGCTTTTGATACGGGCTATGGAGTGCAAGTAGACAATGTGCCGCTGCGAGGAAGCGGGGGAACGGACTTTGGGGCGATCGCCGACACGATGTTTATGCAGGTGGAAAAGGTCTTGTCGCCCAAGCTCGTTTTGCTCCAGTTTGGGGTGAATGTCGTCCCTTCGCAGCTTTCTAACTACAACCACTACAGTAAGCAACTGCAGACGCAGATCGAACGCCTTAAGGAGCTCCTCCCCTCGGCTACGTTCATCCTATTGGGCGTGAGCGATATGGGGCTTAAGGAGGAGGAGAGCTTCCACTCTTACCCCAATGTCGGGCGTGTACGGACAGCACAACGCGAGGCGGCGCTGCGTGCGGGGATTGCCTTTTGGGATAGCTATGCGGCTATGGGGGGCGCGAATGCCATCATCCGTTGGGTAAACAGTGGGCTCGCTACGAGCGACTACGTGCACTTTACCCCGCGGGGGGCACGTTTCCTAGCGGAGATGTTCTCCACGGCGTTGTTGGACTTCTATGCCAATACTGAGGAGTATGGGAAGCAGCTCATCGAAGAAAAGTTGCAGTAACGTTGAGGTGGTAAAAGAGCTTCGGATGTCGTTCGTGAAAAACGTGCAGCTTCTTCTCCTTTTGTGCTTACCGAGTCTGAGCCTCTTCGGACAGTCGCCCGAGGATGCCTCTACGTGGAACGAGAGCTACTTAGACAGCCTTGCCCTCTACTGGCCAGACAATACGATAGAGAACCCGATTGGCGCGCCCGCATGGAACCCGAAGAAAGGGAAGCGGTTGACGATTGTCCAGCTGGGCGATTCGCATATTCAGGGTGACTTCTCCTCTTGCGCCACGCGCAACTATCTGACCGATCGATTCGGTATTGAGCTGCCCCCGCGTGGCTTTGCCTTCCCGTACGGGATGGCGCGCACCAACGAACCCTTGGACTTAAAGAGCTCGAGTGCGAACCGTAAGGGATGGACGCCGACCCTGAGCACGAAGAACCGTAATCCGCAACCCCTTGGGCTCTCCTCTTCGGCGATTGAAGCCAAGAATGTCAACTCGACGCTCCACCTTCGCTTCTTGCCCGAGCGGGGCTATACCTCCTTGCCTAAGATTGTTTCCATCCTCTACGCCCCTTCGGAAAATGTGCCCTTGCCGCTGCTCAATGGCGAATCGCCTATCGATATTGATACGACGCGCGGGGTTGCGACCTTCCACTTTGACGAGCCGCCTGCGAAACTCAACCTGACGCTCAAGAAGAGCTCGCCCGCGGACTCTCCCTTCCGTCTCCTAGGCTTTGTCTTTGACAATGAGGCGTCGCCACTTATCTACCATGCCGCAGGGCTTAACGGGGCAGATGTCAATGCCTATCTCCGTAATACGGCGCTCCCGTTAGAGTTGGAGATCCTCAAGCCCGATATCATCATCATCTCTCTCGGCACGAACGATGCTTACAACCGAGGCTTTGACCCTCTCCTCTTTGCAAGCAACCTCCGAATGCTGATCAGGCAACTGCAAGCCTCTTGCCCGGGGGTCTTTGTTATCTTGACAACCCCCAATGATCACCTCTTACGTACGCGGGAGGTAAACCCCCGTGTGGAGGCAGCCTCCGAGGTTATTCGCAACCTCGCCGTCGAACAAGAGGTTGGCTTGTGGGACTTTAACCGAATTATGGGGGGGACGGGGAGCATCCACTCATGGTTTAACCACGGACTCACGGCGCACGATTGCTTGCACCTCTCGCCCCAAGGCTACCGCTTGCAGGGGAAGCTCCTCGGGGTGGCACTTTACCGTCTTTTAATCCAACAGCGTGGTAAATAGCGATGTGGGAACGCATAGCCGACTTCTTTAGCTACAACAATCTTCAGCCCTTGCTTTTTACGCACGTAGAGTTTTGGCTCTTTTTCCTTGTGGTGGGGGTTGGGCTCTTGCTGATTGGCAAACGGAACGCCATCCGAGTGCCTTTCCTCTTTGCCGCGAGCCTTTTGTTCTATTACAAGAGCTGTGGACTGTTCTTCCTTCTGATACTGCTCTCTATTCTCTTTAATTTCGCCACAGGAAGGCTCTTAAATCGCATTCAATCAAAAGGGTGGCGTAAGACTACGCTTGTCGTCTCTGTTGGGCTAAATTTAGCCCTGTTGGCGTATTTCAAGTATGCACTCTTTTTTGTGAACAGCGTTAACGCGCTAGCGGATGTACAGCTCGAGCATACGAACCTCTTTGCGCAGTTCCTCGCGTGGCTGTTAGACAAGCCCTCGGAGGTGGGGATGGTGCTCTTGCCCGTGGGGATTAGCTTCTACACCTTCCAAGCCATCAGCTATGTTGTGGACGTGTATCGCGGGGATATTAAGCCGCTGCGAAGTATCATAGATTTCGGCTTTTACCTCTCCTTCTTTCCGCAGCTTATTGCAGGCCCTATTGTGCGAGCGTCGGAGTTTATCCCCCAAATCCAGCGCCCTTACATCCTGAGTGCGCGCGAAGCGGGACACGCCCTTTTCCTTATCCTGATTGGGCTCTTCAAGAAGATTATCTTGTCAGACTACTTGGCACTGAACCTTGTCGACCGTGTCTTTGACAACCCCGTTGCTTACTCGGGCGTGGAGAACCTCATGGCGTCGTATGGTTATACCCTCCAAATCTATTGTGACTTCTCAGGCTACACGGACATTGCGATCGGGATTGCCCTCTTGCTCGGTTATCGTCTCGCCCTTAACTTCAATTTCCCGTATAAAGCAGCGAGTTTGACGGACTTCTGGCGACGCTGGCATATCTCCCTCTCGTCGTGGCTGCGAGACTATCTCTATATCCCGCTCGGGGGGAGTCGGCACGGTCGCCTCGTAATGTGGATGAGCCTAACTCTTACCATGCTCCTCGGGGGCTTGTGGCACGGTGCGGACTGGACGTTTGTCTTTTGGGGGCTAGCGCACGGCTTAGGGCTCGTGGTGAGCAAGCTCATTGACCGACTACCGCGCCCCTTCTTGGAGCAGCGGGGGGTACGGATTGCCCGCAGGGTGCTCTGTTTTCACTATGTGGTCTTCTTGTGGATATTCTTCCGTGCCACGAACTTCGAGCACGCGATGCAGGTGCTGGGGCAAATCGCAGGGGCGTTTGACATTCGTCATCTGTCGCAGTTTGTTACCGCCTATTGGGCAGCGTCGCTCTTGCTACTCTTGGGCTATGGGCTACACTGGATGCCCTCGCAGTGGGTAGAGCGTGCCCGTGGTAACTTTATCTCGCTCCATTGGGCATGGAAGTTTGCCCTAACGCTCGTGTTAGTGCTCATCGTTTTACGAGTACAGACGGCGGATTTGCAACCCTTTATCTATTTTGACTTCTAGGCAATACAACAATTTTGCTACAACGAGGGTTATTACTACCAAATAATGCTATTAGAAATGAAACGCCGTTTGACTCTCGTTGTCGGACTTTTGTTCGCCTTCCTTCTTTGCGCTACTTCCTCTCTACGGGCTGCTTCGCCGCTCAAGTGGTACACCCTTGAGGAGGCTATGGAGGCTGCGAAAAAGAACCCTAAGCCCCTGTTGATAGACCTCTATACCGACTGGTGTGGGTGGTGTAAAAAGCTCGACGCTGACACCTTTGGGCACGAGGGGATTGCTAAATACATTGGCGAGAACTTCTACCCTGTGAAGTTCAATGCCGAGCAGCGCGAGACGGTTAAGTTCCTCGGTAAGGAATATACGCCAGATGCGAAGGAGCGGACACACCCGCTTGCGATGGCGCTCACTGCTGGGCGTCTCTCTTACCCGATGCTCGTCTATATGAAGGCAGACGGACAGCTCATTACAACCGTACCAGGTTATGCAGCGCCAAAGCAGATAGAGCCTATCCTTAAGTTTATTGCGACGGGGGCTTACGAGACGAAGACGTGGGAAGAGTTCTCTAGGGACTTCAAGTCTACGCTCTAGTTGCCCGCTCATCTAAAACAGAGCCGCATACCGTGTTATTTGAGAATTACCGATTTATCGCACCCCTTGCCGCTAATCTAAAGCGCGAGGGGTTTCGTCGTCCTACGGATATCCAGTTCCGAGCTATACGCCCAACCCTTATGGGTTCGGACTTGTTGGCTATTGCCCAAACGGGAACGGGCAAGACGATGGCTTTTGCCATCCCGATCATTGAACGCCTCGGACGTTCGAAGTATCGCCCTGAGGAGCATACGCCGCGCGCACTCGTGCTGGTGCCGACCTACGAATTGGCACGGCAGATTGCCGAGGTCTTCCGCAAGTTAGCCGAGGGGACAGGCGTAACTGTCTTTTGTGTTACAGGAGGGGGGGCTATTGACGACCTTGTGAGGAGTATCCCCCGCCGTCCAGACATTGTGGTGGCTACCCCTGGGCGCGTCCTAGACTTGGTGCGTAACCGTAACCTCTTGCTCCATGGTCTGCAAATCCTTGTCTTAGACGAAGCGGATCGGATGCTGAGCCTCGGCTTTCGTCCAGACATTGATAGCCTCCTTGGGCATACGCCGCGTCGGCGACAAACGCTCTTTTACTCAGCTACCATTTCGCCCGAGATAAAGCGCCTTGCCCATCGGCTGGTCTACAACCCTATCCGCATTGAGATTGCGCCCGAAGACCCGATTACCCACAACGTGCGACACGCCCTCTTGGAAGTGGCGATGGATGACAAGCGGTTCTACCTCGAGCGCGTTATCCGCGAGCACCCCGAGGCGAAGATCCTCGTCTTCGTGCGAACGAAGGTACGTGCCGAGCGCGTACAAGCCGCCATGCGGCGCGTAGAAATCGAAACTGGCGTCATCCATGGAGGATTGAGTCGAATGGAGCGACAGTGGGCTCTAAACGCGTTTTCTGACGATAGTAACCCTATCCTCATCGCCACGGATCTTTCCGCCCGCGGTTTGGACATCCCCAATATCCAGTATGTGGTGAACTACGACATGCCTACCGAGCCCGAGGTTTATGTGCATCGGATTGGGCGTACGGGGCGTGGTAATCAGCATGGTGTGGCAATCTCGTTCTGTGCCCCTGAGGAGACGAAGCTTCGTGAGGCGATAGAGAAGTTCATTGGGCAACACCTTTCTATCATTGAGCTAGACGAGGAGGAGCGCGACGCAACGCTTGACTTCTCCCGATCCTCGGAGTCAGACTGGACGACGCTCATCCGTCGCGAACACGAACGCGAGGAAACATTTGAAGCGGCAAAGAAGCGCAAGAAACGGAAGAAGTAAACCATGCGTTCTGTAATCCAACGTGTGAGCTCGGCATCGGTGACTGTCGATGGGGAGTGTATTGCCTCTATTGGGCATGGGCTATTGGTGCTGGTCGCTTTTACGCATACTGACCAGCCAGCAGACCTAGACTTTTCGGTGCGAAAGATCCCCAACCTCCGTATCTTTAATGACGAGGCTGGGGTGATGAACAAAAGCCTCGTGGACGTCGGGGGCGACCTACTCCTCGTCAGCCAATTTACCCTCTATGCGCAGTGTGCGAAAGGCAACCGCCCCTCTTACATCGAGAGTGCGCCGCGGGAGGTCGCCGAGCCCCTTTATGAGGAAATGATTGTGCGGCTGGAGTCTACCCTTGGTCGCCTCATCCAGCGCGGGCGCTTTGGAGCAGACATGAAGGTGGCGTTGGTGAACGACGGTCCTGTGACGATCTTGTTATAAAGGGCGAGGGCGTTACAAGAATTGACGCTGCGCTATCACGCGCCGTACAGCCTCTAGGATTCTAATGCTTGTTCGATTTCCTCAATCGTAGGGAGCGACGCTTGATACCCTTCCGAGAGATTGTTGTAGAGCTCGTAAACAGAGACCCCGATCGGGGTGATTAGGTCAGATAAAGCATACTCTGCCACCACGTCATTCTTGTCCTTACAAATCAGAAGCCCAAGGGTCGGGTTATCGCCCTCTTGACGGAGTTGGCGATCGATTGCCGTTACATAGAACTTCAGTTGCCCTACGTGTTCGGGCTTAAAGGAGACGGTCTTCAGCTCCACGACTACGTAGCAATGCAACTGCGCATTATAAAAAAGGAGGTCTAGGAAAAACTCATCACCATTGACGTCGAGACGCACATTCTTACCATAGAAACAGAAGCCCTTTCCCAACTCAAGAAGAAAGTGTATCATGTTCTCTACCAAATATGCCTGCAATTCTCGCTCATCATAATCTTTACGCAGCGTAAGAAAATCAAAGACATAAGGGTCTTTAATGAGTTGCTGTGCAAGATCCGATTGGGGTTTGGGGAGGCGTTCTTGAAAATTAGTAATGCCTTTTCCCTGACGTTCAAAAAGACGCGACGCGATTTGGTGGTTGAGCACCGAGCGACTCCAGTTATTTTCCACCGTAGAGCGGATATAAAATACTGCTTCTGGGAGGCTTTTGCAGTGCCGCATAATCATGATGTGATGCCCCCAAGGGATGGAAAAAAAGAGTCGTTCGTCGAGAAGATCGGAAAAAGTAGGAGGCTCTTGAACTACGAGAGTGGTGTGGGGGGAGCTATTACTCTCTAATTCACCGACAACTTGTTGGCGAATTATATCCTTTTGATTATAATACAGATACCACTGTCTTATATCTCGCAAATTTGTCAACGAGAACCCCTTCATCTCAGGGAAAGCGTCGAGCAAATCTTGACTGAGTTTGGGGAGGAAGCCATCACCCCATTTCGCATCTTGTTGCTTTTTGACAATCTCTGCCCCGAGCTGCCAATAGAGTTGTAGTAGCTCGGTGTTGACGCGAATAGCCGCCTTGATTTGGGTTTGCTGAATACGCGTCTTGAGGTCTTGTAACCATGCGCGATATTCGGACTGCTGGTCGACCGTTGTTATTGCCATAATCGATGTTTTTTATTGACACAGAAGTAAAAGATATGTGGGTAGGGATACTCTACCACACCTCCTCCATTCTTTCCCTGATGCTTTTTCCCGTAGTCTTGTCACCAAAAAGAGCACCCTTTTCCACCCCCTGTACTTCTACCCGATAGGTAGCCGCTTGAGTTACCACCTCAAGCCGATCGCCCGTAGCAGCCATAGTGGTGGGGCGTAGTAACGCATAGCCGTTGCGGAGCACTTGACGCGGGTCGCTTGCCATGCATTCGGCTAGGGTGACCAGATAGTCCATGCGCGTCTGCTGTAGGGCGCGTTCTACGTGCGGCGTGGTCGTCTGTACGCTGTTTTGCAGCCGTTGAGGGAAGGCATCGAGGCGGTGTTGGGCGAGCAACGCCCCCTTTTCTACGAGATGTTTAAGCGCTGGCGCATATTGCCGCAGGAGGCTCTGTACCCCGAGCGCTTTCCCTTCCATTTGCAGACGAAGAGCCTGTTTTGATTGTGAAAGAAGGTGCGTCGCACGGAGTACGGCCTCTTCTTGGAGGTGCTGCAGGGTTTGAACATACTCGGCAGTATACCCCTCGAGCAAGGGGACGACGGTTTGCATTACCCGTTGCAGTGCTCCCTCGGCGCTCACAAAGATCTCTTCGAGGGCTGCTGCTACGGCGGTCGGCGTTTTCAGGGAGGTGTGCGCCACGTAGTCCACCACCGAGACGTCGCGTTCGTGCCCAATCCCTGCCACGACGGGTAGGGGGAACTGTGCTACGACGGAAGCAAGCTCGTAGTCGTCGAAACAACTCAAGTCCATTTTCCCACCCCCGCCGCGGA
The DNA here is from genome assembly GCA_905373665.1 of Bacteroidia bacterium. GTDB lineage: Bacteria > Bacteroidota > Bacteroidia > Bacteroidales > CAJPTX01 > Bacteroides_D. The sequence goes on from CAJPTV010000002.1 coordinate 28,239, forward strand.
TTATAACCACGATGTCCCACTCCGTTTCGGCATCGGCTATACGAAAGAGCGCCTCTCGGATGGAGGCAGAGGCTTTGTCCCCCTGCATGAGTGCGGGAAAGAGCGCTAGCTGAAGATGGTAACGCGCGGTAGCGGCAGCAAGCTGATGACAGAAGTCCTCATACCCCGCAGCCTGTGCAGCCGACACTACGGCAATGCGGTGTGGGAACTCAGGGAAGGGGAGTGCACGGTTCAGCTCCAGTACCCCGTCAGCTTCCAGTTGCGCAAGGGTCTTTTGGCGTTGGATAGCGAGCTCGCCTACGGTATATTGTGGGTCAATATCTACCACTTGCAGCCCCATCCCGTAGCGTACGGAATATTCCACCTTTACCCGCAACAGGAGCTGCAACCCTTTACGTAGCGTGGTTTGGGTCATAGACTCGAAATAGGGGCGAATGGCACTATACTGCTTTGCCCAAATCATGGCGCGCATGGAGGAGAGTTCTACGCGGCTTTCGGGGTCAAACTCCGTAAGTTCGAGATAGCAGTGTCCTGACGGCGCCTCGCGGATGGAGGCTATCTCTGCGACGACCCACACGGGGGTTGTAAACTGTGCAGCAATGGCATTGTGCACCCGCTCTGCGAGTTCGTGAAGGCGAAGGTAATGGGCTGGAGGCATGGGACTGGGAATTTACTCTTGCGAAGTTACGCTCGCTCGGGTTCTGTACTGTTGTTGTGGGTGGTTTTCTACCTGCGGGTATAGCATTTCAAGCTTTCCTGATTGGATTAACGCGGGGAGAACGGCATTCCTTATGTAGTTCTTGTTGCGACCGAGGTATGCTGCTATCTGTTGTACGCTTTTCCAATCGACGCAGTAGTGGCAGATGAGCGCCGTTCGTTGCGCCTCGCTGAGCTTACGTGGCGTAGGTTGCAAGGTTTGTTCCTCTAGGTTGCAAGGTTTAGTGTCTGAGGTTGCAAGGTTTAGTGTCTGAGGTTGCAAGGTTTGTTCCTCTAGGTTGCAAGGTTTGTTCCTCGTTTCAAACATACTGCCCCCCTCTCCTCTAAGAAAAACACCGCAGCACGGAACGTCTCATTCCGTACTGCGGTGTCGCTTGGCTTTCGTTAGCACATACGAGAATATTCTTCCTGCTCGTCCTCTTCTGTTCGTTTAGGGTCTTTCCCGAAGCGGTTTTCGCCCGTTTCGCCCGCAGTGCAGGCAAGAACTAAGAACCAGATAAAGCCAATAAGAGGGACAAGAGAGATGAATATCCACCCGCCGCCTTTGCCGATGTCGTGCATCCGCCGTACTGCGACAGCAAGCCCTGGGAGCGTCACCCCAAGTGCATAGATGTAGTAAAGTCCCAATATCAGACCTGCACCGACTCTACTACCGAATACGGCTGCTAGTCCCGCAAAGGTCAGAAGGAGTGTATAGACTAGGAGATTGAAGAGTACAAAGTACCAATACTCCGAACGGCGTGCACGCCCCGTAAACCCCACATACTGCTTAAAGCAACTCTGTACGTACTGAAACATTCGTTATAGCCCCCTTTTTTATGTTTTACGCTCCTGCAAATTTATACTCTGCTTGGATATCGCTCGTTAGGCGCGTAAAGAGCTCCTCTTGCAAACGGTCAACGACCTTTAGCGCATCGAGCAGCGTCTTGTCAGAGAAGGCTTGTAGCATATCCTGCGCGTGCATCGGTAGGCTCTTGTAGATTGCTAGGTACTGCTGCTCCATCTCCTTCTGGCGTTGTGTCATTTCTGCTTCAAGCTTTGCGTAGGTCTCTTGGATGAGGGGCGCGTAGCGGTTGAAGTTCACCATCCCGAGGGTCATTACCTTACGCATCTTCCAATAGGCAGAGTCAGCACTGGAGTGGTCTGTCCCCAACAAATAGGCTTGCGGATAGGAGGTCACCCCTTGGTAGAGCGGTACGAAGACCCCGAGGGCTGCCATCCCCATGGCGTAATAGTCTACTCGACCGATCGCTTGCGGCAGCTCTGGGCGCACGTGTAGAATGTGCGTTTGGGTGGTACGGAAGATGGAGACTGGGCGGTACTTCTCCTTCGGGTTGGAGTGTAAATAGGGGTCGTGCTCCGTACCGTTGTAGTGGAAGCGGAAGACGCGCCGCATGTCATCAAGCGTTACAGGGCGCTGTGCCTTCGCAAAGACGGGGAAGGTGTTCTTAGATACGTCGTTCTTGATATCGGGGCTTAAAAGGGCTTGTAACCCCCAAACACGGGGATAGTTGTAGGTCGTATCTAGCTCGATGTCGCGAATGTAGGCTTCGTGGAAGTCAAATGCCCCTTTGCTTGGGTCATAGAGTTGGTGTGCTGTGGCAAACTCGATGAGGTCGGCGCTCGCCATGTAGTTTGCACTGTCCTTAGGGTCATAGACACGGAAGCGGCTTTGGTTGCCCGTTACAAAGTATTGGTCTTCGGGCATCCGACAAGCGAGCCAACGGTGTCCCGAGGCGGTCTCTAAGTACCAGATCTCGTGGCTGTCTACAAAACCTACGCCGAAGCCCTCGGCAGTACCAAAGGTCTCGATAAGCTTGCCGAGACGCTCCACCCCCTCGCGTGCCGTGCGTATGTAGGGCAGTACGATATTGAAGACCGAGTTCTCTGCCACGCCACTCTCCACCAGCGGGTCGGCTGCTAGGGCACGTTCGTTACTAAAGATGCTCTCGGTGGCACTCATCCCCACCCCTGCCGTATTGAAGCCCGCACTACCCCAGTGTCCGGGGAGGTCGAAGGTGGGCATGGCGGTATAGCCGAGCGCCTCCTTGGGGAGGTCGCAACGGAAGGGGCTGTCGCGTGCTACGAAGCTCGTGGGACCTTCGGTCGTATCTTCATAGATTTCGAGGTTCTTGGCATACATCGCGTTCCAGTCCTCTGAGCGTGCTACGATCATTGAGCCGTCGGCGGTCATAGATTTACCCACGATCATCGTGGTGCACTCGGAGGGGTACTCGCGGCGTTCCCGCATCTTGTCTTCAGTATTCATTGTGCTAGAAAGATTGTTTATTGGGATAAGCTTCGCTACCTAAAAGAATAGGAAATAGCGAGGCGTATGAGCTTTATACTTCAGATACTCTTCGCCGTAGCGTTCGGTACAGTACCGTTCTTCACCCAAAATTACGTGGTGGGTCTCGTAGGCAAGGAGCGCTGTTGCGAGGAGTAGCCAAAGCGAAGTGCTGGCGATGCAGGCTGCGAGCATGCCTAGGAAAAAGAAGAAATACATCGGGTTACGCGAGAGTCGGTAGACGCCGCTTTTGACGGTCTTGTCGAGGGGCGTCTTCCAGTAGGCAAAAAAGGAAGCAAGGAAGCCTACGAGCGCTATTGCAAAGAGGAGCAAGCCTGCAAAGAAGAATGGGGAATGAAGCCGTAGGGGAACAAAGAGCGATAGGATAAGGATAACCCCCTGCCAAACGAAACTCCACTGTGCGTGCCGTCGCTCTTTGGGGGTGTACCACGAGGTGTCCACCGCTCGTTTCCCCGTTTCTCGAAAACAGACCATAAACAGGAGTTGGATTATCACGAGCCCAAACGAGGGTATCCATGCGTTCCAGAGTCCGAGATGTAGCGCGGTGTAGTAGCAGATACAGTCCATCTCTTGCGTTTTTAATTTAGGGCAAGGTAGCAATTTATTTAGAAAGAGTTTTAAGTCCCGCCCCAACGCCCGTAGAAAAGGGGGCTAGAGAATCCAAAAGCTGCATTGTGCGTATATTTGCGAAAGATGGAAAAGGAAAGGAAGAACCGACGTAGCTCTTGGCAAGGGCTTCTCGTAGTGGGGCTTTGGTTGCTCTGTTTACAGACAACAGCACAGCCCGTTGTTTGGAGACAAGAACGACAGGGGAACGAGACTCGAATCCGAGTCGCTCTCCCACCCCTTAAGTTGAAAAGCCCAAGAGGCTATGCGGAGGGGAAAGTCCCCGTATTAGAAGAGGGCGTCTCTTGGGCAGCAGCAGGCGAGCCCGACCTGCCCGAGGTTGCCTACGAAATCGCCGTAGCGGGCGCAGAAGGGGCACAGCTCCTTGAGGTAGACTGGGAGGGCGAGGAAAGGCTCACGGGCGTAAGTATCGCCCCCGCAGCAGCGCATCACTTGGTCGGTCAGTCTCCGAAAGCGCGGGTACGCGGGGCGGTCTATTCACAAGACGTTCTTTTCCCAAAAAAGCGGGTGGAGCTTAGTGCTCCTTACTATGCCCGTGAGGGGTGGTATCAGACGGTGTATGTACGTCCGTACGCTTACCAACCGTTGCACGAAACGCTTTATAACCCCCAGTCGCTCACCCTTCGTTTGAAAGGGCTTAGGGGCGAACAGCGACAGACAAGACAAGAGACCAAAGGGGTACTCTCAAACGTAGAGGCTGGTGCGCTGCTGATTGCCACCCCCGCCAAATACCTTGCCACCCTCGCGCCGTTTGTGCAGTGGAAGCGCGATAAGGGGCTGCCCGTGGAAATTGTCCTCTTTGGCGAAGAGGGGACGGGCTACCCCAAGGTGCAGGACAGTACGGCACTCCGCGCCTTCCTTCAGAAGCGTTACCAACAGAACGATCCGCCGCTAAAATATCTGCTCTTAGTGGGCAATCGAGAGGAGCTCCCCCCGCTGCGACGGCGTGGTGCTACGAAGCTCGCAGATAGCGACCAAGCTTATGGGCAGCTCGTCGGCAACGATTCGCGTAATGAGGTTTACGTCGGACGCTTCCCCGCCTATACCCTTGAGCAGCTCGAGGTGCAGGTCAAGCGTGTGCTTTACTACGAACGCGATATCTCCGCCGCCAGTACCCGCCTTGACTATGGCTTGTGTATCTCCTCAAACGAGGGATGGGGGATCGGCGACAATAACGAGACCGACTACGAACACTCCGAAGGGCTACAGCGTGTGCTCCTACAGGGCGGTTACAAGGGCGTGGCTTTTCTCTTTGACCAAGACAACAAGAAGATTACCGCAGAGTCCGTAGCCAAGGAGGTAGGGCGCGGCGTCGGGGTCATCAATTATGTAGGGCACGGCTATCGCACCCGCTGGACTACCTCGGGCTATTCGGTCAACGACGTCTATGCTCTCGAGCAAACGGAGGCACTCCCCGTGATTTTTGACGTTGCTTGTAGTAACGGAGATATGGAGGTCTCTCCCTGCTTTGCCGAGGCGTGGATGTGGTCTCAACATGGGACGAAACCGAGCGGCGCAATCGGAATCTGTGCCAGTAGCGATGAGCAGTATTGGGCGCCCCCTATGCGTGCGCAAGACCGCATGAACGATTACTTTACCAAGCGTTCGGATCATCCCTACGTTGTAACCCTCGGGGGGATTATGACGGCTGGGATAGACGATATGCTATTGCGTTATCACGACGAACCTGGGAAGGCGGGGCGCGTAACCGCAGTAACGTGGAATATCTTTGGCGACCCGAGCCTCGTCCTTCGGCGTAAAGCCCCCGAGCCGTTGCAGGTGATCCATGCGCCAGAAGTCTATTCGTCAGAAACGGCCCTGCGTGTCCGCTGTGATACGGAGGGGATGGAGGCGATACTCCGCATCAATTATTCCTCGGGCGAGGTACGTTACCAAAAGGCGGTAATCAGTGGTGGCGAGGCGCAGTTTGATGGGCTACGGCTCACGGGCTGTTCGGGGCTACACCTGACGGTCTGGGGGGTGAACAAAGAGACCTACTCTGCCGAAATCCCTTGCCTAGAAGGCGTGCCGAGCCCCGTACGCATCCAAGAACTCTCGCTTGCCCCCATTTCGGTAATGCAGGCTGGGGTGGTGAGTGCTGGCGATGAGTGGGAGGTGCGGTGTAAGATCTCTTACGCGGGGACGGAAATCCCGTATGCAGGGGTCAACGTCGGGCTCACCGTTACACCGAGCAAGGGAATCACCCTCACCTATGTGACGAAGGAGTTGCCCCCCTTTATGGCTACGGGCGAAGTGGCGTACGTCGTGGGGCGTCTCAAGATCGGAGAAGAGGTGGAAAATCAAACCCTCCTCTCCCTCGCCCTACAGTTACGACGCGGCGGGGAGCTAGTCGCATCTCGCTCCTACACAACGAAGGTATTTGCTCTAGACGTCAAATTGAGTGAACCGTGGAGTGCTTCGACTCTGACGGCTGCGGCAGGCAAGTCGTTTGAGGTTGAGGTGTTGTTAGAGAACAAAGGGATGTTGGATTTCAACGGCGGCACGCTGCGTTACTATTGGGAGGGGGCAGAAACGCAATACGTTGAAAAAAGTTTAGCGCTCCTCGCGCACAACGCAGAGCGCAGCGTCGTACAACGAACCACAATCCCTCCCCCCTTAGCCCCATTCCAAGAGGCACGCCTTTGGGTAGAATTGCGTCAAGGTGAACGGCTATTGGAACGGCGAGCGCTGCGCGTTATAGGCAGCTTATCCTTAAACCCAGAGACGCTTTGGCAAACGACTTTTCCCTTCTCAAAGCAAGCAGAGGAGCTGACGGAGACCCTCTACTACTTTGGCGAGCCCGTGCTAGATGGGGCTTATTCGCGTATCCTTGGGGTACGCATTCCCATCTTTTCCAAAGCAAAAGAGCTGCGCGTCCGAGGGCTCTATGCAGATATTCTAACCCTAGCAGAGCAAAAGAAGCTCTCGGGTGCTGCAATCGAAGTGCTCGGCGATCGTACGCGCGATACGGTGCTGAAGATAGAGAACAACTATATCACTATTCCACTTGCTAAGTCTTTTGACTACGTTGAAGGGAAAACCCTAGAACTTGCCCTGCGCATCCAAAGCGTGGGGATGGAGGAAACGGCGTCTTATTTCCTACCCACCAAGCGCACGAGCCAGACAAAGAGCCTTGTACGAAGTGAGCGCCTTGGGAAAAGAGAGGTGACGGAGCATGCGTCGCTCCCCCCGTTGCGCTTCACCTTTGCCGACAACGTCACGTTTGAGTTCACGGTGGTCGATACTGCGGGTAAGCCCGTTGCCAATGCCGAAATAGACCTCGCGGGGTATGTAGAGCGCACGGATGCTAACGGCGAGACGCCCTTTAGGTATCTCGAGGGAGATTATGCCGCAACGGTCTTTAGTGCCGCGCACGGTACGCAGCATTTTAACCTTCGTCTGCGAAAAGAAAACCCTGACATCCGGCTCGTATTACAAGCGCCCGAGCTATCTCACGTTACCCTTGTCTTAATGGACAAAAACGAGGGACGCATTCCCCACGGCGAGGTGATTTATGAGGGCGAACGCTATATAGCCAATGAGGAGGGGGAGGTCGGACTCGCGCTCTTGGGTGGCATACGGCGTGTACGGGTCTTTGCCGAAGGCTATCAGGGTGGCGATGTCGCTATTCGCGTAACTGATCAGCTCAAGCAGTTCACGATTTACCTCTCGCCCCGAGCGCCAGAGGCCGTCTTTGAGGTGGTGTGTGCCCCGAACCCCGTATCTGAGCGCCTTCGCGTCTCTTCGTCATCACTTATGACCCAAGTGCGGGTCTACGACGTCGCGGGGGCTGTGGTCGCTCAGGCGCAGTGGAGTGGCTATGGGTATGAAATAGATATGCGACATTTGCCGCGAGGTGTGTATGTCGTGGAGGTGCGAGGCGATGAGGCAAAAAAAGTGGCTAGGCACCGTATCGTAAAAGATAGATGAGGGAGAAGAAGATCGGCTTTCTGAAAGCCAGCTACCGACGTTTCCGACGTTTCATCCAGCGGGATGTCTGGATTATAGAATACGAAGAATACCCCAAGGCACGACAACGACTGCTACGCCTGCTGCGCATCATCCTGCTGGTAATGCGCGAGTTTACGCACAACAGTGTGCAGCTACGTGCCACGGCGCTGACCTACTACTCGGTGATGTCGATGGTGCCCATCGTCGCCATGGGGTTCGGGATTGCGAAGGGCTTCGGTTTGGAGCGCAGACTGACCGACGTTATCCACGAAAAGCTCTCGGCATATCCCGAGGTGAGTACCAAATTGATAGAGTTTTCCTCGGCGCTCTTGGAGCGGACGGGGGCGGGACTCATTGCAGGGATTGGGGTCGTGATGCTCTTTTGGTCGGTCATCAAGGTCTTTAACAACATCGAGAAGTCTTTCAACGTCATTTGGCGCATTTCGACACCGCGGAGCTGGTTTCGCAAGTTTAGTGACTACTTGTCTATGATGCTGATCGCGCCGCTCCTTATCTTGGCGGCAAGTAGTGCGAACGTCCTACTCAAGTCCTTTCTTGTCAAGGCTGCGCACAACATCGAGGTGTTGGGGCTGATACAGAATTATATGCTCGTGCTGCTGCGCCTTACCCCCTACGTCCTACTCTCGTTGGCATTTACCTTCCTCTACGTCGTGATGCCGAACACCAAAGTGAAGTTCTCGTCGGCGCTCGTAGCGGGCTCTCTCGCAGGGATCGGCTTCGCGGTGACCCAATGGTTCTACATCGCGTTTCAGTTTGGCGTCTCGCGCTATAATGGGATTTACGGGAGCTTTGCCGCCCTCCCCCTCTTCCTTATGTGGTTGCAGGTGAGTTGGCTTATTATACTCGTCGGTGCGGAACTCTCTTACGCCATCCAAAATGTAAAGCTCTATGAGTTTGAACGCGACGCAAACAACCTGAGCCCTAAGCGCACGAAGATCCTGAGTATGTTGCTCCTTGCGACCATCGTACAGCGCTTCAAGCTCGGCGAGCGTCCCCTAACCTCCGAAGAGCTGGGGCAAGAACACGGCATCCCGCTCCGACTCGTGAACCGTCTACTGCACTGGATGGTAGAGACCAAGCTCCTGAGCATGGTTTACACCGAAGATGAGAAGATGCCCGCCTACGAACCTGGGCAGACCACCGAAAAGTACAGCATCCACTACCTTGTGCAAAAGCACGACGAGTGTGGGACGACCATCGCAGCACGCGGCAAGCTCCTCCCGATCATCGAGGCGCTGTATGAGAACTACATGAGACACGTGGCTTCGGAACACTACACCCTTCAGTCGATGATTGATGCGGTGGAAAAGGAATAAGCGCCCGCGAAATAAGCATAATGGATCGGTTTGAATTAGAAGCCGCTTTCCGCCCCATGGGCGACCAGCCTGCGGCGATCCGTCAGCTCGTCGAGGGGTTTCGTAACGGCGAGCGTCACCAAGTGTTGCTCGGGGTTACAGGCTCTGGAAAGACCTTTACTGCGGCGAACATGATTGCCGAGCTCAACCGTCCGACTCTCGTGCTTAGTCACAACAAGACGCTTGCGGCACAGCTCTACAGCGAGTTTAAGGGGTTCTTCCCCAGCAATCGGGTAGAGTATTTCGTTTCCTACTACGACTACTACCAGCCAGAAGCCTACATCCCCTCTACCGACACTTACATAGAGAAAGACCTCTCCATCAATGCCGAAATAGAGAAGCTGCGCCTAAGCACCACCTCCGCGCTCCTCTCGGGGCGGACGGATGTCATCGTGGTGTGCTCGGTTTCGTGCCTGTACGGGATTGGTAACCCTGAAGATTTTCACGAGAACACCGTTACCCTGCGTGTCGGGGCGAGCCTCAACCAAGACCAGTTTCTGCGCCACCTCGTCAACGCTACCTATATGCGCACTGAGCTGGTGCTCGAACGGGGGAACTTCCGCGTAAAGGGCGACACGGTGGATATTGCCGTGGCGTATGGCGACTATGCCTACCGCATCGTCTTCTGGGGGAACGAGATAGAGAAGCTCCAGAGCTTCGATCCGCTTACAGGGGGCATAATCGACGAGAAACTCGAAGAGGTGACTATTTACCCAGCCAGCATCTTTGTCACGACAAAAGAGCGCTTAAAACGCGCAATACGCAATATTCAGGACGATCTCGTCCGTCAGATAGATTACTTTTCCAACGAGGGGAAGCACGCCGAGGCGAAACGCATTCAGATGCGCGTCGAGAACGATATGGAGATGATGCGTGAGCTCGGTTACTGCAAGGGGGTGGAAAACTACTCGCGTTACTTCGACGGACGCCCGCCCGGGTCGCGCCCCTTCTGCTTGTTAGATTACTTTCCTGACGACTTTCTCACAGTCATTGATGAGAGCCACGTCACGATCCCGCAAATTAAGGGGATGTATGGTGGCGACTTTGCGCGAAAGAGCAATTTGGTAGAGTATGGCTTCCGCCTCCCTGCGGCGCTAGATAATCGCCCTCTCAAGCTCGAGGAGTTTGAAACACAGGTGGGGCAGGTGCTCTACGTGAGTGCCACCCCAGCCGACTATGAGCTGGAGAAGAGTGGCGGGGTATTTGTCGAGCAGCTCATTCGCCCCACGGGGGTGCTTGACCCGCAAATCGACGTCCGCCCCATTCGTGGGCAAATTGACGACCTTTTGTCCGAAATAAAGCTACGCAAGGAACGCGCGGAGCGGGTACTGGTCACGACCCTCACTAAGAAGATGGCTGAGAACCTGACAGACTTCCTACGTGGAGTGGGGGTGCAGTGCGAGTATATCCACTCCGACGTCGATACGCTCGACCGTGTACGCATCCTCGACGAGTTGCGAGCTGGGGACTTTGACGTACTGATCGGGGTTAACCTTCTCCGCGAGGGGTTAGACTTGCCGGAGGTCTCGTTGGTGGCGATCCTCGATGCGGACAAGGAGGGCTTCCTTCGTTCGGCGCGTGCGCTCACTCAGACGGCAGGGCGTGCGGCACGAAATGTGAACGGGCTCGTTATCATGTACGCCGACCACATTACCGATTCGATGCAGCAGACGATTAGCGAAACCGAGCGTCGGCGTAAGATACAGAATACCTATAACGAGGAACATCATCTCACGCCACAGCAGCTTCGGAAGAAGACCCGCAAGTCTCTGCTAGAGGGGAGTGCCGTCGAGTTCCTCTTTGACAATCAGAGTCAGGAGAAAGCACAAATCGAGGAGCAAAAGGTTCAAGAGGCGGAGCAGGCGAAGAAGCTTTCGCCTGCGGAGCTACGCAAAGCGATTCAGCAAGAGGAGCGTGCGATGAAGGAAGCTGCCAAGAAGAAGGAGTTCAAAGAGGCTGCCCTACACCGCGACCGCATGTTTGCCCTGCAAAAGGCACTGGAGGAGAGTTAAACGGGTTTGCCTATTCTTTCCCCCAGTCTACTCCGCACTACGGAGCGTCTGGTGTGAGCCCCCTCCCTTAGCCCCGCCTGTCTCTGGCGTGAGTATCTCTTCTTTCCACTCGCCTACGTTGCGGCTCTTCTCATCAAAGCTTACGCCTACGAGGTGTAGGGTTCGTCCCTCGGGGGCTACTAGGCGGAAGTACTCTTTCTCCTTGATTTGCGCAATGGCATCCTGTGCCGTCCCCTGTGTATTGACTTTGAACTCGAAGATGTAAACGTGGTGCGTGGTGGCAACAAGCATGTCGATCTGCCCCGTAGCACAGACGACCTCCGTTTGAGCATACACCCCTAACAGGCGAAAGACGGCGTAAAGAACGGTTTGGTAGTACTGTTCGCGCAACGGACGTCCCTTCTCTCCCTTGGGGATGTTACCGTATCGAACCCCAGCAAGGAAGGTCACGACGTGCTCCATAACCTTGGCAAGGTTGCCAGCGTCGAAGAATTCATAAAGCTTTAGTACTTCAATATCGATATTGATGCGCGTAAAGCTGGAATAGAGCGGTAAGAGTTCGTGTAGGAAACCAAAGCGCACCTCCTCGTTAGGGTAACCTAACTGGACGATCATCCCATTGCCCAGCACCCCCTTAATCGTAAGGTAACCTGATTGAAAGAGAAGGGGGATGAGCGAGTCGTGGTCGTTGTAACGGAAATCTTGTACCGCCTGTACCCCGACCTTTATATCCTTGTCCAAATCAGGGACAAAGAGGTGAGTGCGTTTCAAGTAGTTGACTAGATAGGAGGGGGTGGCGGTCTCGAACCAATAGTAGTTGTAGGTGCTATCTGCCAAGACGTTCAGTAGACTAAAGGGGTTGTAGACGTTCTCGCCTTTTCGTGAAAAGCGATACCCGTCGTACTCTTTTTTGAGTCGTTGGCGTGTTGCTTCTACGTTGGTATTTTCTGCTAGGGCGAGTCGCTCTATTTCGGGCATAAAGTTGTCAGTAAGCTCTTGCTCAGTGAAGCCGCAAATGGCATCGTAGTTATCTAAGAGAGAGATGTCTTTCAAATTGTTCGCCCCGCTGAAGAGGTTGGTCTTACTGAACTTGGTTACGCCCGTTAGGAAGGCGAAGCGGATATACTCGTCGCAGTGCTTAAGAACCTCGTAAAAGGCTTTGAGGAGCAGACGGTTGGTATCGTTGAGCTCGGGGTCATTTATCGTCTCGAGGAGGGGTTTGTCGTACTCGTCGACGAGAATGACGACCCGTTTACCCATACTCTCATAAATCGTCTCTATGAGATAAATGAACCGCTCTTCTGGTACGTCTCCCTCTCCTACGACCTGATACTTCACTTCTAGTTTCTTAAGTTGTTTCAAGAGACGGTTAGGAAGAGATTCTTGATTGCCATAGTCTCTCGCATTGAAATCGAAGTAAAGCACAGGCATTTCCTCCCACGGCTCACGCTGTTGCCTGCGGGCAAGCTCCGCTTCATGGTCAGCGATATAGAGTCCCTCGAAGAGGTTCTTTCGTCCCTCAAAATAGGCTTGAAGGGTAGATAGGAAGAGGCTTTTGCCAAAACGATGGGGGCGACTTAGGAAGAAGAAGCGTCCGAGTGAAAGGAGTTTCTCTATGTACAGGGTCTTGTCTACATAGATAGTTCCAGCATTACGCACCTGTTCAAAGGTTTGCGTATCGATGGGTAGCCTGCGTTCCTCGGTCATCTTTGTCTCCTTCCGTTGGTTCTCACAAAGATACGATTTTAACATGGCGCTAAGGGTGCGCAGCTCGTGTGGGAGTCGGAGTGTCTATTTCGCCCGATATACCACACGGAAGTGGATACTCCGCCGTCCGCCCACTTCGTCTACCACGGTGATGGTGTGTTCCCCCTCCTCGGGGAGGAGCTGTAACTGGTGCAGGTGTAGCGTTTCGCCGACGTAGGTTTCGTCTAAGTGCCAAAAGACACGACTCTCGGGACGGGAATGTGCTAACTCGAAACGGACAGGGCTCGGCTTACCATCCAGATCGCGCGGCACGGAGAGCTCCACCCCCTCTTGACGCGGGTAAATAAACTGCATATTCTGCGCTCCTGCCCCTTCGTCACACCCCGCTAGCCAAGGCGGTAAGGGGCGATAGGTCGGGTTCCACTGTCCGTAGAACCAGCCCATGGCTGGGGGGAGTACGAACCAAGACTGGTGTTGCATCTGTTCGAGAGGATAGCACGAGGCGTGTACGCGATACCGCCCACTTTCGTCAAGGTGCACGAGTCGGTGATAAGGGCAGGGGGCGTACTCGTATTCCCGCCTCGGTATCCAGATGGTGTCGCGTGCTGTGCAATGCTCGTTCGGGGGGAGTCCGCTCGCAACGCAGACTTCCAACGGACGGAGGTCGTCATACGGTGGCGTAAACCAGCCACAGCGTGGGAGGCGTCCCCACACGCGGAACATCAACGGGGCTGCACTTTCTACCCCTGAAAGCGAAGCGAGCCCCTCGCCCGTAGCGTTCCCATTCCATACGCCGACAACGTAACGTTCGTTCACCCCTATCGCCCACGCGTCGCGTCCGCCGTAGCTCGTCCCCGTCTTCCATGCCACGGAGCGCGTTGATGAGAAGAGTCCCCAACCACTCTGCTCTTCTGGACGGTTCACCTCGCGCAATGCCTGAAAGGTGAGGTAAATCGCGCTGGCGCTCAGTGGCGGATATTGCACTTCGCTATGCTCTTGCACCTCCCCCTTTGGGGTAATGTAGCGGAGCGGGCGGAGGTTGTCAGCATAGTAGTTGCCCCCTTCCCGCGTGTAGCGTACTAGGGTGCGCGAGAGTGAAGCGTAGATGCCGCACATCTCCCACAGGGAGCACTCCCCGCCGCCTAAGATGAGCGGTAGCCCGTAGTGATCTGCCGAGCGGTTAAAGGTGGTAGCGCCCAGCTTTTTCAATAGGTCAAGGAACACGTCTATCCCATACGTGCGGAGCATGTTCACAGACGGGATGTTGAGCGAGCGTGATAGGGCAGCCGAGGCATGTACTGCGCCAGCGAATTGGTGTGAAGAGTTCTCAGGAGCGAAGGTGCCTATCTTGATGGGGAGGTCGGGGACAAGCTCTTGTGGTAACAATAAGCCGTCTTCTAACATCCCTGCGTAAAGGAAGGGTTTGAGGATACTTCCCGAGCTGCGGCGTGCGGTAATCATGTTCACATATCCTTGCGACTTACGGTTGAGCCCTGGTACATTACCCACATAGGCAAGCACCTCGCCCGTTAGGACATCTGCCACGAGTACTCCTGTGTTACGCCCGATGTAGCCCATCTGTTGGTCGGCATAGTCTGCAACGAGGCGTTCTACTTCACACTGTAGGTCATAGTCGAGTGTGGTGTGGATATTCTGCCCCCGCAACCCATCTTGATAGGCATGCCCTACCAATTGCCAAGCCCGTTGCGGTAACGATTCGGGGGGGGCGGGGAGGGGTTCTAAGAGGGCAAGGGCAAGGGTCTCTTCGTCGAATATGCCTGCGGCATGGAGACGCCGAAGGAGCTGGTCTCGCTTCCGTTGGAAAGACCTGCTGGCTCGCCCCGGGTAAATTTCCGCTGGTGCGTTGGGGAGTACTGCCAAGGCTGCCATTTGCCCCCAGCTGAGGTTATCGGCATGGGTTTGATAATAGCGCCATGCGGCTGCCTCTAGCCCCACGACGTTGCCCCCAAAAGGGGCGTGGCTCGCATAGAGGGTTAAAAGCCCCTCTTTACTGAATGAGCATTCGAGGCGGAGCGCCCAGATCATCTCTACCAGCTTGTTCCAATAGTTGCGGGGAGCGCCTGGGTGAAGCATACGCGCTACCTGCATGGTGAGGGTCGAGCCGCCGCGCACGACGTGCCCCGCCTTTAGGTTGCTCACCCATGCTTGTGCTAGAGAGACGGGGTTGACCCCGGGGTGGTAGCGAAAGTACTGATCTTCGTAGGCGATAGCACAGGCGGCAAACTTCTCGGGTACGTGATCCATGGCAGGGAAGCGGTACTGTCCGTCATCGGCGATGCTTGCCGCAAGCAGTGTCCCTTCACGTGAAAAAAGCACCGTACACGTTGGCGATCGGAACAAGGGCGATGGCAAACAGTAGTAGAACAAGACCCCCACCACGAGCACCGCGCACGGTAGTGTCTGTAAAAGTGTGTAAGCCCCCCCTCTCTTCATTCCTCCAGCAGCA
>CAJPTV010000003.1 GCA_905373665.1 Bacteroidia bacterium
ACACCTCCAAGTTAATATAAATGGAGCTTACACACTTTTTTAGGACAGTATCTTTCGCTTTATGCAGACTACCTGACAAGCCTCGCCGCCTCCAAGACCACACCGCCCTGCGATGCTCGCCTCGCAAGCGTCCCCCCCGTACCACAAAAGGCGTGGTTAGCCCGATTGTTAATAGAACGTCTCGAGGAACGCGCTACGCGCATAAACGCCGAACGCCTCTCCGCGCCGCTAGATTGGGAAGAAGCCTTCTACCGTTCCCTAGCACGCACCCTAGGGCTCAAGGTAAATAGCGAGGCGATGTATGACCTCGCCATAGCCACACCCTTGAAATGCCTGTACAAGGTGCGTGACGATCGGCAGCTCGTCGAGGCGATCCTCCAAGGGCAGTCTGGCTTATTGCCCAACACCCCCGCCGATGACTATACGCAGACCATAGCCCAAGCCTATAACTACCAAGCCTCTCGTTTCACGCTCAAGCCGCTGGAGTCTAGTGCATGGCAGATGCTACGGTTACGACCGACGGGCTTCCCCTCAATTCGGATTTCCCAACTCGCTGCCCTCATTGCCGAGCACGACCACCTCTTTTCGCAAGTGATCTCTGCGCGCACTATCAAGGAATTAAGGGCAATATTCTCCGTCGCCGCCTCCCCTTATTGGACGACGCACTATCGCTTCTGTGGGGCAGACACCCGAGCACAGGTAAAACACCTTGGAAAGAACATGCAACAGCTGCTGTTGCTCAACACGGCCTTGCCCTTTCGATACGCTTATGCGTTATCGCGGCAAGATGCGGCGCAGCGCGAAGAGACCTTAGCGCTCTATGCCACCATCCCCGCAGAAGAGAACCAAATTATTGCCGCCTTTCGCGCCTCTGGCGTAACGTGCGACAATGCCGCGACCAGCCAAGCCCTCCTACAGCTTCACAAACGTTACTGCAGCCCAAAACGTTGCTATGGTTGCCCAGCTTGGCGACTAGGCACATAGGACATGACTCTCGTAGAGATTGGGCTGTCCACACCTAAGAGCGACTATTCGCCAGCGTCCTCCTCCTCCGTTTCTTCTACGGGCATCTTCTTCTCGACCAAGCCCATCTCTTGGATATCTTCAGAGACGTTGATGATATAATCCCCCATGCGCTCGCATTGTGAATAGAGGTCAGAATAGAAGACCCCAGCCTCGTAGGAATAAACCCCCGTTTCAACGTTTTTAAGGTGTTCTCGCTTCAAAACATTGCGATAGCGGTCTATCTGCCCCTCACAATGCTTTGCTGGCGCCAAATCCACCTCAGAATTGTTTTCTAGGTTCTGCGTCATGACCGTGAAGGCTTGGTCTACGTAATCCATCATCTCGTCTATGTGGCGTTGGATGTATTCGTTAAACCAAATATTGGCTTCACTCTTACGCTTAAGGATCTTCCCTGCGTTGTGACAACAGTCGGCTACCGACTCGATGTCGCTAATAATCTTCATGAGGGCATTGACCTGTTGGCGTGCACTGTCGCTAAGCTCCGAAGTATGGAGACGCCCGAGGTAGTTCCCAATCTCGACCTCCATACGGTCACTGATATTCTCGTACTTAAGAATGCGTTGGTAGGTCTTTTCAAAGTCCTTCTCATTGGCAGGGTCGAGCATACGTTGCACGAAGCCAAACATCCGATGCACACGTCGAGCGTACCCCCCAACCTCTTTCCAAACCGAGAGAAGCGCCAGCTCCCCCGTGGGCATATAGTCGTGCCCGATGAAGCGCAGGCGATACTCCTCGTCCTCCGTCTCCTTTTGCGGCAAGATTCTTTTCACCAAAGCGACCAGCTGCGGCGTAAACCAGAACATAACCAGCGTATTCACCACATTGAAACTCGTATGGAAGAGGGAAAGCGCAATAGGGGCTTTGGATGGGTCAAGGATAGGCGAGCCGATACCACTTTCGAGTGCCATACGGTCGACCAGATGGAGAAAGGGGGTGAAAAGGAGAATGACCCAAAAGACCCCGAGCACGTTGAAAACAAGGTGAAAGAGCGCCGTCTGACGCGCAGAGACATTCCCCACCGAGGCTGCAATAACCGCCGTAATCGTGGTACCGACATTCTCGCCAAGTACCATCGCAGCCGCCATCGTGAAGTCTATCCACCCATTGGCACACATCAGCAACGTGAGCGCCATGGTGGCAGACGAGGACTGTACGACGACGGTGAGCAAAATCCCGAAGAGCACGAAAAGGAGTACGGACCAAATACCGAGCTGGGTGTATTGCGAGAGGGTCTCAAGGACGTGAGGGTATTGCGACAGGTCTGGCACCGAGTCTTGAAGAAATGTAAGCCCGAGGAAGAGGAGCGAGAAGCCGAGGATTAGCTCCCCTATCGAATGCAGATTGTCGCGTTTTGAAAAGAGGAATGGCACCCCGAGCCCCAAGAGGGGGAGCGCCATCAGTCCGATATTGGTTTGAAAGCCAAATAAGGAGATAATCCACGCCGTGACGGTCGTCCCAATATTCGCCCCCATGATAACCCCAACGGCTTGCACAAGCGTCAAGAGCCCCGCGTTGACAAAACCCACGACCATGACCGTCGTAGCCGACGAGGATTGTATCACGACCGTGACCAAAATCCCCATCAAAAGACCTTTGAGACGGGTGCTGGTCATAGACTCCAAGAGGTGCTTCATGCGCTTCCCTGCGACCTTCTGGAGCGATTCGCTCAAAAGCTTCATCCCATAGAGGAAGATTCCTAACGCACCCACTAGGGTAAGGAACGAGAGAACGACTTGGTATACAGAACTAGCCATTAAGACTTGGGGATTAAGTATCAAGGAAAACACGAAGCGCGAGCCCAGCACCTCGTTTTAGGGGAGGTTCTGAACTCGCGCTTCGTTTTGCGAATACGGCACAGTCATTTACCGTATTAGGGAATGACCGTGCATACTGTTCGTCATTGAGCTACTTTATCACACCGTGCTTCTTACCAATCTTGACGAAGGCATCGACGCAACGGTCGAGGTGTTCGCGTTTATGTGCTGCCGAAAGCTGTACGCGGATACGCGCCTGTTCCTTGGGAACGACTGGGTAATAGAACCCTGTGACATAAATCCCCTCGGCGAGCATGTCCGCTGCCATAAGCTGCGAAAGCTTAGCGTCGTAGAGCATTACGGCAAGGATAGCACTCTGGCTAGGCTTAATATCGAAGCCCGCGTCGAGCATCCGCTTCTTGAAATACTCTGTATTTTCCATCAGCTTAGCGTGCAACGAGTCGTCCTTTTCCAACATCTGGAAAACGGCAAGGCTTGCCCCCACTACAGGCGGAGGTACGGAGTTGGAAAAGAGGTATGGACGAGAGCGCTGACGGAGCAGGTCGACAATCTCTTGACGTGCCGCAGTAAAGCCCCCACAGCCGCCACCAAAGGCCTTGCCAAGCGTCCCAGTAATGATATCTACCTCACCACGGAGGTTATAGAGCTCGGTCACGCCATGCCCCGTTTTCCCCACCACACCCGCGGAGTGGCTCTCGTCTACCATCACGAGGGCATCGTACTGCTTTGCGAGTGCACAAATCTTATCGAGGGGCGCAACGTTACCGTCCATAGAGAAGACCCCGTCGGTCACAATGATACGGAAGCGCTGTGCTTGTGCCTCTTTCAGACACTTCTCAAGCTCCTCCATGTTCGCATTCGCATAACGATAGCGCTTTGCCTTGGAAAGACGTACCCCGTCGATAATCGAAGCGTGGTTGAGCGCGTCAGAGATAATCGCATCCTCTTCACCAAAGAGCGGTTCGAACACCCCGCCGTTGGCATCAAAGCATGCGACGTAGAGAATGGAGTCCTCGAGCCCGAAGTAGGAAGCTACGGCGCGTTCGAGTTCTCGGTGAATGTCTTGCGTCCCGCAAATAAAGCGCACGGAGGACATCCCATAGCCGCGGCGATCCATCATCTCCTTCGCGGCGTTAATCACGGTGGGGTTATCAGAGAGTCCGAGGTAGTTATTCGCACAGAAGTTAAGGACGTCTGCCCCCGAGCTTACCTTAATCTCAGCCCCTTGGGGGGTAACTATTTCCCGTTCGCGCTTGTAGAGCCCTGCCTCGTCAATGGCAGCGAGCTCTTTAGCCAAGTGCTGTTGCATCTTACCATACATCACCTTCGCTATTTATCAATTCGTACCTGTGGCAAAGGTACGATATTTAGAGATACGGCGGCTCTTCAAGCCGCTAGGCGAGAAATGGCGGAATAGGCTCGCAGCACGGCAAAGCCACTACAGCCCCATAGAAAACTCGAGGAGAAGCGTTCGTTCCTGCTCTGCGCAAAAAGCGTAAGACGGAAGGATTGCGGGGATAAGTACGGGGCGCATCGAAGGGAGGAGCATCTGTTGCTCCGCACCGTTCGGCGCTGTCCAACCAAGCGTCACAGGTTGCAGGGCAAGATAGAAACGGCAACCGCCGCTCTGCGTAAACCGCTGCGGCTGTGTGGGCTCAAGCTCGTAGTTGGCAACGGTGAACGGGGGCTCTTGAAGACGCATCGGCGAGTCTGTCCGTCCCTCCCCAGCGGGGACAATCTTTACGCGCGCCTTGGGGTCGTAAGCTTGGTAAGCAAGTTCTAACTGTAGGGGGCGCTTTTGTCCGTTAGCGTCGGTTCGTTCCCAATCGTAAAGGCGATAGGTCGTATCGCTAGGTTGCTGTATTTCAATGAGCTGTATGCCCCCGCCGATAGAGTGAAGTACCCCTCCGGGCACGTAGATAATATCGCCGTAGCGTGGCGTATAGACCCCAAGGGCATCCTCCAACTGGTGGGTTTCGATAACCTCCCTGAGTTCCTCCTGCGACAAATGCTTGCGCGTATCGACGTAAATCTTTGCCTCGGGCGCACTGGTTAAACAATACCACATTTCGGTCTTACCGTGGGGTTCGCCCATGCGGCGTGCCATCTCATCGTTAGGGTGCACTTGGATGGAGAGCGGTAAGCGCGTGTCGATCCATTTCACCAACGGTATATTCACCCAAGAGCCTTCTTTACCTAGAAGCGTTGCGCCATAACGCTCGGCAAGCTCCGACGGGCGCGTCCCCGCGAGTAGACCGTTAGCAACAGGCGTCTCCTTTTCGGGCAATGAGGAAAGCAACCAACGCTCGCCGAGTGGCACGCCCTCCACGGGACTACCAAGGTTAGATCCTCCCCAAATGCGGGGCACATTCTCCGTTTCAAAGAGTAAGGGGTAGAGAGCGGGCAACTTACTAACCGTCATAGAGATTGCGCTAAGGACTAAGATGGGTTCGGATAGGTCGCTTCCACCCGCTTTGCCACGGCTTCCATGAGCCAACGAGGCGTGGAGGTCGCCCCGCAAATACCAAGGCGCGCAACACCCGCTAAATCAGCCAAGGGGATATCTTCCGTCCCGACAATGAAGTAAGTGTGTGGATTAACGCTCCGACACTCCTCAAAAAGCATCTTACCATTGGAGCTCTTCTTACCACTCACAAAAAGTATCGCATCGTGCTGCTGCGCAAAGCGCGCCAACGACTCGTGACGGTTAGCTACCTGTCCACACGTACTGGCGTGTATCACGAGCGGCGGCGGTGCTTCAGAAGAAAGTGCACGCATACGCACCTCTATCTGGTCAGTGAGCGCCTTATAATCACGGGCACTCATCGTAGTTTGTGAAAAACACTCGGTAGGGCGACGGAAGTCAATCGTGGTAAGGTCGTCGGGTGTCTGCACGACATAGCAGTCGCAGTCGGTTTGCCCGAGTAGCCCGTTGACCTCGGCGTGGTCTGGTTTACCAAAGATGATGATTTGCCCCCCCTGTAACTTCAGAACCTCGCCACTGCGCTTTACCTTGCGTTGTAATTGCAGCACGACTGGGCACGTAGCGTCGATGATTTCCATCCCCAACCCACGCGCCTTTTCGTAAGTAGAAGGGGGCTCACCATGTGCACGAAACATAATGCGCTGGGCTGGATAGCGATCAAGCTCTTCGTAGTAGATCGTTTCGAGCCCCCCTTCCTGAAGACGCTGTACCTCAGCACCGTTGTGTACGATATCCCCCAAACAGAGCAATTTACCGCTCCGCTGCAACTCTTGCTCGGCAAGGTCAATGGCTCGTACCACGCCGAAACAGAAGCCCGAATGGGGGTCTATCTCTACCCACATCGGTTAGACTAACCGCTTTACTCGTTCGTGTACCAAGGGGAGTACCCACTCCATCTGCTGGGCGGGGGTCATCTGCGAATTGTCTAGCTCTAGGGCATCCTCTACCTTCCGCATAGGGTCGCAAGCGCGGTTCTGATCGACTTGGTCGCGATAAACAAGGTTAGCATACACCTCGTCGTAGTTCGCAGGCATCCCCTTCGCCTTCAATTCGTCAAAGCGTCGCTGTGCACGCACCTCATTGCTCGCCACCATGAAGATCTTAAGCTCAGCGTCGGGGAATACGGTTTGTCCGATATCGCGCCCATCCATCACGATAGCCCCATTCACCCCAAGAGCCTGTTGTTGGCGTACCAACGCTTTTCGCACCATCGGGATAGAGGCTACGTTGCTCACCAAAGCATTGACATCAGCAGTGCGAATTTCATCTCCCAAGGGCTGCCCATCGAGGGTAACGCGCTGCTCCTTGCCGACCGTCTGAAATGACACCGCGTGTTCGCGCAGAAACCGCTCAACGTCTGCTTCTGGGAGAGCCTCTGGTGTGTGAATACCCGCTCGCAAGAAAGCGAGCGTTACAGCCCTATACATAGCCCCAGTATCTACGTAGGTATACCCTAACTCTTTTGCCAAGGCTTTCGCAAAGGTACTCTTACCGCAAGAGGAGAGTCCGTCAATGGCTATCGTTATTCCGTGTTTCATTCTTCCAAGCTTTCTTCGTCAATAGGGGGTAAAACGGGGCGAGGTGAGGAACGATACGGACGCATCGCCGCATCTCGTCCACCGCTAAAATAAAAAGCAAGAGAAAAGTGATTAGTAGCGCCAGCGTGATGGTAAAAGGCTCGGCTGTAGCGCACCGCCACACGCTGTACCTGCACCCCAAACCCCCAAGCAAAGCCCTCAGTAGAATATTGGTTAGGGATGAGCATTTCCATTCGCCGCGCGTGGTTGTAACTGACTTGTGCAAAGAAGTAGCGAAAGGGATGAAACTCCACGCCCACGACGGGGTGTGCTAGAATCTCCGCCCCAATCTCACTGATAATCGAGGGCTTATCTTTCGGGTTCACCCCGTCTCTTATTGCAGATGTATAGGCACTTTCGCGCACAAAACGGCGTTGCCAATTTTCTAAATGTTGTAGAGTAAAAACAAAAACTAACGGTGCATGCCGCGTACGGATCTTAATGCCTCCCAACAGTTCAAAGGGAGCAGTCTCGCGCCGTCCAGAGTAGGTTTTAAGCGTACCGCCAAAGTTCTGCAGGACTAAGCCCGCGGAAAAGAGCCCTTCGGCATCAGTATAGCCCACACCTAAATCACACGCCAGCCCTAAAGACCAATAACGTTCTAACAACGAATAGAGTGGCGTAAGCGATGCGCCGACACTCCAGCCTCTCCCCAAACGATATGCTGCTCGCAAGCCCAATGCCATTTCATACGCAGCAAACGAACCGTCTGGTATGCCCCGTTCATCACGTCGCTGAAAACGCCCATACCATACCTGACGGAGGTCTGCCCCAAGGGTAAGCGTACTATCCACAGCAAAGAAATAGGCAGCAGAATGATACTTTGCATCTGCGAATAAGAGATGCCCAGTGACCTCTACGGCATTGTGCAAATAAGGGGTAGCAAAAGCGGGGTTAGCGATGGCAAACGAAAGCTCCTTCTCACCTCCATACCCAGGGATACGCCCCCCAAGAGCTGCAATACGCGGCGACAACGGGAGCTTCAGATAAGCAAACGTAGACTCCCCCCCTCGCTGCGCAAAGGCGGTATGTACCACAATGAAGAGTAGGATAGAAAGAAAGAACTTGTGCATCTGCACGGAAGGGACGAGATTATTCCTTTACACGCACCGCGAGCATCGCTCCGTCGCAGTACTGCGTGTCGCCAATTCGTACACCAAGTTCCAAATTGACTTTACGTCCCTCGATACTGAGACAGCGAGCGACCAGCTCCAGCTCCTGCCCCATGGGGGTCGGCTTCCGATAGTTCACGGTGAGCGAACCTGTTACACAACGTACAAGAGGCTCGCGCCCCAGTTCAAAGCCCTGTGCATGGTGATAGAATGCGGCAGCGGCCGCC
Source organism: Bacteroidia bacterium (assembly GCA_905373665.1). Taxonomy (GTDB): domain Bacteria; phylum Bacteroidota; class Bacteroidia; order Bacteroidales; family CAJPTX01; genus Bacteroides_D. Next base: position 8,203 of record CAJPTV010000003.1, read on the forward strand.
GTACCATGACAATCTAAAATCGCAGCAATGAGCCCCCCATAGAGGTACTCGGGGACGCCCCCCGTATATTCGGGACGTGGCGTATAATGTGCAATCACTTCCTCGCCCTGCACATAGCTTTTGATATGCCAACCAGCAACGTTATCTGCTCCGCACCCAAAGCAATGGCGATAAGGACCTCCGTAGAGGTCTTGTATAGCAATCGGTGTTGTTTCCATGCGTGTCCTAGATATAGCTCTACGTTTGCACAAAGATAGCACGAAAAAAGGTAGAGAGGTTGCTAAGTATTCCTTCTAGAGAAGTGTATTAAAATGAGGAAGTATAGTCCAGTGTCGCGAGACACTGAGAAAAGGGGACATTATCGCCGCACCATGGATGCACAAACACCCTAAAACAGTATTTTCTATCCCCCGTCATCTACAATAAGAAAAGAGGGGAAACCACTAAGGCTTCCCCTCTGACATTCAACCCAATCAGGACTACGCACGCAACGCGTTTGCGTGCAACGCCATAGAAGACTTCAAGTTCGCAGCTTTGTTGCGATGAATAATATTCATCTTCACCAGCTTATCCAACTGCTTCATAGCGAGAGGCAACTTTGCGTCAACCTCACTCGCGTCCTTAGAAGCACGAATAGAACGAACTAGATTACGCGCAGTCTTCGCATAGTAACGATTGTGCAAGCGACGCTTCTCGTTCTGACGTATCCGTTTCTTTGCTGACTTAATGTTTGCCATTTCAAACCTTAGAAATTGTTGTAGCCCGTAGCGGAATCGAACCGCTGTTACAAGGATGAAAACCTTGCGTCCTAACCCCTAGACGAACGGGCCACTCTGTAAAACCGTAACCCCTAAACCGAGAGCAAAGGTATAACTCTTTTTCTAATTAGCAAAGCACGAAAGAGAAAATATTTTTCGCTAAACGTATTTCTCAAAGAGAATCAACGAAATAGAAGACTCTCAAGTTTCTAATTTTCTTTTCAAGAGCGAAGCCCAAAGCTCCCCTAGAGGCCAAAACTAGAAGGTGTAGCGGATGGCAAAACCCGTATTCCACCAAAAAGAAGGACCACCGACGATGTTAAGCAAAGGCGAAGCATCTAGCGCCAACGCGAGAGGATATTTCTCAAAAGAGTATTCCAAACCAATAACCCCATCCACTCCCAAATAGACCTGACTGTAGGAGGAGCCAGAATACGGATTGTAGCTCTGTCGTCCACCGCCCTGTATCGCCGTATGCACCCCACCGCCGAGATACCAACGCAGTCCAGGCGCCGCATCGATCATAAAATGCCGTTCGTAAAGCCCCGTAATGCCAACTCCAGAACCCCAAAGATGCAACAACCCCTCAAGCGCCTTATGATGATTGAGAAAATACTTTGCATTGATACTAGCCCATGGAGAACCAAACTTCACGCCAACGCCCCATTCATAGTGATACTGCGCTTTGGCCTGTGAACTAAAAAATGGACACGCAGCCACCAACAAGAAAAGGATAACAACAAGCTTCTTTTTCATATCTGTGTATTTTTTTACAAAAAAAGAGACGCTGCAACAACCTCACCAGCGTCTCTTCGATTCTGAACAACAATAGTACCAAAACGAGCTGATGCTAAAAGGCTTTGGCGAGCTTGAGCACCTCGCCCGCAATCTGTTCGAGAGGTACGACTCGGTCTGCAGCCCCGAGCTTAATCGCCTCTTTAGGCATCCCGAAGACGACACAGCTCTTTTCATCCTGCGCCACAGTACGCGCTCCCGCCTCCTTCATCTCGAGAAGCCCCTTCGCCCCATCATCTCCCATGCCCGTCATAATCACCCCAATCGCATTTGCCCCGACATAACGGGCAGCACTACGGAAAAGGACGTCGACGGACGGACGATGACGATTCACGAGAGGTCCCTCTCTAACCTCCACATAATACTTCGCTCCAGAACGCTTAAGTAGCGTGTGGAAATTTCCGGGCGCAATCAATGCCTGCCCTCGCAAAACGGTGTCGTTATTAGATGCTTCCTTCACCGTAATCTGACAAATCTCGTTTAAGCGATTGGCAAACGACGTGGTAAACTTTTCAGGCATGTGCTGCACGATGACGATCCCCGGACAATCAATTGGCATCTGTTTTAGGAAGGTCGTCAAGGCTTCTGTTCCTCCTGTAGAGGCGCCGACAGCAATGATAAGCTCCGTCGTCTTAATCATACTGGTCGGATGTCCTGCAGGCAAAATAGCATCTGCTGAGTATTTCGGCCCAACGTGGTGCACCTCTGGTGTCCCTGACATTGTAGCCCTAGTCGGTCTCCGCAAACGCGCGTATGCAGCCGCTTTCACAGCATCGCATATACGGATACGAGACTCCTCGATAAACTGCCTCGTATTCATCTGCGGTTTGGTGATGATCTCGACCGCTCCGAGCTCCAATGCTTTCATCCCGGTAGAGGTTCCCTGTTCGGTCAAACTCGAGATGATCACCACTGGGATCGGATGCTGGCTCATAATCTTACGAAGGAAGGTGAGCCCATCCATACGCGGCATTTCCACATCCAAGGTGATGACATCTGGGATCTCTTCAGCAATCTTCTGCGCCGCAAAAAAAGGGTCTGCAGCCGTTGCCATCACCTCAAGCTGCGGATCGGAATTGATGATTTCTGCAAGCGTCTGACGGACGACAGCAGAGTCATCCACGATAAGGACTCGGAGTTTGGGCATTCTGTCTGCGTTACATAGTCTTTTGAATCAAACGTTGGCGAACAGCACCCGTTTCGGTATCAAACTCCAGCTTTCGCCCATTCTTACCACCCGTACTACGAGCGATGATCGGAATCCCTAAGTTCTTGAGCTCGTCCTCAGCAGTCTGTATATTCCGTTGCCCGATTTGGAAGTGCGTTCCTGTTTCGATGACCTCGCCTCCGCCAAAGATCTTTGCAACAAGATCTTCTTTTCGGCAACCGAGGGCTTCCATCTTCTGGAGCAGTTTCCGAATGGCCACATTCCCGTACTTCGGGCTTTCGAGCCCTTGTCCATTCCATAGGGGGAGCATAAAGTGGTTAATCCCCCCTATGTTCTTAGCCTTATCGAAAAAACACACTGCCACACAGGAGCCAAGAATCGTCGAAACCGTCACTGGATCCTTGCTCGCAAAAAGAGCGGCAGGATAGAGAAAGTGCGTCTCGCGTGTTGGCATCGTTAAAAGGATTCTTCGTCAAAAAAGATCTCGTTGCTTTCCGCAGCAAAACCCTCTACTGGCATGTCTGATTCTGGGATGTGTACGGTAAAGCACGACCCCTTACCCAGCGTACTCTCCACAGAGATCGTCCCCGCTAAGAGATCCAAAATCGCTTTGCTCACAGAGAGACCCAAACCATGCCCACGGTTGACAGAATTGATCCCATTGTCGCCTCGCGAAAAGCGGTCAAAGATCTTCTTTTGCATCTCCTCTGCCATACCAACGCCGTAGTCTTTCACCGAGAAGACCAATTCCCCATCTTTGATGCACATCGAGAAGTCAATCTCGTTGTTCTCAAAGCTAAAATTGATCGCGTTGTTTAGGAGGTTTGCCATTATAAGACGCACATAGAGCGGATCGGTCTTAAACGAAAGGGCGGCGTCTTTCGAGGGACTATCGTCGTGGAAATTAACCCGCAAGCGTTTCTTGCGCACCTCGTAGCGGAAGTTATCTAATAGCCCATCAACAAGCGCGAGCATGTCGACGTTAAGAATCTCTGGGGTTTGCTCTCCAGCCTCAATTTTGGCAGCAAAAAAGATGTTCCGAAACTGGAAGTCTAAGCTAAACGCCTCGGCATGGATAAGCGCAACCATCTGAATCACCTTTTTCCACGCCTCTTTATCCACGGAAAGGATCGCTCGTGAGAGTCCGAGGATTGAGGTAAAGGGATTCATAATCTCATTAGTGATATTACTAATGAAATGACTTTTGAGCGACTCCGACTCTTCGAGCTTCTTGTTCACCTCGCGTAACTCGACGTTGAGCTGCGTGAGCTCTTCTACGGTCTGATTAGAGCGCGTAATACGACGGCGGAGTTCCTCCAAGAGCTCCGTATCAGTAAGTCTCGAACAAGAATCTCCCTCGTGGAGTTCTTGCGACTGTGGGTTCTCCATAATATTTGTGTCTTTCATTAAATCTTACGAAAGATGGTGGGTTTCACAGAGTGTAGCGGCAAATCCATGTTCATGATAGACTCCGAATGTCCAAGGAAGAAGAAACCGCCTTTTTTAAGCTTTGTACAGAGCTTTCCAATCACTTGCTCCTGCGTTTGTCGATCGAAATAGATGAGCACGTTCCGACAAAAGATGACATCAAAGGTCTCGTTGATGGGGTACGAGTCGTCCATAAAGTTCATACGCTGAAGCTTAACATGCTTGCGCAGATCTGGTATGATACGCACCGTCGGGTTTTCCCGATCCTTGCTACGTAGAAAATAACGATGCAAGATATCGAGGGGAATCCCCTCCACTCGTTCCATCTTATAGACGGCATTCTCTGCCATTTTCAGCACCTTCGTACTCAGGTCTGTGCCGAGGATAGAATAGTCACGCAGGGCGCCTCCGTTGCGCATAAACTCCGAGACGACCATCGAGATGGTGTACGGCTCTTCTCCACTTGAACAAGCCGCACTCCAAATCTTAATCGGCGCGCTCGGCGTTTCTTGGACGTGCAACGGGAGCACCGTTTCGCGCAGGAAATCAAAGTGAATCGGTTCGCGAAAAAAGTCGGTCTTATTCGTACTCACCACGTCGAGCATGTGGATGAGCTCCTCTTGCTTTCCTCGTTCACTAAGCACGTATTCGGTGTACTCCTTGAAGGAATCCATACTCAGCTCTCGGAGTCTTTTCTGCAGACGGCTCTGAAGCATAATCCGCTTAGCAGGAGGCATCTTTATCCCAGAGACATTGTAGATAAAGGCACTCAGTTTCGCAAACTCTGCATCACTAAGCTGTGCCCGATAACTCCCCGGGAGAGTGGATAAAGCTAACTCTTCTTCTCGCGCCATCGTCTAAAAGCTACACAATGTACAATCCCACGCGGGTTTTAGGCTTCTTCCTTCTTTACCTCCTTCACACTGTTCTCTTTAGCAGCTTCTTTAGCAAGCAAGAGATCAGACTCCATGTTCTTACCAGCCAAATCCATCAACTCCTCACTACTAAAGACCTCGTCCATATTGAGAATCATTACGAAGGTATCATTGACGTTTGCAACGCCCTCGATAAATTCTGAACGATACTTATTCCCGAGCGAGGGGGGCGGCATGATTTGGTTAGGTTCAATCTCAATCACGGCCTGCACCGAATCCACGAGCGCTCCCACGTGTACGGACTCGCCTTCGAGGTCGATATCCATCACCACAATACAGGTACTAGCCGAGAACTCGGTCGGCGTCATCCCGAACTTAATACGCGTATCGATGACGGGGAGTACCGAGCCACGAAGGTTAATCACCCCTGTCATATAATTGGGGGCCTTGGGGACTTCGGTTATCTTCGTTAACTCCAATATATTGAGCACCTTACTCACGTGTGCTGCAAACTCCTCTTCGCCGAGCTTGAACGTCAAATAAGACGTTATCTTAGCAATATTCGAATCACTCATCTTCTCTGACGGTTATTACTTTTTGTTCTCATTAGCGACCTGTAGCGAGCCCATCGCAAACTCTTCCTTTGCCGTAAAATGCTTTATGATGCGGTTCGTATCCATTACGAGCGCCACCGTACCATCTCCAAGGATGGTAGCTCCAGAGATCATGTCCTGATTCTTGTAGTGACGTCCGAGGGGTTTCAAAACGGCCTGATACTCTCCGACGACCGTATCTACGACAAAGCCGACCTTCCGTTCTTCAAAATGCACGACAATCACCTGCTCCATCGTCAGCTTCGTCTCTGGGAGATTAAACTCCTTACGAAGGTTAAAGAAGGGGATCTGCTTACCATCTAAGACTACGACGTCGTTGAATTGGTTCACCACCTTCTCGTGCTCGACGGCATAGATTTTATCAACGGCAGAGAGGGGAATCACGTAGGAGGTTTCATCCACCTTCACCAACAAGCCATCGATAATCGAAAGGGTGAGCGGCAACTTGATCGTAATCGTAGTCCCCACACCGCGTTCTGAGTCTAACTCGACCTCCCCGCGCAACTCCGAAATTTTCCTCTTTACGACATCCATCCCCACGCCTCGCCCAGAGACGTCGGTCACCTTCTTCGCTGTGCTAAAGCCTGGCATGAAGACGAGGTCTAACGTTTCTCTCCGTGAGAGCTTACGGTCTGGGGGGATGATACCCTTCTCTACGGCCTTGTTATGTACTGCCGCAGGGTCAATCCCTGCCCCGTCGTCAGAGACCTGAATCATCACGTTCGTCCCCGAGTAGAAAGCCTTTAGTCGAACCGTCCCTTGGCGTGGCTTTCCAGCCTTCTCACGCGTCTCGACATCCTCAATCCCATGGTCTAGACTGTTGCGCAAGATATGCATCAGCGGATCGGCCAAGCCCTCGATGATGGTCTTATCCAACTCTGTATCCGATCCCTCTGTGAGAAAGCGCACGTCTTTGTGCAACCCCTGTGAAAGATCGCGTACAAGACGATGAAAGCGCGTAATGAGGTTCTCGATCGGAATCAGGACAATACTGAAAGCGATATCGCGTAACTGACGGCTGAGCTTCTGCACATTCTCAGAGATGACCGTAAGCCCTGGCAAGTCATTCTCTTCGGCAAAGAGCGTTAAGCGTGCCTGCGTGGTCACGAGTTCGGAGACGAGGTTCATCAACTCGTCGAGCTTCTCCGAAGCGACACGAATCGAAGAGATAGCCACGTTCTTTGCCGCATTCTGTCGTGCAGCAGCTGCCATCTGATTGGTCTGTGCGACGGCGGTCGTCGTCTCGACCTGTACTTCGGGCTCTGGCTGAGGGATTATCTTGCGGATGTCCTCGATATTCGGGGTCGCTTGTTTAACCCAAAGATCGTCTAAGGCTGCAACAAAGCGTTGATTTTCCAAGAGATTCCCAGCATCGAGGCGCTGAATCTCAAGATCCGAATCGTTTTCAACGAAGATAAAGACATCGTCAATCGCATTCTGCCCCTTGTCCGTGGCGAGCAGGATCTCCCACGAGGTATAGCAGAACGAGGGCTCGATCTCCTCTAACGGGGGCACTTTATCAAAATGCACCTTAATCTTTGCCGTACCCAAAGCTTGCAACTCATCCACCTGATACAAGGGGTTCGTCCCGTTGTTAAAGATGTCGGTCACGGGGGCATAACGGATAAAGAAGGTTTCATACTCCTTGCCAGAAGCGCCCTGTTGCTGTGCAGGCGCAGTAGTAGAAGGCTCGAGCCCATCCCCCTCTTTCTTGGGTGCGGTTGCTACGGCACGTCCCTCGATGATGGCATCCATTTGCTGCATCAAGGTCTCTTGCTCTTGCATGAGCGCCGCACTCTCGTTGCCAGCCTCCTCAAGGAGATTCTTAAGGTGATCGACCGAGCGAAGCGTAGCGTCTAGGGTAGCCTGCGTGACCTCCCGTTCGCCGCTTCGGACTTGGTCGTAAATGGTTTCCATGTGGTGGGTAAAGCGGTCAATTTGTTCGAAGCCGAACATACTGCTGTTCCCCTTAAGGGTGTGCATGATGCGGAAGATCCGCTGCACGATGTCCATATCGCCGGTGTTCTCTTCCAGCTCTAGGACAGTCTTCTCGAGTTCGTCGATGAGGTCTACCGCCTCTTCGATAAACTTCCTTTTGAAATTATCCAAACTAGCATCCATCACCGAAGCACTTTCTGTAGGGCGGCGATGAGTTTCGCCGGCACAAAGGGTTTAATAATCCAGCCCGTAGCCCCAGCCTCCTTGGCTTCCATCTTCTTTGCCGTCTGCGACTCTGTGGTCAAGAAGAGGATCGGGATGCGCTGATAGGCCTCCATCTCCCGTACGTGTTTGATAAGGGTAATCCCATCCATTTCGGGCATGTGAAGGTCGGTAATGATCATATCGATCTCGCGCCCATCAAGGAACTTAAGTGCATCCGTCCCGTCGTTCGCAATCAACACTTCGAAACCTTCGTTTTCCAATGTGAAACTCACGACCTCGCGGATGCTCTCTGAATCGTCTACGATTAAAATCTTCTTAGGCATCGTCTTGCTATTGTTTGGTGGCCGAGGCCGTAGAGCCCAACCATCGAGTAAAACCAGTGTTACGAAGTAGCTGCTCGAGTTCTTGGTTCAGATCCATGTGCACGCCCAAAGACTCTCCTTTTTGCTGCACAGCCACCTCTAAACTCCAAAGGAGTTGAAGAAAGCCGAGGTCGAGAGAGATAACATCGCTAAGCTCTACGGAGAGCTTAGGGTACTTATCGACAGCTTCTCGAAAGAAGTGCGCGATCTGGTCTACGTTGTCTAACGTCAAGTTGCCGCCGAGCGAGAGAAGCCCTTGCCCCTTTTCCTGCCCGTCAGACATATTAAGCTTCGCTGTCTTCATAGTGTATATAAGATATCATCAAGAGAGGTTTCCTAAAATAATTCGAGGTCATCGTCGTCTTCCGCCACCGCCTGTTCTTCCTCTGGTGCAGCTGACGTATTGCCTGTGAACTGGTCGTGAACCTTGCGTTCGCTTTCCATCGTGTAAAGGTCTCGCACTTCGGTCATGTCGCTGTGTACCGAAAGGTCGACATTGGCACAAATACGCGAGCTCATGGCGGAGAGCCCCTTCACGATCTCTGCGATGACGTTCTCAAAGAAGTCATAGTAACGGACGGCGGCTAGCGCCGACTGCGTCTCCTCGCAAATCGATCGTGAGGTCTTTTCGATGTTGAGTAAAAGAGAATTGCTCTCCTTCTCCGTACTCAAGAGGTGCTCAGAAAGCGCATGAGAGCGACGGACGTTCACCTGCACATAGTTCCACAACAGGTCACTCTCGCCGAGTTTTTGTGCATAAAGCCCGAGCCCTTCGACGGCATTAACGATAACCTGATTGTGTACTCGCACGGTCTCCATGTTATGGTGCATGGTGTCGAGCATCTCATTTATTTGCGACAGATAGTGCTCAAAATGCGCCTCTTTCACATCACGGAAAGGCGCTAAGAGCTCCTCTACCCGCCTAGACAGGGTGTTAAAGGTTTGCAGGTGCTCATCGATGCGCTTCTGCAACGTATTTGCCCCATCGCGGATAAAGAGCACCTCACGCGTACACTCCGGAAAAACGTCCAAGACGCGCGCAAGGAGCGAATCTGTGCGTTTGAAACGATCGGCGAGGTCAGAGATCGCCGTTCGGCGTATATGTTCGTCTTCGCTCATCGTATTACGACAAATCGACGCGACGGCACTCATCTCCTTGGCTATGGAACGGAAGTGAAACGCAATAGCCTCGATAGCCGCCTGATACTCCTTATTGGTAGCGAGCAACTGCGCAGCTTGAAGCGCCGAGATGTCGCGCACCTGCACGAGCACCGAAGTCCAAGCATCTTCTGTGGCGAGGACGTCGGTTTGCCTCAAGTTTTCCAAGAGCTTAATATGCGCCTGCTGGATGTGTTCCATCTTTTGGCGAATGATGTCTTGGTACTGCAGGCTCGTAATCACATCGGCAATACTTTTCGCACACGTGTCGCTCTTGGCTCGGAGCTCTGGGAGATTCTCGTCAGACTCTCGCTGTTTTACCTCGAAGAGGTGCTTTCCCTGTTCGACGAAATCAAGCAAAGAGACGAGGCTACGAATGCCACGCCCCCCGATCAACTCGATATGGTTGAGCGAGTAGCTCAATTCCTGTAAAAAGACCTGCGAGAGTTTCTTCGTTTCGACGATCTCGATTACGAAATTTTCCCACTCGCGGATGAGCGCATTGAAACGCAATGAATAAGCCGCATTTTCTTTGCTTACACTCCGATACACGGCATCGACGGCGATGAGTTCCATATTGAGGATGGAAAACTCATTATTGATGTGACGTAAGGGGAAGAGATATTCCTCAAGGGCATCATTGAGCTTGCGCACAATACGCAACGTCTCTGACTGTTGACCTTTGAGAGCAACAAGACTCTGCTCGAGCTCCGTACGACAGAGTTCGAGGTCGTTTTTCAGCTGGTCATTCTTCGTACGTGAAAAGAGCTCAAGGAGCGCCGAAGCGTCTTTCGAGACATTCTTTGACTCCTTGTAGAAGCCCTTAAACTTCGCATTAAGCCCCAAGAAATCCTCTGCCGAACATTGGTGCAGCGCCTGTATCTTGAGGTCAACGTTCTCGAACAGTTCCACGATCTCTGGGACGGTGCAAACCGAGACAGAGCCCTCGTCCGTCAGAGTCGCAGTAGGCATAGATTCGTTCGTAGTCATTCGGTTCTATTCTCAAGCAAAGAAACGCATTTTGTCTGGTAGCGTTATCGTTTTTCTCATCTTAGAACAAAGTTTTCCTTAGTTTTGTAACAATAGTCACAAACAGTGTTTTTCGGATGGATGCGCATTATCTCCAAACCCATGTTCCGCTCTTTCGTGGGTTAGACGCTCTACAGCTGTTGCGTATTGCGAACGAGGCCAGTCTGGAGCGCGTGAGTCGCGGCGGGGTCTACTATCGGGGGTTGATTCCTCCTCGTCCTGCGGTCTACTTGCTCAGTGGTCTTGTCGGGGTTCGGAGTGCCTCGGCTGCAGGGCGTCATTTCGGGCCACAGCTCTTCCGAAGTGGCGAGTGGCTTTTACTCAACTACACGCTCACGCAAGACGCCGAGCCGTGGATGTTAGAGATTTATCGAGATGCGACGCTCATCCATCTTCCGTACACGGGGCTTCTGGGGTTGGCACAAATCAACACGCAGTTTTCGGTCAATTTACTGCAGGCGCTTGCGGAGGAAAGTTGTGCACTTTACAATGCTGAGATGCAAATGCTTCAAGAGAATGTCGAGGCTCGCTGTCTGCGTCTTCTTCGTTATTTAAGCAACGAAGTGTTTCATGCCCCCCGTTTCAAACTCCCCTTCACACAGACGCAATTAGCTGATCTTCTACACACCTCTCGCGAAGTGGTAAGCCGCGCCCTTGCCACACTAAAAAAACGCGGCGAGGTCGAGATGGAGGGAAGGGAGATCCTCCTCACGCCAGACGAGCACGTGGGCACGATATGCGGCAAAATGTAAATCGCTAAGGGGAGCTTACACACTTTTACAGACACTACCCTAATCGAACAGCTCGGGGGCGAGGAGGAAGCAGGGAAAAGGAAGCAAGGCAAAGAAGGCAGCGCAAGGGGGGTAGTAATATAAGCTTATAAAAAAAGGCGACTCTCGCCTCGCGAGAATCGCCTTTTACTGTGTCAAATTTCTCTAACGTTAGAGAGAGGACGTCCTAGAAGTGGAATACCAGATAGAAGTTACCGTACCCCGTACCTGCTAAACCTTTCTCTCCAGAAGGCGCACCCAAGCCCTTCTTACCTGGGTTTGTACCGAAGTGGAAAGTCGAGTTATCCGGAGCACCCTCTTTCTCAATCTTCATATACTGCGACCCTACCATCTTCTCGGTCGTAGTCTTCGTGCGCGTTCCGAAAGAGCCCTGCAGCGCAAGACCTACTTCAAAACCCAAGCACATATTCTGGTAGAAGTAGTACTCTGCCCCAGTGAACGCCACGAGCCCCAACGAGTGATTCCCCGATCCGTACGTGGAAATCGGACGCTCAGACTTAGCAGCCTCACCAGTACCACCCCAGTTAGCAGAGAGTGGTGACGAGTTAAACTCGTTCATCTTGTTACCATAGTAGAACTCAGACGAGGACTTGAAGTAACGATAGAAGACATCACCACCGACAAAGCCACGCAAACGCCCCGTACCACGGAAGTGCTGATAACCTGCCGCAATGCGCCAATCATTATTCCAATCCACGCGCTTATCTTCCACCTTATCATTAGAAAGGGGGTTGAGCGTGCGCGCTGCTTGGTCAGTGATAAAACGACGCGAAATCGTCTTGTTATCATCTGGGTTAAAACGAAGGTGGAGACGTACCGCATCGTCGTTGGTTAGGAAATAACGCCCGTGAAGCGTGTAATCTTGATTCTTCCAACGAGAATCAGATGCGTTATTCGTATTCCCATTAAACATATTCCCGACAAAGTCGAGGATGGGGCTTGCCTCAATCCCGACCCCGAAGTCCCCAGCTGCGGGGTAGAACTTCTGTGTAGTCTCTTCCTGTGCGAAAGCTGCCGAAACCGCCAACACGCAAGAAGAGAGCAAAACTGCAATTCTCTTCATTCTTACGTACTCTATCTTATTAGACGGCAACCTAAACTAGAACGTAATGAGTTTGTCCTTAGAATATACGACTTTAACAATACGATACTCCCCAGGCTTCAAATTCTTCAGATTGCCTTGAAGCTCACCCTTAAATATATAAGATTTTTCATCGTCAGCTCCTTTCTTGTAACCTGCTACAAAATTGGTGAATGCTGCGGTGTACTCCACGCCCTCAGAGGTAGCGGGTAACGAAATCGTCACTTTATCCGCGAGAGTAACCTCTTGTATATAATTACCCTTTGCTTCACTATTCCCCAACTTGTTATTTGGGGCTGTCAAAATCATACGAGCACTCGGCACAGTTGAATATTTTTCAACACCATCGTTCGCTGTAGATGAATTGTACCTTGCATGAATCTCAACCGTAGCTGTTTGGCTTTTATCTACAGCAGACTCAGAAGAAATCACCTTATCGTCACATGACGACAAAAGAGACATACTAGCAGCAGCTAGCAACATGAAACCACATACGACAATCTTCTTCATTGTTCTAATGTTTTACTTGGTAGTTGTAACACAATTATGGATGCAAAGGTAGCGAACTTTCCCCAAAAAAGTTCCCACGTAAAAAAGAAATATACTCGATTTTTTAACAACACTGCTGGTCACTACACTCAAGCGGTTGCTAAAAAAGGCGACGCCCCGCACAGGAGTGCGCTATCGCGTCACACTCCGTAACTCATGCCCACAACCCACAAGCCATTCTTGCCCCCCTCCTTTACGAGGACGCCCTATACTAAACGGGGTGGTCGCTTCGATGGGGATACTCCCTACGAGCGAGCCTCCCCGCAAGGCACTCCCCTCGGGGGTAAGAAGCGGCACAAACCACGCCTGTCGCGCCGATGTACTCAATACCCCAACCCCGACGTTCTTCTCTCCTAGGCGAAAAAGCTGTAACCAAGGGACAAGCTCGCCATCCAAAGCGAGGCGCGCAAGGACACTGCCCAGCTGATTCGCCACCACGAGCTCTTTGCCGCTCGTGTAAAGCACCTCTAAAACGCCGTCGCCGTTCAGATCAAAGAAGCGCGCAGCACTATTCCTACGCCACGAAGATAGCGCCACGCGACGCACCTCTCCGCTCGGAACGCTGATAACGCAGAGCTCCCCCTCCTCATTTACCGTGACCACACGCGGCGAATCCCCGAACTCGACCTCTAGACTCGCTGTCTTGGCACGTGCGACGCTCTGCTGCGTCTGAAACCGCTCCTCGCCCCGACGATTGAGGAAATAAAGACGATTCGCATCACTCCCCACGATGTAGTCTTTACCACGACTCGAGAACCAGAGCCACGGCTGTTCGGGCGTGCTCTCAAGACGCGGCGGCTGAAAGCCCTCTACCCGCTTCCCAGTGCGGTCATAGACGTACACCTTTCGCTCGCAACTCACAAAGAAACGATATTCTCGCTTCCCTTCGTAATCGAAGATCGCCAAAGGGGCTTGCGTCTCCGCTGGGAGTCGTATGGGGAAGCCTGTGACGGGATTCCCCTTCCGATCCACCGCATAAAGCTTATTCCTTGTCACAAAGACATACTGCAGCTTACCGTTGCGGAGGAGATCCACCTGCCGCGGTTCGCCGATAATAGGTCCTTCGAGCTGCGTACGCCACAGGGTGCGCCCCTCAGCGTTGAGAAGATAGAGGAAGTCGCGCGAGTCTTGCACCAAGACCTCCTGCTCTTTCGTATTGTGGTTCACGACCCATAGCGGGCGTCCGCACACCTCTCCTTCGAGTTTGACGAGCCAGTTCTTAGCGGGGGCTGACGGTTCTATTCGCCGCCGCGGGCTGACTTGAAAGACACCGTTGTAGAACAAAATCTTCCCTGCCCCGCTGACCTGTAGGGCACATCCTGCGAGCGAGTTCGCTAGTTTAGCCCCCCGCCCTTTTTGCACCCCACTCGCCGCAGTAAAGAAAAGCCCTGCAAATTCGCGACGTGCACGCGGTGCGGTATAAAACATGAAATTGCACTGCGACTGGAGACGATCGCGCACCTCCTGCCAATGGGGCGTAGCCTCCAAGGTCGCGCCCCGCAATTTACACAACGCCGCCCGTTCGATCAGTTTTGGGGAGCTTGCAAAAACGATGTAGCGATCGACAATTCCGTAGTAACGCCCCACGTCGCTACTAAACGGTAAGCCAAAGTGGCGTTGGAAATAGTCAGCTTGCCCCGACGGACAGAGGACAAGCTCCTGCTCTCCGTCGAGTTGCAGCCGTTGCAATACGTCACGCACAGCAGCCCCAGAGGCACTTCGCTGACTCAGCTCTGAACGGAAGACCCCGAGCGCATGACTGGTGCTGCGCGGCGTAAGAAACAAGATCCAGTTCCCCGTCCCCTGATATTCATCCCAAGCGAGCGTTACTTCTTGCACCTCAGCTTTTTCTAAGAGCGAGGGCTTCTCCGTTTTTTCGTGCGAGAGTTGCCTATAGAGCTGTGCTGGGTTTCTATCGCCCCAACGCAGCCAAAAGGTGGTGGTCTCGGGGACGATCGACGCCGCGGAGACCGTCACGCTCTTTGCCTGGTCATATACTTGGCTATGTTTCTTACTTTGGGCGTCGATTAGCGAAAGTCCCTGTGTGCACAATGCTGCCCCTTCTTGAGCGATATCAAAGCCGACCCAAGAGGTCCAAGCTTCCGTCTCACGAACGAGGCGTTGCCAGATACCCCCGAGCATTGGGGCTACGTATACCGCATAGCGGGGCAGTTGTAAAAAGACATTCCACGGCACATTCCGGCTTGCCGACTGTAGGGTTCGTACAAAAGCTTCTTCATGCAAGAGATTGTACTCCGCCCCATGCATCCGCAGGGCTTGTTCGAGTAAAATACGCGAAGAGGAGAAAAGCGAAAGATTATCTTTCGTGGCCGCATAGAGGGCGACCTCTTTCTTCCGCTCATCAAGGGTAAAGGAGAGTATCTTTATGCCCGAATAAACTTGTGTGGCAACGGGGACGGCGCGCGGGAAGAGGGCACTCACGAGCTCCTCGGTTTTGAGTTTACGGTGTGTCGTAGCAATGATCCCTAGTGCCGCAAGCCCTTGTTGCCCCATGAGATGCCACGAGAAACAACTTTCACTAGGGGCTATCGCCGCCGCAATCTTCGGGTTCTCCACCCGTAACGAATCGACCGCCGTGGCGACTTGCGAAAGAAGGCGTCCTGCATCAGAATAGCGCAAAAGTGACCAAAGGGTATCGGCCTCGCGCTGTTGCCCCAAGAGGGCATTCCAGCTATTGATGCGCGCTACAATCAGTGCATCCACGGGTACAAGTGCTAGGGCACCGTTTTCGAGTACGACCGCATTACGCACGAGGGGCGAGAGGAGCAGTAGCCCCCCGAGACTCACGACCACAATCGCGATCAAGACCCCTAGTTTTTTCACACTAATTGTTCTTTCGTCGTTGTAGAGACACAAAGGTAATAGATAGAGGGCATACGAGGCATGGAGGGGACGCCGAATAGCGAGAAACGTAGGTGGGGCGACGCCGCTCCCTTGTCTTCACAAAATCAAACGCCCCTGTAGCGACTAGCAGGGGCGTTTGAGATAGAAATGAGGTAAGCAGCTAAGACTAGCGCTTACTGATTCGTTTGAAATCCTTTTTCAAGAAGCCGTCGCCCTTACTCCGACTCATCATGTGGTAGTCGAAATAGTACAGCTTATCATCAGCCGCGCCGAGGATCGTCTTGTACACCCGCGCATGCATACGCGTCCCTTCTGGCCCCACCTTATGGAGGAAAACGACATTCTCCTTCTTTTCAGCGATCGCGTTTTCGATATCCTCAGGCTTTACAATCCGAACGATCCCAGAGTAGGCGTCGCGCACCTTCACAATCGAGCGCATATCTTGGGCGAGGTCATTCTCGGTCATCCAGATCTCTTTGTCTTTTAGGTCAGGGATATTGCGGTTGTAGTAGTCGAGCGGGTTCGCAGATATCAATGACGGGTTTTCGTTGATGAGCTTGATGTGCTTTTCTGCAAAGCGGACGAAGCTCAGGAGTTTATAGCTCCAGAAGTCTTGTGCCACGGCGTCGTAGCCCAGCGGGATGGAGCATACCTCGGGCATATCCACCACATCTTTCACGGCCGAGCCGTTAGTAAAGGTCATAAAGTTGTAGAACGCGCGCACCTTGTCATCTGGGAAACGGAACTTGATTCGCACGAGGAACGACTTGTTGATATCGCCTCGCATCTGTTCAAACTCCGTATCGTTGATAAACTGATACTTGGTGAGCGTCCAGCCCTTTTCCACCGCCTCGCGGATCTTTATCGTCCACTCCGACATCGGGTTGTTATCCAAGACCACGTAGAGCGGATTCTTCAAGAAGGTGTTAATATCATCTGGGCGGATCACATCCTTCGCACAGAGGAATGGCACTGCGAGGAGGGAGAGTAAAAGTAAGGAAAGAATCTTCTTCATGTCAGCAATATTATTCACTTTGATAGAACGCACAAGCGGCTAAAAAGTTGCCAAGGGGGCGCTAAGGGCGGTCCTCACGCCGGACGGGCGGGGATGGAGGAAGGAAAGGATCGCGATGCGGCGCAAGCGTGGCTAGCCCAGGGTCGAACCCTGGGCTAAAATTCCCCACCCCACCAGTAGGTGGGGTTTAAGCGGTGCCCCCTTCAGGGGGCGCATTTGTTTAGCGCAATGTGCGGTTCTAAGGGAGGGTAGCCCTGTGGTGGAGGAGCAGGTGTCTTTTAGAGGCGGTTTTTCGCATCGATTCATTATGCGCCTTACGGCGCAGGGCGTAGCATGCTGCGCCCCTACAAACCCCAGAATCCCGCCGTTCGGTTGAAAAGGGATAATCGGACAGGCGCGGCATGTGCCGCGAGTTGCGAGGGTATAGCACACCACACCCCTACAGGGGACTGGGGAGGTATATTTTGACACACCTTCGCAACTCGGCACAAAGTGCCGCATCGATCGTTAACATTTTACCGCACATTGCGCCCATGCTCCTTACAAAAAAACGTCCTCTGCAGCGAAAACTACAGAGGACGTTAGAAAATTGAGATTCGTGTCGCAAAAGCCAATTTACGCCTGTAGGGGTTCTATTGAGACGAACACGCGCCCTTCCGCCTTGCGAGAGAAGGTCACCGACCCCGTAGCCAATGCATAAAGCGTATGGTCACGCCCAACACCTACGTACTCCCCAGGTTTCACCTTCGTGCCGCGCTGACGAACGAGGATCGTCCCTGCGTTCACCATTTCGCCACCAAAGCGCTTTACACCCAACCGTTTGCTATGAGACTCACGACCGTTGCGCGAGCTACCAACTCCTTTTTTATGTGCCATCTTTCCGTTACACTCCTAAACAATATTCGGGATAGTTGTGAGAATCAGCCCCTTCTGCGCACTACGCTTCGATAGCGCTGACCTCGATAAGGGTAAAGCACTGACGGTGTCCGTTCTTCACCTTATAACCCTTACGGCGTTTCTTCTTGAAAACGATAACCTTGTCGCCCTTAAGGTGCTTGATAATCTTAGCTGATACGCTCGCACCGCTCAGATTTGGGCTTCCTACGGTGACAGCGCCATCGCGATCCACTAAGAGCACATTATCGAACTTTACGGTGCTCTCTTCTGCACCCTCTAGGCGATGAACATACAGACGCTGGTTATTAGAAACTTTGAATTGTTGTCCAGCGATTTCTACCACTGCATACATAGTTGCACCCTTCTTTTCCATTACACTTAACGGCGCAAAGGTAATGCATTGTAGTGGAACTACCAAACATCCCCCATTCCATTCGTTTTTTACACCTACCTTTGGCTAGAAAAAAGGAAAAGCACTTATGGAAAAGATCCCCAGTTTCACCATCGATCACACACGCCTATTGCGCGGCGTCTATGTATCGCGCCTAGATGCCCTCGGGGGCGATTTTATCACCACGTTTGACATTCGCATGAAAGCTCCGAACCGCGAACCGGTTATGGATCAGGGGGCTCTTCACACGCTAGAACACCTCGCCGCCACCTTTCTTCGCAACCATCCCGTCTGGGGCTCGCGCATTGTCTACTGGGGACCGATGGGGTGTCAAACAGGGAACTATCTTCTGGTGAGTGGGAAACGGACACCGAGCGAGCTCCTCCCCGTCCTTTGCGAGACCTTCCGTTTCGTAAGCACCTACGAGGGGGAAGTCCCTGGCGCGACGCCCGCCGACTGTGGCAATTACAAGCTACATAACCTCGCCTTGGCGCGCGAGGAGGCACGCCGCTACCTCACAGAGGTGCTCGAGTGCATCGCGCCAGAACAGATGGAGTATCCGAGGTAAGGGGATGGGGTGGGAGCAAGCTCTTAACGGCTCCCCTTCGTCCGATTGCAAGTTTTACCAACACCTTTGCATAAATCTCCCGACCTGCGATAGTGAAACGATGCCCTGGATAGGGATTGTCTGCGACGTAGCGATCAATACCGAGTATCTCAAACTGCTCGGGGTTATACTTGTCGAGGAATGTGATCGGCACGCCCATCACCCCATCATAGTCACACGGGATGTCGGCCGTCTTATCTACGTTGATAGCATCGTAGTTATCATACTTAGGATATTCCTCAGGACTATAACGACGAAAGAGGATAAGATCCTCGTGGCGTTTGCGGATCTCCAAATTCGTAAACCACGTAACTCCTGAAACGCGAATCATCCCCTCCTTGTGATCTCCTGCCGTAGCATGATCGCTATAACGAGAAATGAAATGTGCTGCCCCGCCCTTAAACCCATACCCTAACCATAGGCGGTTCTGCATAATCAACGGGAAAATTTCCTTATAGGTAATAGCGTTCTGATGTCCAATAATCAAGAACTTCTTATCATACTCGATGAGCTGTGCGACATACTCTCGAAAGAGCGAAAACGGAGGATTGGTTACCACAATATCCGCTTCCTCAAGAAGCTCAATACACTCTCTACTCCGAAAATCACCATCGCCCTGTAGGTAATGGATACCGATTTCTTCGGGATCTGGGTAGTGATTTCCATTCTTATCGCCCTCATAAACGAGGTAAATGGCTCGCTCGCACTCCCCAGTACTAAAAAGATCGCGCTCTTGATTCTTATAGCACGTAGTGATGAGCTTCTTAAGACCTAGGAACTCAAAGTTATAGGCAAAGTAGACAAAGAAATTACTTACCCGCGGGTCATCGCAATTACACAAGACGGTTTTACCACGAAAGTGCTCCCGATAGTGCTTGAGTTCGTTATTTATATCCTCTAACTGGGTATAGAACTCATCTTTCTTCGCGTTCCTTGCTTGGTGTAATGTACTATTCGCCATGAAATTTTTGTAGGGTTCTGCGATGAAACAAAGGTAAGGAAAAACATCTTCCTTCCCCCTTCACCCACCCTACTCCGCTAACAAGGCAAAGACGGTCGGGAGCTTGCCGAGCTGCGGGGGCTGTTTGCGCCACTCTGCCACGCGACGGGTACGAATCGCCCCCCCTGCCCAGTGAATCCCGTTCGCGATACACAATAACGTTGAAGGGGCAAGTATCGAGAGGAGCTCCGCCAACATCTTGTCATTGCGATAAGGGGTTTCGATAAAAAGCTGCGTCTGCTGCTCGCTACGCGAACGCGCTTCGATAGCCAAGACCTTGTTACGGAACGCCTGCCCCTTAACGGGAAGGTAACCAAGGAAGGCAAAATTCTGCCCATTGAGCCCACTCGCTGCAAGGGTCAGGATAATGCTCGTAGCCCCCACAAGCGGCACAACCTCAATCCCCTGCCGATGCGCAGCCGCCACGAGCAACGCCCCGGGATCGGCTATCCCAGGCATCCCCGCTTCACTAATTACCCCCACATCGTTCCCTTGTTGCAGGAGCTTGATACACTCGTTTACAGGCTGCTCTGTAGCGTCCTTATTGAGGGTAATGAGCAGTAAGTCCGCAATCGCACTGGGCATCTCACACGTAGCTAAAAAGCGTCGTGCCGTACGCGGCTCTTCTACCGCAAACACGGAGATTTGACGAACCTGTAACAACACCTCTGGAGC
This sequence comes from Bacteroidia bacterium, assembly GCA_905373665.1. Lineage (GTDB taxonomy): Bacteria > Bacteroidota > Bacteroidia > Bacteroidales > CAJPTX01 > Bacteroides_D. The sequence goes on from CAJPTV010000003.1 coordinate 28,424, forward strand.
AAGCGAGGGCGTATCCTCACCAATAGGCGAAGGGATCAGATAGACCTTACCGAGCGTAGCCATGCAGCACATGCTTAGAACAAGACCCCAATACGCAAGCCCCCACGCCAGATATCGCCCTGCCCTACCGCCAGAAGATACCCCACTTCAGGAGCAACCGACAGCTGCACACCATTAGAGAGCGCATAGCGATATTCTAACTCCGCCATAAGGTAGTGGCGTGCAGGGAGCTGGCGCTCAAGCTCGGGCAAAAGGAACTCCGAGCGAAGCGGCTCGCGGATATAACGCGAAAGCTCGCGTACTTCCGAGGCTCGCGTTAAGAAGACCCACGCCGCTTGTAGCCGCCAATGATGCTGGGATCGAAGCCAAGCGAGGTGTAGGGTCATCTCCGTCTTCCAACGCGTCAGGCGGAGCTTACTGTTCGGGCGCTTATACTCACTCTCTTGCGAGGTATAGCCGCCCCACAGACGTGCGCCGTAGGTCCACGAGGTATGAGAGCCCGCCCGATAGACGAACTGCACTCCATACGCCCGATAACGAGCTTTGTAGGTAGGTTCGGAAAAGAGAACCTGGTATTTCTTATTACCACGCCGCCCCACCGAGTCATAGAACTGTTCGACTCCCGTACGGTTCTGCCACGAGGCATCTAGTGCACCTTGGAGGTGGTGCGCAGCGCTCTTGTAGTCATACCCGAGAAGCAGATTTAACTCCTGCAGCACGAACGAGGCTACAGAGCGTTGATGGATATCGCCCGTCGTCCCCCAACGGTGCGCCGCGCCGACACTGGCTAAGAGTCCCTCCTGTTTCGGGGCGAGTTGTAGCCCGCACTTAACAAGCCCAGAGGTTGACTCAAAGTCCATTTGTCGTTCAGTGGTTGTTCTATCCCAGTGCCAGAGCCCAAAGCCGATATGACGAAAGAAGCGTACGGGGTGTTCTGCCATGGCACGATGTTGCTGCCTGAGATAAGCAAACTGCCCCCACTGACTGAACCAGTAAGCCCCTAGAGGGATAGAAACTCCTTGGCGAAGACGGAGCTCGTGTCGCGCTTCTCTGTGCTCAGTGCCCCCAGTAGCGTGCAAACGTTCCCCGTGATACTCGAGCGCAAGGGCAAAGGTCGAGAGTTCCATCTTTCGCAAAATGCCTAAGGCTAACGAGCCTGCCACGCCACGGGGCTGCGCCTCCGCAGAATCCAAGGCTAAGTAAGGGTAAAAACGCTGCGGCATCGAGAGCTTTGTCCAGCGACGAGCGCCGTAATCTAAGACGGCAAAATGTAACGCCCCGAAATAGGTATCCGCCGTATCGCGCCACTCGCCCTCAGAAACGAGACCATAAGCCGCCGTCGGTCGTGGATATAGGAGCGACTCTATTTCGCTGTTATTGCCCCGTCGTAGCGCATAAGAATAGGCTTTGAAGGTCGGGCGGGGCGGTAATAGTTCTCTTGCCACAAGGTTCTCTTGCGCAAAAGACTCTTGGATGCGGAGCGTCTCCAACGTCGCACCTCTTCCCTCCCACGAGATATTGTCTGGGAGGGGCTGGGCGCTCCCCTGCTCGCCCGTAAGGAAAAGAGACAAAAAAAGCAGCACACACCCAAGGGTGGCGCTGCGTAAAAGATCCGTAATTCGGCACTCGGTGTTCGACACAGCCATTACTGTTCGAGTGTAAAGCGAACGCTAATCCCAAAGCTTGTGGTCGAGGTTGGGAAGCTAAGCGAGACAAGGGGCTTGTTGACCATGCGGTCAAAGAAGAAGCGGAGGTTGATTTGTTCGGTGAGCATATAGTCTGCCGAGAGCTTCAAGGCATACGACCACTGTCCTGCGGTCGGGGTGTTCGTCGCTTCGGTTAGTTTGCGAAGAATGGTCTGGGTGTTACGAACCGAGAAATCGCCCTGCAGACGGAGCTCGCTCTTCAAGACACTCTTTCCGCCCAGTTGAGACTTAATCACAACAGGCAGATTTTCAAAACGATAGCTTGCCCCCAAGACGTACTCCCAAGTGTCCATGTCGGTCAGCTGGTTATTGGCAAAGCTCATCGCCATGGAACGATTCTTACGCACCTCCGCCTTCGTCGTGAGGGAATTCGCAAAGCCGAGGTCTACGCCAAACAACGGGCTGAACTGTTCGGAGAGCGAGACATTCGATACTTGGTATCGCGCGATATAATCATCCTGCACATTGCGCACATAAGAGAAGCCATCGTCCTCTTCTTTGAACGCCTCGTTCGACTGGTAGTTTCCGATGATATAGTTGGCGCGATAACCATGGCGGAGCGATACCTGCCGGAAGAGATCCTTAAAGAGAGACATGCGCGAGAGACCATCGTAGGTAAACTGCCAGTTCGGGAGAGGGATTGTAGAGAACGTCTCCAAATTGACCGATTTCGGGTCACTCCCCGTATAGGCTGCAAGGAAGGAGGGGATCAGCACCTCCTGCGAAAGTCCACTATAGCCGTCAGGGAATATGCCATCAGCTCCTGGCGCATAGTTCTCGCTACGATTTGCCGCGAGGCGTTTTGCCACCGTCAGGCGATTCTCTCGGAAACGATTAAAGGCCTTCGAGGCATATTTATCGCCCTTTACCGCCCCCTCGAATGCTGTCCGAATGAAGATCGCGGAGATAGAGAAGTTCCCCGCCACTGTGGGGTTAACGACCTCGAAGAGCCCAGAGGCTGCAGGGCGGTAAAACTCGCTCCGATTACGGGCAAACTGTCGCGTCCCTGTGATGTCCACACGGAAATAGGGGAAGGGTTCGATATTGATCCGATAGCTAAAGTTCGTGCTGCGCGTAAGCTTAAAGGCATCGACTTGCGCCGTATCGAGAGTCAACCAGCCTCGTTCCGCCGCACGTGCCGCAAAATTCGCATCTTGCCAGCCTAGGACAAATGGCCAGCCCGGGGCAGCACCTGAAGCGATATCATCAAAGCCCAAGAGCTTTGTCCGAGGAAGGTAGCCTGGTACGAACGTCCCATCGGTCTGGGTATAGTTTACCGAAATAGAGCGTAAGCCCATCAAGGCTCTGACCACCGCCTCGCCAAAGATGGCAGGAGAGATGTGCGTCACGGGCTTCTGGGTCTCCAAGACGAGCCGTCCGCGCACAAGGGGCGGTTTGGAGGTACTGACTCGGACTCTATTATTCGCAATCACCTCCACTTCAAGCGGCACTTCCTCCCCATCGCGGGTGATGTATTTTGCCTTTATGTCTTCGGAGTTAAGGGTGTGCGATACGGCGCGCGGTTGGTTGTTCTGTAACGAAAAACGTTCTTTTACAAAACGGACGGTCTTCATCTCTTGCTTTGCAGACTCGTTCGGCGCTCCGCCATTCCCGATCGCTTCAAACTTACGATTGATGTCGTTAAGGAAGGGGACTTTGGAGTAGAGAGAGACGAAGCTGGCATTGGCCGAGAGCTGTAGCGTTGAGGCATTCTGCACCGTATTCCCGAGGTTTAGGTCCACATTGCGCGCCACCCTTCTCGCCGCATCCCAACGGTAGTCCGCAGTATAGGAAGCACTCGAGGAGAGCCAACTCAGGAATGGCAGGCGGTTGATTGGTAAATTATAGGTAGCCGCAAGGTGGTGATTGTACTGCGTGGTACGCCCGAAGTGTCGGACGCTCCGCCACACCGAGTCTTTCCAGATTTGCCGCGCATCGCCCGAAAGCTGCGACAGGGTTTGTCCCTCAGGCTCGTCAATCACGGCCATGTTATTGGCAGAGAAGTCAAGACGAAGGGAGCGCATCAGATCCCAGTTCACCCCATAGGAGCGATTCCACTCAAAGGACTTAGCATAAGTGGGGCGCATCTGCAAAGCGGGGCTATTAATATTGCGGAGCTTTTGCTCTAGGAAGCTTCGGTTCACCTCCGTACGGAAGGTGATTTGGCGCGGCATTGGCGTGAAATTGATATCACGGACGAGCGCCAGATGATTGCTAGAGAGCCAAGAGATGCGTCGGAAGGGTTCGTAAGTCGTAGGACGTGCACTAAAGACGTAAGCCAACATCCCCTTGTGCATTACTTGGTTACGATATTCGGTCTTTACGTTGTGCGCATTCTGTTCGTTGTAAGCATACGTCAAGGAGAAGTTGCCGACATCCCATGGGCGAGGCGTGCGACTCTGTTGGTTGACGCGCACGTTCGTAAAGTTTAGACTGCGACGACGCGTATAGTCTTGTGCGATACTCTTGAGGCGATTTCGTTCCGCCGCCGAGGGGAGCTTATCCAAGGCTTCGTCAAAGGGCACGTCGGGGTCTAGGGGATTGTACTCTGGATTGGCAAACGACTCTCCGTGTGAGACATACATCGGCACACTCACCTCCCACCGCTTTGGGAAGAACTTACCGAACTCGAGGTTCGCATTCGCATCATACTGGTATGTAAATTCCGTAGAGCGTTCGGAAAGCTTATTTTCCAGAGCGCCGAACCCCGGGGTTTGCAGACGCCCCGTAAGCGCCACAGAACCAAAGTCGGCCATCCTAGTATTCATCGAGGCAAGCGCTGCCCAACCGCCAGACTGGTCTATACGCGAGAGCCGCAGTTCGTTCACCCAGACGATCCCCGACTTGGCGCGCCCGTCGTCAAAGGCGGGTCCGAGTTTCGGATTTCGCACCCCAATCATCATGACACGTACCGTAGACAAACTGGGATGCCCGACCACGGTAATAAATCGCCCATCGCGTTCTACCTTGAAGGCGTCTCGCACGGTTTGCCCCACAAGCGACTTGAGGGCGGCATCTCGCTCCAGCTTCACATTGCGGAACTCCGAAAGGTTAATGTCAATCGCATTTTCAGCGGGCCAGACACTCCGTCGGTCACCGTCGTTCGTATTACTGTAGAATCCTGGCGCGGTGAGCTTCAACGGCACTTCATACTCGTAGTAATTAGAGGTATAGTCTGACCCTAGACGCAGGAAGAGGTTGAGCTCATCATCATTGAGCGGCTCGTTCACCAGCGCTTCTGCGTGGACGTCCATAGATATGCGCTTGTAGTTGAGTAGGTTGTAACTTACGGAGCGGAAGGCTGCACGGGCATCCCCATCCTGTAAGTTGCCCACTTTCAGCTCCATAGACTGTTCGTTGAGTTCATTCTCAACGGCTTGACTCGCATCAATCTCGCGCGTAACCCCTGGCGGCAAAATATAATTAACCGGAGTTCTGGTACTGTTCTCTTCGATGTTTACCGCCGAGATATCAAAATAAGTAGACTCCGAACCGCCACCACCGAGCTGTTCTTGCGCCTCCAAGAGCGAACGCTCATAGCGCCGCCACTCGCCTCGAACCAACCCAAGGGTCGCAAAACGCAAAACGACAGGCGCATCAAAAGAACGCAAGAACATTCGGACAAAGCGCATAGACTTAAAGTCTTGGATGTGTCCCACGCGCGTCTCGTATTCCTTGAGCGGTATCTTAAACTGATACCATGCGACCGCCGACTCCTTACCATTGGCAAACTTTGCCCTCGCGATCACCTTGTCCGTAACATAGTTACGCCCCACCTCGAGCTCATTCTTCCGAAGGGAAACGCGATACTGGTAGTAACTCTCGTTGTCACTTAGGGTGTTATCTCGGTTAATATCCTCAACGTCGGGTTGGGTTGTCCCTGTTGTGGGGTAGCTCTCTTTAGACTGCTCCGCCGTCGGGCTATTCCCTTCCGAGTTGTTGAAATATTTGTAGCGTTCCAAGATAGGCGCTTGCGCATTGTCATAGTCCGAAGAACGGAAATAACGATAGTCATCTGAGGACGGATCGCTTTGCGCCTTCACCACCGCTGGGCTCGTTGCGCCGAGCGAAGAGGAGAGATTGGACAAATAGTCAGAAAAGAAAAGCGCTTCGGCCTCGGAATTAAGTCCGTCAAACCCGACGTCTTGGATGGTACGGCTACGCGGGTCATTGTCAAAAGCCATCACGGTGGACTGCACCTTCGGGACACGCCCCCAAGCCGTATTCTCTAGGCGCGAGGGGTCATCCTCTATTGGGATTCCATTTTCAAAGAACTTCCGTCCGTCACGGAGAATATCCTCCGACACATTCCCGAGGTTAAAATAAAGCTCTCCCCCCGTGGTATTCTTGTCCTCGGCAAAGGGATCCATCAACCAGAACTCGAGGTACTCTATATTAGAATTCTCGAAGTCGGTGACAGGTAACGCACGCATAATCCCTCCCCAACGTGCGAGCGGGTTCTGTAACGAACCATCGGCATTCACGCTAGTCGCATCAAAGTTATACGGACCTCGCTCGGAGGGATAGTAGGCAAGATTGAGGACAGGCAAGGTGGTCGGCTGCCCCTGCGGGATACTCCGGTTCGGGAAAAGTTCTTGTTCCTCGATCTCACGCACGAAGTGACTACTCTGTTCGTCGGGATTGTTCCGAATGTGGGTCGGGGTGAGCGAAGAGTTGCGAAGGAAGAGCGGGTCAATGGTGTACCATGCAAGGCGGGCACGCTGCATCCCATAACGGATATCGTTCACCAACTCTCCTTCTGGGAAAAGAGCCGCCTGACCTTGAGGGACACTCGCCAGACTCCAAGCATTCCACATACGCAAATCGATGAGCGACTTGTTCGCTTCAAAGTCATCGAGGTAGACAGCGCCGCGCTTATCAAGATGCCCCGACTGACCTGGGATGAAGTGCGCCATCTCCGCATCGAAAGAGACGCTCGACTTTTCCTTCGTTTCCAAGAAGGGCAACTTATCCACGGCACGGGTCAGCCACGGTAACTCGGTTTCATACGAAGTATTGAGCCCCCAGATGGTGTTCGACATCGCTTCGTTGCCATAGTTCACCTTCTTCGTCAAAGGGCGTTCGGTCAAATTGAGAATCGTTCCCCCGATATGGAACTTGTCACTGAACTTGTAGTCTAGGTGCGTACCGACGAGGGTTTTCGTTTGGAAGTCTAGCCCGAGGTTACTCTCCAAGGAGATCTTAATCGGGGTGCCCGACTCTAGGAGTCCTTGGTTGATAATCTTCACCGTCCCGAGGAGGTAATCTACGACGTAGTCCGTATTTTCTACCAGACGCTGCCCGCCCGCCGTGACCACCACCGAGCCTTTAGGTACGTTGGGCGCATTGAGCGAGATCTCCGAATTGGAACTTGACTGATATTCCCCCTTGATAATGAACTTGTTCTTTTCCGCCGCCTGCTGTGCTCGCGATAGGGTACTGTCGTAAAGCTCGCGATAGGCAATCTCCTCGATAGCCGCGGGGTCACCCAGCTTAGAAGCCAAGTATGCCCCAAAAGGTTCGACGGTCGGGAAGATTAGCCGCCCCGTATTGGGAAGGATGGTTACGCCCTCAATAAAGTCAAAGACGCCATCGGGGCCATAATCCCCCTGCGTGTTCAAATTGTCGAGGTTCAGCACGGAGAGGAGCGGCTCTCGCTGCAAGTGTCCTTTGCTTAGGTAATTGACCGCCGTCCCGATCTCATCGTCTTGGTAAAGCACGTCGAGGCGGAAATCTTTCTTGGAAACTTGATAAGCCCCGAGGGAGTAGATATTCTTCATCATCAGACGCCAGGTGGGCATCGATGGAGAGAGGTCTGTTGCTTTCAAAAGTTTCAAGACGAGGGCGTCGGGAGCGTTAATCCCATCTGAGGAGAGCTCCCCCACCTTATAGGTACGTCCTTGGTAGGTATATTCGTAAGCCACAGCCAAGACCTCGTCAGCATTGAGCGACATATTGAGGGAGATAAAGCCCAGCTTGGAGTTCAGCGTATATTCGTTGGGTTTGAGCTTTCGTGCACTCTCTAGCTTTTCGTAGTCCTGCCCATTCCTAAAATTGAGCGCAGCAAGCGGCGCGAGCACTGAAGAGACATTCGCAAGGGAGCGGATACCCGCGTAAGCCCCTTGAGTGGCATCATAGTAGAGCGAGTTGCTCGCATTGGAGGGGACACGCTCGCCAGCCACGGGGTTCACCACATTGCGCGCATAGATATTATTTCCCACCTCGGCGAGGTCGACAAAGGCAACGATGTCTCGAGAGTCGTCAAAGCGTCCCTGCTTATTGGTTACCCAGACCTCGATCTTTTGTATCTCGATCCCCGAACCGACGAGCGGCAACTGACTTAGCGATTGGTCATACCGTTCATAAAAGTACTTGGAGAGGAAGAAGTGGCGGTTCGCTTCGTACTGATCTGCACGGAGCTCAAAGTCCTTGGTTTGCGCGCCACCTTTCACCTCAATGGTTTGTGCTTGCCCCTTGCGTTGCGAAAGTACAGCGGAGACGTCAAGGCGTCCGAACTTCAAATCGGTACGGAAACCGAACAGGCTTTGACTCCCAGTAATGAGCGAGCCGGGTAAAGGCATGGAGACATTCCCGGCCTCGATCTTCTGAATAATCTCGTCCTCGTGCCCCGTATATTCTACCTTGACGTTCGTTTCAAAATCAAAGGTTGCTTCGGTGTTATACTTCACGTCGAGACGGAGCTTATCCCCGATCTTCCCCGTAAGGTTAATCTGTAGCTTGGTGTTGAAGTCGAAGGTTGTGTTGCTGCGCATATCCTCGGGGATAGCGTAGTTCTCGGTACTCGAATTTGTAACGCCGAAGGTTAGCTCTGCCGAGCCCTGTGGGACGATCTCGATCACGTTGCTCCCAAAGATGCGGTCGAAGTTATCGCCCCCGACCTGCAAGACGGGCAAGATGCGCCCCCCTGCCGTATTGTCTCTCTGCCCCGAGTGGGAGTTTGTCCAAAACTGACGCAAGGACTCTTCGCGTCGGAAGTCACGGTACTCTTGCGGGGAGAGGACGCGCGGTTGACCGACCACCATATTCCCCACCTTGTTGTAAAGGAAATAGTTCCCCGTCGTCGCGTCATAGCGCACCTCATACGTCCGCGCCATTAGGGGCGGCAATGAGGGTTTGCCTAGCGAGCCTTGTGCCTCGCCCTCCGTCTCTTGCGCATGAAGCGCGTTCACACTCAAAGATAAACAGAGGAGGGCGAGCCCTAAAAAGAGCCGCCCAGTCCAAAAGAGACTACTTAGTATATTCCGACCAATCCGCACCTCAACTACAATTGCTGTAATGCAGCCTTTATTAGCTGCTCTACGGAGAAATGCTCTCCACTCTTTATCAGCGCATCCACGACCTTCTCGGTAGCGGACTTCTGAAAGCCCAAGGCTATCAAAGCAAATAACGCATCGTCTCGGGTCGTATTGTGCACAGAGCCCTGCACGCCCCCCTTTCCGCCCGTCGGGATGAGATCGGGAATCTTTCCCTGCAAGTCCACAATGATACGCTGTGCGGTCTTTGTTCCCACGCCCTTTGCTCGACAAAGTCGCGAGGCATCGCCGCGCGCGATAATATCCACCACCTCTTCGACGTCGTAGGCAGAGAGGAGCACTCGCCCTGTATTAGGCCCCACGCCCGACACCGAAATCAGAAGCTTGAAAAGCGTGCGCTCTTGCTTAGAAAAGAAACCGTAGAGTTCGTGCGCATCCTCTCGCAACACCTCATGGACGTAGAGCAAGGCTGTGGCCTTTCCCTCCAACTGCGCGTAGGTCTGCATGGAGATTTGGAGCAGATAGCCCAATCCGCCATTGACCAATACCACGGAAGTTGGGGTTAAGTCTACCACCTCGCCCGTAACGAACTCGATCATCGGTTAACGTTCTTCGGCTACGGGAGGTTCTTCGCTCCTATTCAAACGCTTCGCAGCCTCAATTTCTGCCGCTCTTGCCCGCGAACGAGCCACCTGTATCGCGACATAGACCGCTTGGCGGAAAGGCTCGCAGGAAGCGACACTTTTTCCGACCAAAGAGTAGGCAGTGCCATGTGCAGGCGAGGTGCGCACGAGGGGCAAGCCCGCAGTGTAGTTCACCCCCTCTTCAAAAGAGAGCGTTTTGAAGGGAACGAGCCCTTGGTCATGATACATCGCCAAGACGGCATCGTAGTGCCGCCAAGCATACGCCCCAAAGAAGCCATCGGCGGGTAGCGGGCCTACCGCAATCATGCCCTCTGCATTTGCAGCTTCGATGGCAGGGGTGATGAGCGTCATCTCTTCTGTCCCCAACAATCCTCCTTCCCCAGCATGGGGATTGAGACCGAGGACGGCGATTTGCCCCCCTGCAATTTCAAAGTCTCGCAGCAGCGACTTGTGCATCTGACGCAACTTTGCCAAAATCCCCTCCGTGGTGAGGCGCTCTGCTACCTTGCCTAACGGGATATGCCCTGTGGCGACCCCGACACGCAAGCGATCGGAGACCATAAACATCAAGGCTTCTTTTGCGCCCGTACGGTCGACCAGATACTCTGTATGTCCGGGAAAGGCGAACTCTTCGGACTGCATCGTACTCTTGTTCACGGGGAGGGTCACCAGCGCGTCGACCGTTCCCTGCTTCCAGTCTTCAAAAAAGGTTTCTAATGCGCGGTAAGCTAACAGTCCTGCTAGGCGCGAGGGTTGCCCTAACTCGACCAGTACGGTCTCGGGCATTGCGATCTCGACAAGGTTGATACGGCGCGGGTGTAATTCGCCCGCATTTTTCACCGCAAAGACCTGTACACCTTGGATGTTCAAGAGTTTGCGGTAATAGGCTAAGACACGCCCCGAGCCGTAAATCACGGGAATAAACTGTTCCACGAACATGGGGTCTTGCAAGGCTCGCAAGAGGACTTCTGTGCCGATCCCGTTGCAATCGCCCTGTGTAATCCCAACTACAACTTTTCCATCTATCATGGGTCGTGTCTATTTTTTCTTAGCGACAAAGGTAGTACAAATGAGTGCAGCCGCACTATGCCTCCTGTGCAGTGAGGGGGGTGACGAGCCGCACATAGAGCTGGCTGTTTTCTATCCGCGTCACCACGACGTTCGTTCCCCGCTCAAGCATAGCCCCCTCGGAGACTGCCGTGTAGAGAGTCCCGTTGAGCGAGACCTTCCCTGATGGGCGCAAGACGGTCTCTGTCCTCCCCTCTTGCCCGATGAGCGATGGGTCTAGAGCTTGTACCGCCACGTAGCCGTCGTCTACGGTCATCTCTTTGTGTAAAGCCATGGCGGGCGTTCGCTTCGAGGTTGTAAGGAAATGACTGAGCGCCATACTGCCGAAGATCCCGATCGTGAGGGCTATTACCACCAGTGCAAAAGAGGTCAGGATTTCGTGGATGGAACTCTTGTCCCACTCCTTCAACAAAGAATTGTCGACGAGGGCGAGGGTCAGCCCAGCCACACTACAGAGAAGCCCCGAGATGCCCGTAATGCCAAAGCCGGGGACGACGAAGATTTCCAAAAGTATCAACAAGAGCCCTCCGAGAAAGAGCCCAATATCTAAGGGCTCTGCCAGCCCAGCAAGGTAGAGCGGGACAAAAAAGAGCACCGCCGCCACCATAGATATCAAGAAAGAGACGCCCACCCCTGGGGTTTGCATCTCGAAAAAGAGCCCACCGACGATGAAGACTATCAAGAGTACTGCGAGAGTGATTGGCATATCAAAGCAGCTTTTTGAGTTTGAAAATCACGACCGTAATCAGCGAGGCGAGGATCATCACCAAGATGGCAAAGGGATAGCCCAACGTCCACTGCAATTCGGGCATGACGTTAAAGTTCATCCCATAGATGGAGGCGATGAGCGTGGGGGGCATAAAGATGACCGAGGCTACGGTGAAGGTCTTAGTAATCTTATTGAGGTGGATATTCGCCAGACCAAGGAAGGTGTCTTGTAGGTAGTCCAACCGATTGAAACTGAAGTCCGTATGATTTACCAGCGAACTCGTGTCCTTGATCATCACTTGGAGCTTTGGGAAAAGGTCTCGCGGGAAGCGTTCGCTTTTCAATACACCGCTGATGATACGCTGCTTATCGATGATGTTCTCTCGGATGAGCATCGTATTCTCTTGCAGGGTGTTTATCTCCAAGATGACGTCTTGGTCGATATCTTCGGGCTTGGCAAGGTTAATCCGTCGGCTCAGGCGTGCAATCCCTCGAGCAACGCCCTCGAGCATGTCGGCGTCCATGTCAATCCGCGTTTCAAATAGTCCGACAAAGATGTGATAGCCAGTCGGGTAAGCCTTCGGGTTGTGCGAAAGCTTGCGCTGGGTATCGCCAAAAGAACGGAGCTCGCGGTTACGGGTCGAGATCAAGATACCGTCCTTGAGTAGAAAGGAGGTGGGTTCGCTAAAATAGGCCTCGGAGGAGGGGATCAAGAAGCTCGCGTTGGCGACGATGAGACTCTCGGTCTCGGAGTAGCGCGACGAACTTTCAATCTCCTCTGCCTGCTGCCGGGTTTGGAGATAGACGCCAAAGAACTCCTCTACCCGCTCAATTTCGTGCTCAGTGCCCTCGACGAGATCTACCCAAAGGATATCCTCGTAGTCCAACTGTGAGAGGATCTCTTCGTCCACCTCACTGACAATGCTGTCTTGACTCTTGTAGAAGATAGTAACCATTGAGCGTTCCCCCCGTTTATGAACGAACCTCCAGCGGAGCTGCTGCGACGGAGAGGCGGTCGGGCAAACGCATCACCTCCTCCTGGTAACGCGCAAGCGCCTCCTTTTTCTGCGCATCGTAGGTATAATCTATACGCTGACGGAGATAATCTGTTGCCTGCTGCGGCGAGAGGGCGGCGGGAAGCGCAAAAGAGGTTAGCGCCTCAGCAATATGCGCAATGCCGTACGCCAAGGCGGCACGAAAGTCTTCGAGCCAATCTGTCGCAGGCATGGTATGGGCAGCCCACACGGCAAAGACCATCGGAAGCCCCGTAAAGAGACGCCACGCCTCGCCGAGGTCGTAAGTATATTCGTAACGGTGACGATAGGTAAAGACCTTATCGCCGATGAGGAGAACGGCCTCGTCCTGTGCATCGCTTTGTTCTAAGCGATCGAGGTGCAGCGGCAAGAGTTGCGGACGACACGCCCAATAGCGCTCAAGGAGCACCCGCGCGAGGAGGGTCGAGGTGCGAGAGTCTGGGTCGAGGTAAAGGCGTTGCACCTGCTGAATAGGCACGTGCGAATATATACAGACACTCTCAACCGCTCCGTTTGTCCCGATGCAATAGCCATCGAGGAGTGTCGCCTGCGGTTCGCTTAGCAACGCCCCAATGGGTAAAAGCGCCACATCCACCCGCTTTTCATGAAAGAGCTGCGCACAAACCGAGGGGACAGCCAAGGTCAATTGTACCCGCGAAGGGCCTAGACGCTGACTGAGCCCCCAAACCATGGGGACGGTATTCAGGTAAGATACAGCAGCTACTCTCATGCGCAATGGCGGGAGCTAAACCGTCATAATATCCTTTTCCTTAGCCTCTATGGTAGCCTCTAACTGCTTGGTGTACTTGTCGAGCAGTTTCTGTATGTCGGCTTCTAGCGCCTTGGCTTCATCTTCGGGGAAGCCGTCCTTTTGCATCTTCTTGATCTGCTCGTTGGCATCGCGACGCGCGTTTCGTAACACGGTCTTCGCCTTTTCCGCCTCGGCCTTTACCTGCTTTACGAGCTCTTTGCGGCGCTCCTCTGTGAGGGTTGGGATGGGGACTTTTACCGAGTCGCCAGAATTGATGGGTTGTAGCCCGAGGTTCGCTTCTTGTATCGCCTTTGCGATAGCCCCGACCATGTTCTTTTCCCAAGGTTGTACCTGCAGGGTGTGTGCGTCAAGGATAGAGACATTCGCAATATTATTGAGGGAGGACATATTGCCGTAGTAGTCTACTTTGACTTGGGCGAGTATAGCCGGTGAAGCCTTCCCCGTACGAAAACTTTGTAGGGCTACGTCTAGGTGCGCAAGACCCTTTTCCATGGCCTCTTCAGCCGCTTTCAAACACGTGTTCTTATCCATATTTACGTAGTCTTTAATTTTGCGAATGATTCTCTTCAAGGTTCTTTCTCAACCATTTGTCACGATACTCCCTAGTGCCTCGCCTCGGAGGAGTTTGCCGAGCGCGCCGATGCGGTTCATATTGAAGACCACGATCGGGATTCGATTCTCTTGGCATAGGGTAAACGCCGTCAAGTCCATGATGCGCAAGCGTCTTTCATAAGCTTGGGAAAAAGTCAGGGAGTCGAACTTTACGGCGTCGGCGTTCTTTTCGGGGTCGCAATCGTAAATCCCGTCGACACGCGTTCCTTTCAAAAGCGCATCGCAATGAAGTTCTGAAGCTCGGAGTGCGGCAGCGGAGTCGGTGGTAAAGAAGGGATTGCCTGTGCCTGCCGTAAGAATCGCAATGCGCTTCTGCTCGAGCGCCTCCTCTACGGCTTCGATAGTGTACGGGGTTGCTGCTGGGCCTGTGGAAAATGCGGAGAAGACCTGTGCGGGACAATGTTCTTTCTCAAAAGCCTCGGCGAGGGCAATGCCGTTAATGACGGTAGCGAGCATCCCCATCTGGTCGCCCTTTACGCGCCACTTCCCCGCCGTTTCGCCTTGTGCGCCGCGATAGATATTGCCTCCGCCGATCACGAGGGCTATCTGCGTCCCCGTTTCTCGCGCATCAGCGACGGACTTCGCGTACTCGGACATCACTTGTGGGTCATACCCAAATCCTTGCGCGCCCGCTAAGGCTTCGCCACTCAATTTCAATAAGATACGTTGGAATTTCATTGACCTCGTTACGCTATTTCCACAATGAGCTTTCTACAAAAGTACTAGTTTTATTTGGAAAGCCGTCTTAGCGAGTTGTCTATTTCAAAAATATACCTACCTTTGCACTGTGAAACGAAGGTGCCATAGCTCAGTTGGTAGAGCAAAGGACTGAAAATCCTTGTGTCCCCGGTTCGATTCCTGGTGGCACCACACGTTTAAGACGGAGCGTCCCTGTACTGGATAGTGCAGGGACGCTTTTTTTTGTGCTAAGGGGGGGGCTAAGGGCGGTCCTCACGCCGGACGGGCGGGGATGAAGGAGGGAAAGGATTGCCA
>CAJPTV010000004.1 GCA_905373665.1 Bacteroidia bacterium
TAACTGGCATGTAACTGGCATGTAACTGGCATGTAACTGGCATGTAACTGGCATTCCCGTTAGGGGTTACCCCATATTCCCTATCTTTGTGAGTCCACAACCACGAAGAGCATGACCGACGAACAGCCTACGCCACAAACCCATGTAATCATAGAGGGGGCACGCGTCCATAACCTGAAGAATGTGAGCGTCGCCATCCCACACAATGCCCTTACGGTGGTGACGGGGCTGAGTGGGAGCGGGAAGTCCTCCCTCGTCTTTGACGTTATTTATGCCGAAGGGCAACGGCGCTATATGGAGACCCTCAATGCCTACGCGCGGCAGTTCTTGGGCAATATGGAACGCCCCGATGTCGACTATATCGACGGTCTCGCCCCAGTCATCGCTATAGAACAGCGCACTACGGGACGGAATAGCCGCTCGACCGTGGGCACCATTACCGAGATTTACGACTACCTCCGCTTGCTCTACGCGCGGGTCGCAACCGCCTATTCGCCCGTCACTGGCGAGGCGCTCACGAGCCACACCTCGGAGGAGATAGACGAGCTCATCCGCTCCTCCTATTCGGGACGAACGGTGGCGCTCTGTGCCCCAGTGGTGCGCGGTCGGAAAGGACACTACCAGAAGCTCTTTGCGGATCTGATGCACCGTGGCTATCTCTACGTGCGAGTCGACGGCAAGGTGATTGAAATGACCACCGACATGAAGCTTGACCGCTACGCCGTGCACGATATCGAGCTTATTATAGACCGCCTAGAGGTCCCGACCCTACCCACCGAACGCTTTACGAATTCGGTACTAGAGACCCTGCGGCGAGGGAAAGGACTATTGCTGGTTGTAGACCTTGAGGATGAGAGCAGTCGCTACTATTCTCGCCAACTGATGTGCCCCACCTCTGGCTATACGTTGGCAGACCCCGAGCCGCATACCTTTTCGTTCAACTCGCAGTATGGGGAGTGTCCCATCTGTCACGGGCTAGGGGTGCAGCAAGGCGTCCCCCCACGTAGCTATTTTGAAGAACGAAAAGAGAAGAAGCTCAGCGCCGTAATCGACGAACTCTACAAAGAGCACAAGCAGGCACTCAGTTACGAGCCTGTGCGGATGTGGCTCGCAGGCTGGCTTTCGGGGCACGGACTCCCTACGACGGCTAAGCTGGCAGACCTTTCGCCAGAGCTCTGTGAGCGTTTCTTCCAATCCACCCAACCCGAACCCTTTGACCGCAAGGAGTTGAAGAGAGATTCGCTCCTTTACGCTTTTTTGTTTGAGGAGTGGAAGAAAGAGGCGGGACTCTCGATGGATGGGAAAGCCCCCACGCGCACGCAGTTCGACGAGGTGGAAGAGGAAAAGCTCTTGGGGCTACAGAGCGGTATCTTAGAGATTATCGACCGCCTCAATACTTGGACAGGCGACAATGAGACCCGCGAAGCGTTCGCAGAACAGTTTGACGAGACGACCTGTTACGCCTGTCACGGGACGCGCTTGAATGAAGCGGCGCGCTGCTTTCGGATAGGAGGGAAGGATATCGCCGCCGTGTGTGACTTCCCGCTTACGGACTTTGCTGCGTGGGTTGCTGCGTTAAAAGAGCACTTGGATGGGACACGCCGTACGGTGGCAGAGGAGATATTGAAGGAGATTCGCTCGCGAGTGCGTTTCCTGTTGGAGGTCGGGCTCGGGTATCTTTCCCTGAGTCGCCCTTCTAATACCCTATCGGGCGGCGAGAGCCAGCGCATCCGTCTTGCTACGCAGATTGGGACAAACCTTGTGAATGTGCTTTACATTCTCGACGAGCCGAGCATTGGGCTACATCCGCGCGACAATACCAAGCTCATCCATTCGCTCAAAGCGTTACAGTCGCAAGAGAATACGATTATCGTCGTAGAGCACGACGAGGAGATGATGCGCGCGGCGGACTATTTGATAGACCTCGGTCCTGGCGCGGGACGCCACGGGGGGCAGATTATCGCTGCAGGGACGCCAGAAGAGGTGGCGCAACAAACGGGGGTAACGGGCGACTACCTCAGTGGACGGAAGCTGATAGTGACGCCCGCGGTTCGCCGTCCTGGTAACGGGCATTTTCTTCAACTCAAAGGGGCGCATGGCAATAACCTCAAGCACATCGACGTAGCGTTTCCCCTCGGGACGCTCATTTGCGTGACGGGGGTGTCGGGGAGTGGTAAGTCGACCCTCGTGAATGGTACACTCTACCCCATCTTAAACCGTGCCATCTATCGCTCGCCCAAGCAGCCGTTGCCCTATAGCACGATTGAGGGACTGGAGTGGGTGGACAAGGTGATCCGCGTAGACCAGAGTCCGTTAAGCAAGAACCCACGTTCGAACCCTGCGACCTTTACGGGCATCTTTACCGACATCCGTAACCTTTTTGCTGCCACCCAAGATGCGAAGGTGCGTGGATTCACGGCACGCCGTTTCTCCTTTAACGTAACGGGGGGGCGTTGCGAAACGTGTAAGGGCTCGGGCTACGAGCTGATAGAGATGAACTTCTTGCCCGACGTGCAGGTGCGCTGCTCAGAGTGTGATGGCGAGCGTTATAATCGCGAGACGCTTGCGGTGCGCTATAAGGGAAAGAACATCTCGCAAGTGCTGGATATGACGGTCAACCAAGCGCACGAGTTCTTTCAGAGCCTTCCCTCATTGGAGCGGAAGTTACAGGCGATTCGTGAGGTGGGGATGGGGTATATCAAGCTTGGGCAGATGTGTGCTACTCTCTCGGGTGGTGAGAACCAGCGGGTACGCCTTGCGACGGAGTTAGCGAAACGCGACACGGGGCGCACGATTTACATCTTTGACGAGCCTACGACAGGGCTGCACTTTGCCGATGTGCAGCAGCTCCTCTCCGTGTTTAACGCCTTGGTGGAGCGAGGGAATACGGTCATTGTCATCGAACATAACTTGGACGTCATTCGGTGTGCAGACCACCTGATAGATATTGGCCCAGAGAGTGGCGATGGGGGTGGGAGTGTTGTTGCTACGGGGACTCCTGAGGCGGTAGCTGCTGGCAAGGGCTATACCGCCGAGGCGTTACGAGAGGTGTTGAAGTAAGGGGGGTATCGTAGGGGCGGCGCACTCTTAGCGCTGGGCGTAGCCCGCTATCCCTTTATAGGGAATAGGATATCGCATGTTGATAGTCCCCTAGTTTTTTACCATCTCTATAAAACGCTCTAAAGAGAGGATTTGCGACTGGTATTCCTTATCAAAAGCGGTAAGATGTGCCTTGGGCACCACGAGGTGTACTCCAGCTTTTCTCATTTCGGTTAATTGAGGTCGCGAAATCCCCTTTTGTAGCGTAAAAAGATGTTTATTGGGAATACGATCCGCTTCGTTAAGTATTTGCCTCCAGCGGTCTTTACACGTGGTCTTTGCTCCCAAAAAATAGAGCTGAGAGGGAGTGAAACGCGGGTTATGGTATGCTTCTTCACTCGGGAAAAGGAAGTCTGGGCGTTTGTTTCCCTCTGTCTGAGCCTGTGTTGCGAATGGTAACCCCGAATAGCGGAATATCCGTTCTAAGTGCAACTCCAGCGAACGACCAGCCCTTGACTTTCTCCTGTTAAGAATCGTATTAGCAAAAGAGATTAACTCCTCGCAAGAAGCAAACGGTGTGGAATATGTAGGACTGTAAATCGTTTCCTCGAGTGTCTTAAAGAGCTCAAATTCTCGGTTTATCCATGCCAAAAGCACATCGTCAGGATGATGTACGATATAGCGACGATTGTAACCTCGGCATACGAGTTCGAACTTTTCACCCCAAAAAGCTAAAACCCGAGCATCGGGGAAACAAGTCGTGTAACGTTTCAAAAAGATCGCCCGCAGGCGCTCTTCCAATACACTCGTTTCCTCAACAGAAGAGTGAAGTAATACGGAGTTTGCTGTGGGGGAAATATTGAAATGTGAAAAGAACCCCTCTATATCTTGGTCTCTTTCCAACACAAAAGCGGTGTAGTACGCATCGTCTTTCTGAGTAAAAACCAAAAGACTCCCTGTGTACTCTTCTCGTAAGTAAGGGAAATTCCGACCGAAACGCGTGATACGATACTCATTACGAGTACCACAGCCATAGTACTTAAAGCAACTCTCTGTCTCAAATTCCCCTTGCCAGCAGATCTTTACTGTGCGTTCTTTATTTTCTCCCTTTTGCCCCAAAGGAGCAAACAATAGAGACGAAGCCTCCTTGGGAACATAGAAACCTGCTTGGTGTCCGCCCGTTGTACCGACATCATTCGCCGTGATATAACGAAAGAACGTCCCCTTACCCGATACGATCGAGTCGATAACCTGTGCTAAGAGCTCGCTCGGCATGATGAGAGCATATATTCCACAAGACTTTGTCCCACGAACAGCACTAAGGGGACAACGACCGAATTCCCCATCTGTCGGTACAACTGCGTACGACTCACGGCCGTAATCACAAACTCTTCTGGGTAACCCATCAAGCGGGCACACTCGCGCGGGGTAAGACGCCGAGGATTCTGCCCCTCTTGTGGTATCAGTATCTCTGAGCCATCTTTGTAGTAACGAGCACTTAGCGTACGCGACACCCCATCAAGGGATGTTAATCCGTAGCCGAACCCATTGCCCTTGGCGCGATGTTTTTCTTGGTAGGCTTGTAGGTAAGCCCATAGCTTGTCTGAGAGCGTATATTCCGCAGGTACGTTTTCTTCCAAAATCTCTTTTAGCGCCCACTGCTTGGGAAGGGGGGTAGGAAATTGATAAGGAGGCGCAGCTGCGTAGTGTGCCTTATCAAAGCCCACCATAAAGATGCGTTCGCGGTGTTGTGGCGTAAAATCACGCGCATCGTAAAGCTGGAAATAAAAGCTATAACCGAGCGATTGAAGCGTCTCTT
The DNA here is from genome assembly GCA_905373665.1 of Bacteroidia bacterium. Taxonomy (GTDB): domain Bacteria; phylum Bacteroidota; class Bacteroidia; order Bacteroidales; family CAJPTX01; genus Bacteroides_D. The sequence continues at coordinate 4,859 of CAJPTV010000004.1, forward strand.
GAATAATACGGAACGTGCGCCCCCGGTCGTGCGAGAGGAGGTTCTTTACGTTTTCTAAGAAAAAGGCTTTAGGACGATGCTGCGCAAGGATGTCAGCGACTTCAAAAAAGAGTGTCCCTTGCGTTTTATCTAAAAAGCCCGTAGGGCGTCCTAAACTCTGCTTTTTAGACACCCCCGCTATAGAGAATGGCTGACAGGGGAAACCCGCACAAAGGAGGTCAAAAGAGGCAGGAATAGCCTTTCGCGTCTCCTCCGCTCGGATATCGCCGTAGGGGGTCTCGCCGTAATTGGCGCAATAGGTCTGTTGGGCATATTTATCCCATTCGCTAGAGAAGAGACACTGTCCGCCCAAGCGCTGTAACGAGAGGCGGAAGCCGCCAATTCCTGCAAACAAGTCGATAAATGTAAAGCGAGGAATCCCCGCAATCGGTAGGAAGGGGGCTTTTGCCTGCGAGAAATTGCGAGCTATTCCGTCCGTCATGCCTTTTCCATTGAACTCTTCGCAAATATGAGGATTTTTGCAGAAAGGCGGAGCTAAGAGCGCGAGGCTCAGTGTTGAGGAGAGTGTGACGGGGGGGTTAAGGAAGTGATAAGCGTTGCTAGTAAAAGTTAGGATGGGTAAAAGTGTCTTTCCCCCCCCGCTTCATTCCTCCTGCAACAAGAGACTCTCCTTCAGCCACAGTAACTGGCTGAAATTCCCTACCTTCGTCTATCGGAGAATGGAAGATGAAACACGATTGAAATGCCGCCAATGCTCCCAGCCGTAGACCCCTCGGTAAATCACCTCCGCGAGTATCTGGAGGGGCTCCTCCCCGCGGACGATGCGCTCCTGCAAGCCCTTGTACGCGAGACCTATTCCCTGACACAACATCCGCGGATGCTCGGCGACCGCTGGCTATGCGCTTTCTTAGAAATGACCTTGATTGGGCGAACAGCTCCCCGCGTCCTCGAGCTGGGAACGTTTACGGGCTATACCACCCTTCGCTTGGCACGTGCCGCTGGCACGTCGGGGCACGTTACGACCCTAGAGTCTAGCCCACTGCATGCGGATATCGCAGCGAAATACTTTGCAGCGGCAGGGCTCGAGGAGCGGATTACCCTCCTACGCGGGGAGGCGTGCACGCTTCTCGCGACATTCCCCACCACACCCTCTTTCGACCTCATCTTTATCGATGCGGACAAAGCCGAGTATCCTCGTTACCTAGAGCTTACGCTGCCACTGCTGCGCGTGGGAGGCATGTTGGTAGCCGACAATGTGCTGTGGGGGGGAAAGACCGCAGACCCTACGCTGCACGATCTGCGTACGGAGGCGCTCCGTCGCTTCAACCAAACGGTACTTTCACACCCCGCCTTACGAGCCACCCTCCTGCCCGCAGGTGACGGCGTTGTCGTGGCGACACGGTGTGCGGAGTAATGGCATTGCTTCTTTTTGCCCCTTTCGCTATTTTTGCCCAATGAAACGGTGTAGAATTTGGGGGCTTGGGACACTACTCCTATTGCTGCCCCTGGTCGGGTTCTTGTTTACACAGTGTGCGCGCGTGATCGCACTCAGTGGTGGCGAAAAGGACGTTATGCCGCCGCGCATTGTCCGCACCGTACCCGCCAATGGTGCAACCCACTTTACGGGTAAGCGCGTCAAAATCACCTTTGACGAGTATGTCAACCTCAAGGATGCACAGAAGGAGATCTACTTCTCCCCGCCCTTCCGTTGGCCTTATGGGACGACCCTACAAGGGCGCTCCCTCGTCTTCGATATCGTCGATACGCTACAGGCCGACGTGACCTATCGCCTACACCTCGGGACAGCGATTGAGGACTTGACGGAGAAGAATCCGTTTCGAGACACCCTCTTTACCTTTTCCACAGGGGCAACGATTGATACACACGTCTTACACGGCACGGTGCGCGATGCGCTCTCGCACGACCCCGCCAAAGGGGTAAGGGTGATGCTCTACCGCGAAGCGACCGACTCGGTCGTTTACAAAGCGTTACCGAACTATGTTGCCGCATCGGATGCCGAGGGACGCTTCCGCTTTGATAACCTGCCCGCTGGGGTAGCGTTTAAGCTCTTTGCCCTCGAAGATGCGAATACGAACCACCGTTACGACCAGCCACAAAAGGAGCGTGTCGCCTTCCTCGATTCGCTCGTGACGCCCCTCCCCCTCGGACAAGACTCGCTGCAAGCACCCCTCACGCTCGATCTCTTTACCTTCGCACGTCCGCCCCTCGTACTCACTTCAGCAACGCGTCCCGTGCCGGAGGAGATACAACTCATATTTTCCACTTCTACGGCTCGCTCGCTCGTTTTGCGCGATAGCTTGGGTAATATACCCTCTCTTGTATTAGAACCGTCTTTTTCGGGCGATACTGTGCGTTTTTGGCTAACCGACGCACAGCTGGCGCGACAAGACTCGTTGTTCTTCACGGTGCAGTACACAGGCAAAGCGCCTTTTAACGACGAGACGCGCACGGATACACTACGCCTAGCCTACTCCTTTGCTAAGCCCGATCGGGACTCTACGTGGGTGCTCTTGCCTATAGAACAGCGCTTGTCGGATTCTTTACTGCGCATCGCGGTGTTGAATGCGAACAAAGGGCTTGCGGTGGAGGATAGCCTACGGCTTGAACTCTCCTCTGCAGTGACGCGCGTGTCGGAGGAGCGGCTCTATCTGCTGCCCGACTCGGTGGAGGTGAAGCTCTTGCCTGTCCCCGAGCAGCCTCGCCAATTCTTACTTCATGCCCCATGGAAGGCACGCCGCACCTATGACGTGGTAGCACTCCCTGGTGCATTTACCGATGCCTTTGGGCGAACGAACGACACGGTAAAGCTTCGCTTCGCAACCCTCAATCCATCCCAATTCTCTGTTTTGCACCTTACGTTGCAGCACTTCCCGCCGAATGCGCTGGTGCAAGTGCTCAGCAGCGACGGCAAGAAGACCCTATTGCGTTCACTGCGGGTTGCCCCACAAGCGACGCGGCTCGACATCCCCTATCTTGCTCCAGGGACGTATGAGCTGCGGATTGTCGACGACCAGAATGCGAACGGCGTTTGGGACACGGGCAACTACCTCCTACACCAACCACCCGAGTCAGTGCGTTATTACAAAAACGAAAAAGGACAGTCTACCCTCTCGCTCCGCACCAATTGGGAGTATGACGTGACGGTAGACTACACAATTTTGGAGGAGTAGCAGATATGTCTGTACTAGTCAATTTCTCGATGTTCCCGACAGATAAGACGGGGAGCATGTCGCCCTACGTTGCGAAGATCGAGCAGGCCATTCGCCGCACGGGTTTCCCGAGTCAGTTGGGGTCAATGAGCACTGTGGTTGAGACACCCACCCTCCGCGAAGCGTTTGCCGTGATAGAGGCCGCTTATGCCGCCCTAGAGGGGTGCACACGGGTCTATATCAATGCTACCTTAGACATCCGTACCGATCGCGACAACCGTATGACGGCAAAGGTGCAGTCGGTAGAAGAGAAGATCGCTCAGCTGGAAAAGCAGTAAATGTCGCGACGCGGTCTTGCCCTTTTCGCAAGCCTCTTGCTTTGTCTTCTCTCGCAGCTTACGGCATTTGCCCAGCAGCGAGGCGAGCGGGTATTGACGGTGGGGCTACGCGGCGGCTACGGGCAGTCAAACATCTCATTTCAGCCACACCAGAGCCGTGAGCAGCGTCCCAGCATGGAGTTCGGGGCAGCCTTCCGCTTTACGAACTTGCCTCACCTCGGCTGTTCACTCGAGTTGCTCTATTCCCGCACGGGCTATCAAACGACAGAGTTCCGTGAACGACGCGAGGGGCATCCTGTCCCGCTCGGCGAACCGCTGGAGTGTCAAGACACGTGGCTGCGCCTCCCGTTCCTCTTACATTTGCAATACACATTGGGTTACCTGCATGCCGAGGCTTTGGGCGGCGGGTATATTGATTATCTCCTCTCCGAGCGCGTAGGGGCTGTTGGCACGCCTCTTGTGCCACAACTGGTGTACTTCCACACGCACAATCCGTTTGGCGCAGGCTTGGAAGCTGGGGGTGGTATCGGGCTTGCCACCAGTTGGGGGCGGTTCATGATAGAGTACCGCACTTGGTATCGTCTCACCAATCTCTACGAACGTCCGCGCATCCCCAAACAGGACGAACCGCGTTCTAATCCACGAAACCAGACCGTGGGGCTTGCGTATTACTATATACTTCGTTAGCTTCCATTAAGATTATATTATGATGAATAAAACGGCGCTCCTTTCCCTCCTTCTCCCTCTCCTCTCCTTCGCTATGGTGTTTGCTCAGACACAAAAGCCCTTTTCGCAAGAAGGGCAATGTTCGTACTACGCAGACAAGTTCCATGGGCGCTCGACGGCCTCAGGCGAACGTTATGACAAGACCCTTTTCACCTGCGCACACATGACCCTCCCCTACGGAACGAACCTGAAGGTGACCAACCTGACGAACGGAAAGAGCGTGGTGGTAAAGGTCAATGACCGCGGTCCGTTCTCGCCAAACCGCGTGGTGGATGTGAGCAAGGCGGCTGCCGAGGCGCTCGAGATGATTACCGCAGGGGTGGTGAAGGTGCGGCTCGAGATAACCTCCGAGCTTCCCCCCTCCGCAGCGACTGCAGCGCAAACACCCCCTGCTGCGCAGACCGAAAAAAAAAGTGTAGATACGGGAAAGTCCGACGCCGACCGCGGCATTACGGAGTATAAGCCCATGACCCAAGAGCTGAACTCAAAGCCCGTATCGCTGAAGCAGTTCGACGAACCCTCAGCACCAACTACGACAGAGACCTCGACGCCCCCAGCCGTAGCCCAACCCGATGCACAGCAGAAGGCTGACCTCTATGCCGTACAGGTGACCAAGCAGAACGCTACAGGCTTTGCGGTACAGATAGCGAGCTTCAACGGCGTCGGTAACCTCTTGGCGCGCATGGCCGAGTTTGATGCAAGCGTGAAGAGTAGCCTTTTCCTGCTGACCGTCGAGCGTGACGGCATCGTCTCCTACAAGATTCTTTACGGAACCTACGCCACGCGCGCCGAGGCCGAGAAAGCCAAAGAGGCGGTCGTAGCCAAGTATCCCGACTGCTTCATCGTAACGCTATAGGCGTCGGAGAGCCTATCGGTCTTTGTAAAAAAGTGAACTCAACGGCATGGCGGGGGAGGAGGAACTCTTTGCGACACGCTCCACGTCTGCCCCGTTTTTATAGAACACTGAGCTCGTGGTGAGCATTAGGAATTAACCTCTTACATGGAAAGTATAACGCATACGCCCCCGATCGTGGTGAGCGGCATTCGCTCTACGGGGCATCTTCACTTGGGGAACTACCTCGGCGCACTGCGCAACTTTGTAGAGATGCAAGAGCACTACCAGTGCTATTTCTTCATTGCCGACCTCCATTCCCTTACGACACACCCGACGCCTGACCACTTGCAAGAGTCCGTGCGCGATATCTTGGCAGAGTACCTCGCCGTGGGGCTTTCGCCAGAGAAGTGTGCGCTCTATGTACAGAGCGACGTCGTGGAGACGATCGAGCTTTACCTCTACCTCAACATGAATGCCTACCTCGGCGAGCTCGAGCGTTGCACCTCCTTCAAAGACAAGGTGCGCAAGAACCCGAACAATGTCAATGCGGGGCTGCTGACCTACCCGACCCTCATGGCGGCCGACATCTTGATACACCGCGCCGACATCGTCCCCGTGGGCAAAGACCAAGAGCAGCACCTCGAGATGGCTCGTACCTTTGGCGAGCGCTTCAATCGGATGTACAAGACCGAGCTCTTTCCCGCCCCCCAAGCCTACCAGTCAGACAAGCCGCTGGTGAAGATCCCGGGGTTGGACGGGAGCGGTAAGATGGGCAAATCCGAAGGGAATGCGCTCTACCTATCCGACACGCCCGAGGAGATCCGTAAGAAGGTGATGAAGGCAGTCTCTGACCTCGGACCCTCAGAACCCAATCAGCCGAAGAGCGAGCCCGTACAGAACCTCTTCACGCTGATGTCCCATGTTTCAACGCCCGATACCTTGGCGCACTTCGAGGGGCTCTATAACCAGTGTGAAATCCGTTATGGAGACATGAAGAAGCAGCTCGCCGAGGATATGGTAAACTTCCTTGCACCGCTCCGCGAGAAGATTGACTATTACCGTCACAACGAGCAGCTCCTCTGCGAGGCAGCTCAACTCGGGGCTGCGAAGGCGCAACAGAGTGCCCGTGCGACACTGAGCCGCGTCAGGGAGTCCATCGGGATAAAAAGTTTGTAACACCAATTCATGTCTATCATCGACCTCGCAGTAAAACGCATGGCGCGGCGACACTTGCGCCGAATGGCTCTGAGCCTCTCAAGACCCGAACACGCCCAGGGCGTAGTCTTGAAACAGCTGATCCAGCAGCTCCGGCATACACAGTACGGGGCGCAGTATGGGGCAGACTCCATCAACGACTATACTCAGTTTGCGGCACAGCTCCCGTTGGCAACCTACGAAACCTTCGAACCCTACATCCAGCGCATGCGGACGGGGGAAGCGAACGTCCTCTATCCGGGGCGTGTCCGTTGGTACGCCAAGTCGTCAGGGACAACCTCGAGCAAGAGCAAGTATATCCCTGTGACAGACGATGCGCTCAAACATTGTCACTACCAAGCGGGGCGCGACATCCTTGCCACCTACCTCGACCTTTACCCCCGCTCGCGTTTCTACATGGGGAAAGGGTTGACCCTCGGCGGGAGTCACCAGATCGAAGCCTCCATGGGGTTAACGCACGACGGCGACCTGTCGGCAATCCTCCTACAGCGCATCCCCGCATGGGCAGACTGGATTCGCACCCCCTCGCGCAAGGTGGCACTGACCGCCGATTTTCAAACGAAGCTTGCCGGCATTGCCCGAGAGTCACTGCGCCAGCGTGTGACGAGTCTGAGCGGCGTCCCGTCGTGGAACTTGGTGATGCTTAAATACCTGCTCGAGGTATCAGGCAAGGCGAACATCTCAGAACTGTGGCCAGACCTTGAGGTCTTCTTTCACGGCGGGATTAGCTTCACCCCCTACCGTGCGCAGTACGAGGCACTCATCCCTTCGCCCAAGATGCACTACATGGAGACCTATAACGCAAGCGAGGGGTTCTTCTGCATCCAAACCGACCAGACCAATGCCGATATGCAACTCATGGTAGACTATGGCATCTACTTCGAGTTCATCCCGATGTCCTCCTTCCACTCCGAAACACCCGAAATTGTGCCGTTAGAGGGGGTAAAAACCGGGGTAAACTACGCCATGGTAATTAGTACCACATCGGGGCTCTATCGCTATATAATCGGCGACACCGTGCAGTTCTCCTCCACCAAGCCCTATTTCCTCCATATTACGGGGCGAACGAAGCACTATATCAATGCCTTTGGCGAGGAATTGATAATAGACAACGCCGAGCAGGGGCTCAAGCGAGCGTGTGAGGCGACGGGGGCAGTCATCTCCGAGTATACGGTTGCGCCGCGCTTTATGGCAGCGAACACCCAAGGGGCACACGAATGGTACGTGGAGTTTGCGAAGCGTCCTGAAGACCTACTCACCTTTTCGCGTGCATTAGACCAAGCGCTCTGTTCGCTCAACTCAGACTATGAGGCCAAGCGCACCAACAACGTCACCCTCGCGCCGCTCGTCTTGCACGACCTACCAGCGGGAACGTTCGTCGGTTGGATGGCACATCGGGGCAAACTCGGGGGGCAGAACAAAGTGCCGCGTCTGTCGAACGACCGCACCTACGCCGATAGCCTCGAAGCCTTTCTCGCCTCGCAAAAAGCACTTTAGCAATGAAAAAGCGTCTTGTGGTATTGACTGGCGCAGGGATTAGCGCCGAGAGTGGCATCCGCACCTTCCGCGACTCCAACGGGCTGTGGGAAGAGTATCGTATCGAGGATGTCGCGACCCCCGAGGGATGGGCGCGTGACCCCGAGCTCGTGCAAGAGTTTTACAATCAGCGGCGGCGGCAGCTCCTTACAGCCGAGCCCAATGCGGGACACCGCGCTTTAGCAGAAGCCGAGTCGTGGCTCGACGTGCAGATTATCACACAGAACGTCGACGACCTACACGAGCGTGCGGGGAGTTCGCACGTCTTGCACCTTCACGGCGAATTGAAGAAAGCGTGTTCGGAACGGAACAAGAAGCTTGTTTACGACATCGACGGTTGGGAGCTAAAGATGGGCGAGAAGGCAGAGGATGGTGCACAGCTCCGTCCCTTCATTGTCTGGTTTGGTGAAGCAGTGCCCAACATAGAGCCAGCCGCCGAATTGGCGCGTACGGCCGACTACTTCGCCGTCGTAGGGACGTCGCTCAACGTCTATCCCGCAGCAGGGCTGACGGCGTATGCGCCGCAGGAGTGTCCTCTTGTGATCGTCGATCCGAATGCCGTAAACTCGCCCATGCGGCGCGTACAGCAGGTGTTCGCTCAGCCCGCCTCGACGGGTGTCCCCGCCATGCTCGAGTGGATTAGGGGGCTGTAGGGGGGATTTACAGGCAATAATGCTAGGTGATGAAGGAGTCAATACTTATTCAGAACGTGGGGGCGATCAAAGAGGTAAAGCTCGACGAGATTAAGCCACTCACGATATTCGTTGGGGCTACCGCCACGGGGAAGAGTACCATCATGAAGGTGATACTTCTGATGCGCTACATCTACAAGATGGTCAATATCCGCTCGTACCTCAAGAATGCGAAGATTGCGAAGTCTCCCTTTCGTCTTCACTTAAAGTCACTCCTCTATGACGGTATGGAGGAGCTAATAACTCCCAAAAGCGTTATCAGTTATTCCGTAGAGGTAGAAGGGACGCTCTACACGATAGAAATAAAGGATAAAAAGCTACTCGCTGGAACAGTGAACATAAAAAATAACGGGCTCCTTTTCTTCAAGGAGTCGCTGATTAGTGAGACACGCAACCTAATCCCTACGTGGGTCTCGCGTATGTCTGCCAATAAAGGTGCACAGTTAAGTTTCTACTTCCACGAGACGTTCAAGGAATTCAACGAAGCCACAGAAAAAATAGAGCACTTACCGATAGATTTCTTACATCTTGCCTTGCACACACAAAAGAGTAAGGCTGGGAAGCAACATTGGGTAGCGTCGCAGGGCGCAGAGCAGTCCTATCGTATAAAGCTGGAGCATGCCTCCTCGGGTACGCAGTTCGTCGTCCCCCTCCTTTCTATTTTGCGCTATTTTGCCCACGAGTTCTCGTTCAAGGATGCTTTTCAGCGTTCGGTGCTTAAGTATCTTTACGAACAAGATCTACTCTCGCACTTCCGACCAGAGATCGAGCTAACCTCTATGCCGAAGTATGTACACGTCTACATCGAAGAGCCCGAACTAAGCCTCGACCCACTCGCTCAACGCGCGCTACTCAATGCGATGGTGCATCAGCTCTTTCATGACCATGAGTCAGATAGGACATTACACCTTATGCTTGCGACCCACAGCCCCTATATTGTAAATCAACTCAATCTGTTGCTTGGGGCACATTACGCCCAAAAGGACGGACGGAAAACGAACTATCCAGCGATAGCCCCAGAGATCATCGGGGTTTATCACGTAGACGATGGCGGTATCTCCTCTCTCATGGCGCTTGACAATTTGACACAACGGCGCGTGGTAAACACCATTGGTTTTGCTACTCCCATGGAGGATATCTATACGGAGTATCAGCAATTGCAGTAGGAGTGATAGTGATGACGTTAAGAGAATACCTCGAGGGGTGTTACCCTAAGGAGAAAGGCGGAGCAAAACTTTACGACTATGCGTTTAGAGAGGTAGTTATCACGCAAGAGTCTTTTGAGATTTCGGATCTCACTCTAGACGAGAAGAGAGAGGAGGATAAATCCGCTCTTCAGAAGAAGCCTTTTTTGCAACAGCATGGGGAGGGTGAGGCTCGGTTTTCTAATCCTCAACAGAAAGAAGTTTACATCATCGACTTTGAGCATTACATTGATAGTTTTAAGAAAGGTAGTCAAGCATCCAAGGAGAAAAAATGTGACTTCATTTTGTCTAGTGACAAAACGCAAAACTGGATAGTGTTAAATGAGCTATGTACAGGTAACAATCCAGAAAACAAGCGAGAGACGGCACAACTACAATTTAAGTCTACGATAGAAAAGCTCTGTTTAGACAAAAAGGAACAGGTGGATGGAAATGCTCATTTCCTGTCTCAATTCACCTATAGGGTCGCATTACTTTCCTATCGATTTGAATCGAGTGAAGGGGAGTCGGCTGTGGCAAAAGGAATTAGCGGATTCAATAAGCCAACTCAGATTGCTGGGAATGTTACATTAGAAGGATGCTTGCCCGAGGGCTTTGTCTGGGTACAGTGTATCTACCCCGCGCCCTTTGAACTTTTTGATACTTTCCTACAAAAAGTGTGTAAGTCCTGAGTAAGTTGGAATAGCAATTAACCCGTAAAAATTAAGGAACTTACACAAGCGTAAATGGGGGAGAGTCTATAAAAGTGAGTCCCCCCCTCTTCCTCCAGCAACAAGGGACTCTCTTGTTGATTTTCTCCCTACGACCTCAACAAGAGCTTCGTTAGCTCCTCGACCTTGTTCACGCCGTGGCAGAGCCCTGAGGGGAGCGCTGAGGCAGCCTCGCGCGGGAATGATGCACTCAAGAAACGATGAAAGCCCAGCCGATGTGCCTCCAAGGCTCGCTGGTCGGCACGCGCTACGGAGCGAATCTCCCCCGCTAAACCCACCTCGCCCGACAATGCCCAGTCGAGCGGAATGGCAGTATCGTAAACAGAGGAAAGAATCGCCCCTAATACCGCCAAATCCACCGCAGGGTCTTCTATCTTAAGCCCCCCCGCGATGTTCAAAAAGACGTCCTTGGTAGACATCCGAAGGTTCAGACGACGTTCGAGCACCGCTAAGAGCATATTGAGCCGACGCGGGTCATAGCCCGTCGTCGAACGCTGCGGCGTACCATAAGCAGAGTTGCTCACGAGCGCCTGCACCTCTACCAGTAACGGACGTATCCCATTGAGCACCACCCCCACAGCAATCCCACTAAGAGACTCCTCGCGATGGGATAGGAGTAGCTCCGAGGGATTGGTAATCTCCCTTAGCCCCGAGCTCTGCATCTCAAACATTGCCAGCTCGTAGGTCGAGCCAAAGCGGTTCTTTATCGAACGAAGGAGACGGTAGGAGTGCGTCGAGTCCCCCTCAAACTGCAAAACGACGTCGACGATGTGTTCCAATACCTTCGGACCTGCGAGCGTCCCCTCCTTGTTGATATGCCCTATCAGGAGCACGGGCACACCGCTCGTCTTCGCATAGCGCAAGAGTGCTGCTGCACACTCACGCACCTGTGCTACGGAGCCTGCTGACGAATCCATCGTCTCGGTGTAAAGGGTCTGAATCGAGTCTATCACCACGAGCCCGGGCGTCGTTTCCGAGCAGTGGTGTAAGATGCTCTCAAGGAGCGTCTCGTTGAGAATAAGGCAGTTCTCTGGCAATGCCCCTAGGCGGTCGGCACGCATGCGAATCTGACTTGCACTCTCCTCCCCCGACACGTAGAGAATCTTCTCAAAATGCGAATGGAGGGCGAGTTGCAGCGAAAGGGTCGACTTGCCAATCCCGGGCTCTCCACCCAACAAGATGATTGAACCAGGGACTATCCCCCCGCCCAGCAGGCGGTTCACCTCCTGTAGTCCTGCGTCGAGACGTACCTCGTTGCTACTCTGCACCTCGCGGAGGTTCTGTGGGTGTGCTTGGCGCGATATCTCGATGAGCCCCTTGGTGTGCGAGGTCGGCTGTACGACCTTCTCTTCCACGTAGGTATTCCACTGCCCACAAGCAGGGCAACGCCCCAGCCACTTTACCGAGGTCGCCCCACAGTTCTGACAGACGTAGCTGCTCTTTACTTTTGCCATACCTTCTTGTGTTTAGCCCCCCATGCGATGAGATAACAGAGGGCAAGCAGCAAGATGTAAAGCACCACCTGCCCCTCGTGCGAAAGCGTTGCGTAAGCGAGCCCCTCGGCACGACCCACCCCCTCGACGCCGAGCCACAACATCACCGCAAGGTGGTAAGACCCGAGCCCGCCCTGCGCGGGTACAATCATGCCAAACGTCCCCACGACCACAATCGCGAGTGCCGCTCCGCCCCCGAGATGCGCCGTTGCTGGCAGGGCAAACGAAATGGTGTAAGCCATCAGCCAATAACAGCCCCAAAGCAGCAACGTGTAGAAGAGAAAGAGCCCTTTGTTGCGCAAACGGAAGACGCTACGGACGCCCTCGCTGAGCCCCTTCCGCGTCCGATTCCACCAAGTACGTTTCTTTTCACCCAAGCGCCCTGTATGCAATAGCCATAAAACAAGCAGAGACACCCCAAGAATTACAGAGAGTACTGCAAGTAGTATAATTACACCACCGAAGTTCTGTTTCTCAATAAATGGGGCTATTATGCGCGATCGGAGGAATGCGCCAAACCTGTCGAGGCTCACCCCGATGGCAAGGAGGGTAAGTAAGACGGTCGAGAGCAGGTCAATGACCCGCTCGGTTACGACCGTGCCGACGGCCATTTCTAATGAGATGGCGCTTCGTTGGGCAACGAGCGTACAGCGCCCCACCTCGCCCGCACGCGGGATTAACAGATTGAAGAAGTAGCCAAAGAGCAGCCCATAGAGTGCCGAGAAGAAAGAGACGCGATACTCCGCTACATTCATAAGCTGCTGCCAGCGTGCTGCGCGCACAAAAAAAGAGGCCGTACTAACCAGTACCGCCACGATAATCCACCCCAGATGCGCCTCCCCAAGGGCGGCAAGAAAGCCCTCTAAAGCAACATCACGAAAGGCAAAATAGAGTAGAACCAACGAAACGGGCAGCAGGAGTAAGACCCGCACCACTGGCTTCCCGAGCAGCGCCCGCAACCTCATCAAGCGCGGTTAATCGACCAAGCGATTGGTAGCCGTATCGGGGAAGATGACCGACGGGCGGAAGGTACGTGCCTCCTCAAAGTCCATCGTGCCGTAGCCGATGATGATAACGATGTCGTTCACCGCACACTTGCGCGCCGCGGGACCGTTAAGGCAAATCACCCCCGAGTTACGCGCTCCGTGGATGACGTAGGTATCAAAGCGCTCGCCGTTATTCACATTGACAATCGAGACCCGCTCGCCCTCGAGCAGGTTGGCTGCCTCCATCAGCGCCTCGTCTATGGTGATGCTCCCGATGTAATCGAGGTTTGCCTCCGTCACGTGCACACGGTGGATTTTAGACTTGAGTACTTGGATTTGCATAGTTATGCCCCCGCTTTGTTAATACCCCACATTGTCTATCAGACGCACCGCCCCCGCTTGCACGGCCGTCAACACCCGCGTGCCGTTCGGAACGTACGAGTAAATGGGGTTAAGGGTAAACGCACTGACAATCTCGAGATACTCCACCTTCAACGACCCGCGAGACTCTATCTTCGCAATAGCGTTCTTTTTTATCAAGGCGTAGGGTTCGTAGAGCAGATCTTCGCGCGTTAGGCTACCGATTGCCTCGTAAATGACAGGGGCATCGCGTCGGCACTCCGAGCTCAGGAGCTGGTTGCGCGAGCTCATAGCCAAGCCGTCGGCTTCGCGTACGATGGGGCACGGCACGATTTTGATATCCACCATCCGAAGCTGTCTCACCAACTCTTGGATGATCAGCAGCTGCTGAAAGTCCTTCTCGCCGAAATAGGCACGCGTGGGCTGTACGAGTTCAAAGAGCTTGCTCACGATCTGCGCCACACCGTTGAAGTGTCCCGGACGGTGTGCCCCTTCTAACACCTTGTCGAGGTTGCCAAAAGAGAACGTACGTGTGTCGGGCGTAGGGTACATCTCCTGCTCAGAGGGGGTAAAGAACAGGGTCGCGCCGATACTCTCCACGAGCTTCGCATCGCTAAAGAGGTCGCGCGGATAGGTCTTAAAGTCGTTGGGGTTGTTAAACTGCGTGGGGTTGACAAAGTCGGTTACTACAACGACCTCGTTCTCTTCCATCGCGCGCTTAATGAGCGAAACGTGCCCAGCGTGCAATGCTCCCATCGTGGGGACTAAACCGATCGTCCGCGATAGGACGCGGTAGGCGTCTAAGAGCCGGCGTAATTCCTCACAAGTTTCAACTCGTTGCATTTTCTCAATCCTCTACCTAAAAGTGATTATAAGACAGAACCAATGAGGTTGTGACTTCCCCCGCAGCGGATGCGCCGCCGCGAGAGGGGTTAGTTATTGTGTCGTCGGAAGCGCTGTATTTCGCGGTCAGTATCTCGTTTCTTGAGCGACTCGCGCTTATCGTGCTGCTGTTTCCCGCGCGCCAGCGCGATGGCAAGCTTCGCATAGCCGCGTTCGTTGATAAAGAGGCGCGTGGCAATGATTGTGCTTCCCTTGGCTTTCACGGCGCGTTCTAGCTTCGTGAGCTCGCGTGCGGTAAGTAGGAGCTTGCGGTCGCGCCGCACCGCATGGTTGTAAAAAGTGCCCAACGTATACTCGGGGATGTGCAGGTTACGCACCCAGAGCTCACCGTTGATAAAAAGACAATAGGCGTCAACAAGGCTAGCGTGCCCTTGACGAAGGGACTTAATCTCCGTCCCTGTAAGTACCATGCCAGCAGTATAGGTGTCGATGAACTCGTAGAGGTAACTCGCCTTTCGGTTCTTAGCGACCAGTTTTTCGGGCATTCTCTTCTTCGTGCGTTTGCGCCACAAAGGTAGAAAAGACATTTGGCAACCCCAAAAAGGCGGTATCATCGCGGTTCGTCCTCCCACCCAAGGCGAGTTACAAAAAAGCGAGCCGCCCCCTCGCGGAGACGGCTCGCACACAGTAAACCTCCTTACGGAGCACTATTCTTTCACCACTATTCTTTCACCACTCGTAGGGTTCGCGTCGCCCCTTCCACGCTTAAGCGCAGGAGGTAGAGCCCCGCGGGGAGTGCCTCAGTTATCACCGTAGTTTCCATCGCATCAAGACGCCCCGCACGGAGCACCTGTCCCTGTACGTTCAGCAAGGCATACTCGCCCGTCAGTCCATTGCCTAAGATGCGCAACGCACTACCAAACGGGTTCGGCGCAAGGGCGATGCCTGCAAAGAGCGCCTCGTTAACCGCCTCGGGCTTCTCTTTTGCAAACTCTGCCGTCACGGTGACGTCACCCTTTACGGTAAACTGCTTCGTAGCAAGGATGTCGTCATCGCCCGCCTTTAGCGAAATGAGCTTCCAGCCTGGGTCTGGGGTCGCCTTTACGGTAAGCTTCGTTCCCTCGCGTACGGACTTAAGCTGCTCAGTCGTATACCCCTCAATCTCAATCCGACCACTTCCTGCTGCCAGGGTGAGCGTTACAGCGAAGTTATCGGCAAGTACAAACTCAGCCGCAACCTCTACGTCAAAGGCGGGCATGGTGAACGAGCGGTTAAAGATTCCGACCTTCTCCGATGGGTTGTCCTTCTTGTACGCCACCAGCGAATTGGGTTTAAGGTGATAGCCCTCGTCAGACTTTACCGTGATGGTTACCGTCTCGTCAAACTTAGCCGTCGGGGCAGCCAGTGTAAGCCGTCCGTGCTCAATACCCGCCTTTACGGTCACCGCATAGCTCTTGGGTTCAAACTGAGCAGAAACGACTACGTCGAAGTCAGGCATCACGAACGTGTTGTCTGTTACGGGCACCTTCGTATTCGGGTCGCCCTTCTTCGTAACGACAATGGAATTGGGCACGAGTTGGAACTTAGTCTCGTCGCTCGGTTTAGCTTCCACCGTAACCGTCATTCCCTTCCAAGCTGATGATGGCTTTACTGAAATAACCCCATATTCGGAGACCTTAGGCTCGATGGTATGCTTCGGGAGCTGAACAAATGCCCCTTCCACGACCACGTCGTAGTCAGGCATCACGAACGTCAGAGCTTCCAGATTTACGGTCACCTTCGTGGCTTCGTCCCCCTTCTTGTAGACCACGAGCTTCGTCTTATCTAGTTCATACCCCGCGTTGTGGGTCTCTAGAATCGTCACTGTCGCACCCTTTGCCACATCCTTGTCGGGCGAGGCTGTGATACTCCCACCGTCGGGCGTCTTGTTCACGATGGTTACGGTGTGTAAGGAGCTCGCTTTCTTGAACTCGCCCTTTACCTCAACGTCGAAGGCTGGCATGGAGAACGCTCCGTTTACGACCGTTACCTTCGTATTCGGGTCGCCTAGCTTGGTAACCACGATGCTCGCCATATCGAGTGTATAGCCCGTTGCCCCAGTACCCGAGATGGTCACGGTTTCTCCCTCATGGGCATGCCCTTCTGGCGAGCTCTTCAGCAGACCATTGATTGCCGTAGTGAGGACGATGTTGTGACGCGTGGAGACGAACTGTGCTGTAACGACTACGTCAAAGGCTGGCATAGAGAACGTATTGCCCGTAATGGAGACCTCAACGGTCTTATCCGTTTTCTGATAGTACTTCAATGAGCCCTCAAGCAGCTTATAGCCCGTTGCGGCTTTATGCGTTACCGTAATGGTTTCGGATTTCGCCGCACGCGAGGTAGAGAGCGTCAATATCCCATTCTCAGCTTGGGTAGTCAGCTCGTACGTTTTGCCTACAAACGTGCCCGTTATCACAACGTCTGTGGCCGGCATACGGAACTTATTCTGTTCGTAGATACTGACCGACGTCTGCGCCCCGTTCTTCTCTTTTACAGAAAGAGAGGCGTAGTCTGGCGTATAGTCCTGATTGTTGCCGACCATCATGATGATGACCTCCTCGTCCTTTTTCGCTTTACCACGCGGCGAGGTCGTGATTGTCCCATTCGCATCCTGCGTAATTTCGATATCGTACGATGGTTCTACATGCCCCGTTGTAACGAAGGTAGCGCTCACGACCACATCCTCTTCAGGCATAGTAAACGATAGGTCAGGCGCGACACTTACCACGAGCGACGACGAGGGATCGCGCGGGGTCACCCTTACCGAATTCTCTAAAAGACGGTGGGTTGCCGGATTGTTCGGCTCTGCCGCTATCTGTACCCGCGTCCCCTCAAGGACATTACCCGACGGGGAGGTCGACACCGTCCCATCCGTAATACCCGTTCCAATCTCAATACGGTGCTTCTTTGAAACGAAGGTCGCATTGACCTCAACGTCAAAGTCGGGCATCACAAACTTTCCGTTTTCCACCGTTACCGTTTCCGTGGGCTTATCCTTCCGATAGACCATAAGGGCGTGAAGCTTGTAGTCAGGCGCTGCTTGGTAATTGATCGTCACTACCGTCCCGACCTCTACATCGTTTTTGTGCGAGAGGTATACCGAGCCTCCCGTAATACCACTCTTGAGTTCGACATTATGCTTGGGTTTCGGCGTCTGCGGTACCTCTTCCAAAGAGAGTTTCACCTTAACGTTCGTCTTCGCAATCGTAAGACTGAACGAAGTCCTCCCCGTCCGCTCGGCAAGGATGCCCCCTTCGGTCACCGTCGCCACTAACTGTTGCGTTTCTGGGATGGTATAAACCCAGATGCGCACCTTCGTACCCTCCTCAAGCTTCTGCAAACTCGGCGGATCGGTTCTTACCGTCAGACCGCTCCCCAATGCCGAATCATCAATCTCGACCGAATAGCTCGGGGGTTCTACAGCAAAGCCCACCTTCAGTACAGCGCCAGAGGTCCCCATAGTCACCCGATAGACGGAGTTAGGGGTCAATACGTCTAGTTCTGCCTTTGTGCCATTGAGGGTCGTTACGAGCTTCTTCCCTTCGGGGTTCGTTATCATCACCTTGACAGAAGCGCCGTAGGCGAGCTCGGTACAGTCGGCGGGTTCGGTCTTATACGCTAGCCCCGTCGTGCCCAAATCTACAGAGAATGGGAACTTACGCTCTGGCTTAAGATTGAAGGTCACTACGCCGTTCTGCCGCCCCA
Source organism: Bacteroidia bacterium (assembly GCA_905373665.1). GTDB lineage: Bacteria > Bacteroidota > Bacteroidia > Bacteroidales > CAJPTX01 > Bacteroides_D. The sequence continues at coordinate 22,715 of CAJPTV010000004.1, forward strand.
TGGTCACCTTGTAGAGCTTATTGGGCGTGACCGTCGTAATAGCAACGCCCGTCGCGCTCACCACAAGCTCCTTGTCTGCAGGATTATTCACCTTGAGCGTAACGACCTCGCCCTCGAGCAACTGATTGAGAGCGTGTATCGCGGTGCCCTCCACAGAAAGCCCCGTATTACCCATATTGACATCAAGCTCGTAAGTGGGCGGGGGCGTCTTCGTGAAGGTGAGCGTAGCCTCCTCTGTGCCCATAACGAACTTATAGCTATGCCCGTTTGCGACCTCTTCTACCCGCGCTCCACTCCCCGTAACCTTTGCCGTAAGGTCAAGCGGCTTATTCAAAATAGAGATATAGACCTTGGTGCCGGGCTGGAGGGACGAGATATCCTTCGGTTCGGTGCTATAGCTAAAGTCGGCGAGCGTGCTGTGGTCTATCACGAGCTTGTGTCCTGGGATTGCCGCCTCGACGCGCACCTTAAGCGTAGCCGTCTGCTGAGGGACAAGGGCACGAGTCTTCACCTCAATCTCCACCTCTGCGGTCTCTTTCAGCGCCTCTATTGTCCCATCGCCATAGTACTTAACCGCATCGGCTTCGCCTTTTACTTCCCAGTTCAATCCTCCTAGTGCATCGAAATCTGCAATAGAGGTCACTTTTTCTCCCCCAATGACTGCAGCGAAGCCCATCGAGCGCTTTTCACCTACGCGGAGCGTGAGGGAGCTATTTTCAAAAGCAAATGAGGTAACCTCGGGCACAAGAAAGACGCTAATCGTTTGTGTGGTGAACGATTTCGGACAGGTATACAAATCGACATAGATCTGTTTCCCCGTAGGTTTCAGTGCTTTGAAGAAGACCCTTGCCCCTGTAGGCGTTGGCGTAAGGGTTACCTCAAGGTAGTCTGCAGCAGACGCATCGTTAGCAAACCTTACGTGTGCAGAGAACTTCTTTTCCTCCTCGGTGAGATCCTCTGGTTTTTTAGTGTCGAAAGTCAGCGTCTGCTCCGTGCTTGCCCCGTATTGGAGGTAAATATTCCTCTCTTGCACACGAAAAGTAGCATCGTGATAGATCCTCAACATGAGCGAGGCGCTCAACTCCCCGTGTTCGCTATTGGCGGGGATGGTAAAGGTCACAAGCTCGTTCATGGGCGCGGAGACAACGAGCGAAAGATCATCATCGCTCCATCTCCATCTTATGTTCGAGTTGCTGCAGGTCATCGCTGTTTTGTCAGCATTAGTCAACTGACTGCCAATTACAGTAATTTCGATATCTCTATCGACAACCCCCTCCACCGAGGTCTGCGCAATAGCAAACGTCGGGGTGTTACTATCAAGACCAGCATCCCAAATCCTCCATTGCAGATCATTGATCAACTTCGTGCGCGCTGACACCGCCGCTGACGTATACTTCTGCTCTTGCGCCTGAAGTCCTACATTTTTTGTTGTCATCAGCGATGCCCAAGCGATCAAAATCTTCGAGTAGTTCTCGGTGCTAAGCCCCGATCCAGAGAACCCGATGTATTGATTTTGCTCGAGTGCGGTGGGTTTCCAACTACTTAAATCCTGATTAAAAGCTGTGGCATCGGTAAGGAGATCATCGAAACTCAAAACATGAGAGACGTCCCACTGATCGAGGGGCTGGTTAAAACGAGTACAGCCAAAGAACACGCCAGTAGCGTATGTTAAATTTTTCATCTTCTTGCCCCAGCCATTAAGCGGTTGGTTAAAGGTGCGACAACCGACAAATGTGTAGGCAAGAGAAATAACCGACGAGACATCCCACCGCTCTAAGGGTTGATCAAAAGCGGCACAACCTCGGAACATTTTATCCATCTCTTGTATTCGACTAACATCCCACCCCGAGATATCCGAATTAAAGTTCTCACACCCTGCAAACATCTTCTTAAGAGAGGTGATGTGGGAAAGGTCGGGGATGCCCGCATCGGGCGCAATCGTCAAATCTTTACAATCTTCAAACATAGAGGTCACCGAACTCCACGCAACACTCCCCCATTGGCGCACCGTAAGCGCCACTTCTTTATTTCCCGACTCGCCCCACTGGAACGCATAGACACCCGCTGGCGCAATACGCACCTCGTAAGTACCAGCTTCGGAGACCTCAAAGTGGTAAAAATCTTTCGTGGCAGCGACGTCTAGGTGATTGATGCCGCCGCTCTGGCTAGGCTTCTCTAAATTCTTCCACGAGATGGTGAGCCCTTGCCCCAATACGGGGACGACCAGTTGCGAAGCCTTCTTTACCCTATACTCCAATACAAAGGGCTCTGTCCCCGACGGGGGATAGAGCACGCCATAGTCCCCTTCAAACGTCCATCCCTTGTCTGCAATAAGTTTTAGACGCGCCTCTTCTGCTCCATGATAACTCTTACCAAAAGCAAGAATCCGGACATCCCGAGCGAGCTCGCTGTCTTGCATTTTGCTCCATTCCTGCAATGTCTTCACATAGTTGGCATGGCTCATATTGGTGGGGATATGAAGCTGTTTCAGATTTTTGAGCTTCCAGCCCCCCAACGACTCGTTGAAAGCAGAACCCTCAAACATTCTCCAACCATTCGTGACTTGCTGCACACGATCGCCCCAAGCAGCCAGAGAATGGGAAAAAGACGTAGCCCCGTAAAACATGCTTGGCATATCTCGCACATTCTCAACATGCCACGCGCTCAGATCCTGATCAAAGGCACGGCATTCATAAAAGCACAAACTCATATTCTCAACGTGGCTCACATCCCACAGACAGAGGTTCGGGCTATTGAAATTTACACATCTGAAAAACGCATTACTCATATCACGCACTAAGGAGAGGTCTGGCGTGTCGGTTGCGGAGATAGAAAGTTGCTCCTGCTCTTGGAAAGCGCCTCGAAATGTTTTCCATTTCATATCGCCCCACTGTTGTATTTCAAACAGATAACGATATCCATTAGAAAAGAACTGAATAATCTTCTCTTCTGGCGAGATGGTGAGGTAATAGACTTCGTAGGGTTTCGCCCGAAAATGGCCGAAATAAGACGCTAGTTTTACCTTCTTTTTCTCGCTTTCGTGCCCCTCCTCGTAATACTCTATCTCATACTCCTCGCTCGCGTAGAGAAACGGACAAACCCTCCCCTTCGCGTCTGCCTGAATCTTGAGCTTGAGTGGACGGGGTTGTTGTTGTGCCCAGACGCCCCCAAGGGCAAAGAGCAGTAAGAGCGTCCCCCAGACGCAGGTTCGTAAAGCTTGCTTCATCATGTATGTACGTTGTTTGACTATAAAAAAAGCCCCTCAGGGCAATCGTGCAAAAAGAGCATTGTAGGGAAATAGAAGAGGGAGCGTCCTAGCGCGTTAACGGTAAGCGCAGCTGATAGCCCTCGCCCCCCTTCACGGTGAGGCGCGTGGTGCGTAGCCATGGGTTCGCACGCCGCAAGAGCTTATAATTGAGCCCCTGTGCTTTAGCAAAGGCGGGAAGATCGAGGGTACTATCCACGTCATAACGACGATAGGCGATAGGCGCATAACGCTCCTCGGGGCGGAGGGCAAACCCATACCGCTCGGGGTACTCCAGTACCAACTTAAGCGCTAAGATGCGGTAGAAATAGCGCCCTGTCTCAATGTTGAGATGGAGGTTATAGTACTCGTCCTCTGTTTGGGCAAAGGTCACCCGCATCAGTCCGTTTTGCCCCATATTGTAGGCGGCAGCCGCCATTGACCAGCTGCCAAAACGCGCGTAAGCAGCCTTAAGGTAGGCACAAGCGGCACGCGTGGCGCGCTCGAGGTCGTAACGCTGATCGACCTCCTCGTTAATCACCAGTCCGTACTCCTTACCCGCCGCTTCAAGGAACTGCCAAAGCCCTGCGGCCTTAGAGGGCGAATAGGCTCTTTCGTTGAGTGAGCTCTCGGCCACGGCAAGGTATTTCAAGTCGGCAGGGACGCCCTCCTCGCCAAGGAGTTGTTCGAGTTCTGGGAAATAGCGCGTACTGCGCTTGAGCATCTGCAAGATTTGGCTATGCCAATTGGCAGCCACACAGAGTTCGTAATCTAGTGCTTCGCGCACATCTTCATATTCCAACGGGATGCGTTCGCCAGCAAAAAAGAGCTCGTTGGGGATATAGGGCTGTCCGACGAACTCGCTACGCGCCGCACGCTCTTCGCTGTGCACTCTAGGTAGAACCGAGAGCACGCCCTCACGCCACACCACAGAGAGGAGTCCTCCTAACAGGATACCCACAACGCCAAAAGCGATATTCCGTACTACCCGCATTCCTTGTTCCTTCGTTGAGTAAAGGTAGTATTTTTTGGGCTAAGGGGAGCGCTAGGGAGCTTTGTTGTAAGGGTAATGCGGTACTACCTTCCATCAACCCCCGCCTATCCAACGAGAGAACCGCTCCTTAGGACCAAAAGAGCGAGGGGGCTGTCATTATGCATGGGAATTAGGGTTCTAGGAAAGCTTCTAGTTTTTTTGCAATTTCTTCAGATGTAGGGAGTAACTCGCGATAGGCTTCGGGGAGCTCTTGTGAAAGGCTATAAGTTGCGACTCCGATAGGAACCGAGGTCGTTTTTAGAGCATACTCCACAATGGTCCGATTCTTCGACTTGCAGATAATGATGCCTATTGCAGGGTTCTCATCAGGCAACCGCACGGTATCATTCAGTACATTGAGGTAAAATTCCATTTTCCCCTTATACTCAGGCATAAATTCACCTATCTTCAATTCAATCGCAATCATGGAGCGTAGACGACGGTTGTAAAGCAGGAGGTCTATGAAATACTCTCGCCCCTCTATCTCGATGCGATATTGGTTGCCAATAAAGGAGAAGTCTGAACCAAATTCCATGAGAAAGGCGCGTATGTTCTTGATTATCGCTTGCTCTAGTTCATACTCAGAGTGTTCGTTCCCTAGCCCGACAAAGTCTAATGTATATTCGTCCTTGAGGGCTAAGAGAGCCTGTTTCTTTATCGACTCGGGTAACGTCTCGTCAAAGTTGCTTTGCCCGAGCAAGAACTTCTCATAAGTATTGAGCTCTATTTTGTTGATAAGCACGTCTTTTGTCCAACCGTATTTTTTCGTGGCAAGGATATAAAACTGTCGTTTTTGTGTCTCTTTACACTTGGTGAGAATGACGATGTGTTTCGACCAACTAATTTCTCCAACTAATGGTTGGAGAATTATATCCGATTGATATTCTGTATAAAAGCGCGCCATGTCCCAAAGATTGGATACACTGAAACCTCTAATTCCAGGGAACTCGGCTTGGATATCGCGCGAGAGGTTTTCTACGACAGACTTTCCCCATCCGAGCATTGTTTGCTTTTCGGAGATTTGTCGCCCAATTTCCCAGTAGAGAGCGATCATTTCGTTGTTAATCGCCTTTAGCGTCTTGTACTGTGCTTCGCGGATCGTTGTTGTAATGTTTTCTTTAAAAGAAACGTACTGTGCCGATGGCGGAAGTACACTAGGGTCGTTCATTGTTATGCAGGGTTACAAGATAAGGTGCTCAAAGTTACCGAATCTTAGTAGGACAAGATTTGTTTCTACTCACGTAGCCCCCCTTTAGTAGCGAACCGCCCTTTTTTCCTACCTTTGCTGGTAACCAAGAAAAGCATCGCGAATATGGCATTGATCGACACTAGTGCGAATAACGATTAGGATGTTATTACATCGGCGATTTTTGTAGATAGCCGCAATAATCCTTCATGAAAGGGGAGCGATTACGAGTGTGGCGTGATCTGAGGTAGATGCCATCTAGATACGAGACTGACACAGTCTTGATTTTACATACGAGTCGGGGGTAAAAACTCTACAAGAGATGAGTATCGTTCCCTAGTGTAATGTTCGTAGTGAGGCTATAAGCAAATGATAAGCTGGGGTAGAATGGAACAGCATATTATCGTTAGTCAAGAACAACAATTCAATGAGGTTGTTAGCATTATTCAACAACACCGAACCAAGGCTTCACAAACCGTCAATGAGGAAATGTTACTCACGGCTTGGCATATTGGCGGATATGTATCAAGCAAACTGAAAAGTAAGGAATGGGGAAGTAAGGTTGTGAGCCAGCTCTCAGAGTTTATTCGTTCACACTATCCAGAAATAAAAGGTTATAGCCGGAGCAGTATCTACAACATGGTGATGCTTTATGATGAATATTCTTCACTCTCTTTTCAAACTACTGTACAGAAATACCTTCGCCAAGAATTTGTCCAGCCAATGGTTGGACAATTAAAAGGGCTTCCTAAGAAACAGATAGATGAGGGGCTAGAGATGCTGTCTGTAATAGAACAGTCATTGGTCACACAATTACCCAAAATATTAACATATACCACGCTAACCAATCTGATAGAGATTACCTCTCGTTGCTCGAGTGATGAGGAGCGTCTATTCTATATTCTTTATGCTCATAAGGAACATCTGGCAAAAAGAGAATTACAACGTTGTATTTCCAATCAGACCTATACAACGTTGTTAGGCAATAAAAAGAGTCTGTCTAAGGGGATGTTAATCGCTTATCCTGATGCGCCCCTAGTTTTCAAAGATACTCTGTTTGTTGATTTTCTTGGTCTTCCAAAAAGGTATAGCGAAACAAGGTTGAGAAAAGGTCTGATCGAGCACATGAAGCAGTTTATTCTTGAATTGGGTAAAGACTTTATCTTCATGGAACAAGAATATAACCTTAGTGTAGGGGCTTCTACCTTCAAAGCAGACTTACTTTTTTATCATCGAGGTTTACAGGCGCTTGTTGCCGTAGAACTAAAAAGAACAAAGTTTCACCCACGAGATCTTGGACAATTGGAGTTTTATCTTGAAGCCCTTGATCGTAATATTAAGCGAAGCAATGAAAATCCATCGATTGGCATCTTACTTTGCCCAGAGGCAGACAGGATGGTGGTAGAATATGCTATGAGTAGGAGTCTGAGCCCAACAATGATAGCAGAGTACAAGCGTGTTCTTATTCCACAAGAGGTTATGCAACAACAACTTAATGAATATTGTAACCTCTTCTTGGAAGATAAAAACAAGGCAGAATAGCACTAGCAGGCAACAATAGACACAAAGAATTTACTCTAAAAATCTTACTATCTCTTACTCTAGCGAACCGCCCTTTTTTCCTACCTTTGCTGGTAACCAAGAAAAGCATCGCGAATATGGCACTAGTGAAGACCTTTGGGAGCGCCGTACATGGCATCAATGCGCAAACCATCGTCATAGAGGTGGTCACCACTCAAGGCTTAAGACTCACCCTCGTCGGTCTTCCAGACAATGCCGTAAAGGAGTCGGAACATCGCATCCGCGCCGCCTTCACCTCGTGCGGCTACCCCTTCCCGCGCCGCGCTATCGTCATCAATATGGCGCCCGCAGACTTGCGTAAAGAGGGCTCGGCATACGACCTCCCATTGGCGCTGGGGATATTGGCAGCCTCTGACCAAATCCCCGAGGCGCAACTCGGCGACTACATCATCATGGGCGAGCTCTCGCTCGACGGCAAGTTACAACCCATCCGCGGCGTATTGCCCATGGCTATCGGGGCGCACGAGGCGGGCTTTAAGGGGCTTATCGTGCCTGCACAGAATGCTGCTGAGGCTGCCGTCGTCGAGGGGCTAGAAGTCTACGCTGCCGAGGATCTCAACCAAGTGGTAGATTTCTTCCTTGGTAACGCAGCGGCGATCCCACGCGTGGTGCGCGACATCCGCGAAGACTTTGAACGGGCGGGAGCGAACCTAGACCTTGACTTTTCCGACGTGCGAGGGCAGGAGTATGCCAAACGTGCCCTTGAGATTGCAGCAGCAGGGGGGCATAACCTCATCATGATTGGCCCTCCGGGGGCAGGAAAGACCATGTTGGCAAAACTCTTGCCGAGCATCTTGCCGCCGCTTACATTACAGGAAGCCCTCGAAACAACGAAGATACACTCGGTCGTAGGGCTCATCCCCTCGGGGATGGGGCTGGTGACCGAGCGCCCTTTCCGTAGCCCACACCACACCATTAGCGACGTCGCCCTTGTGGGCGGAGGACAGAACCCACAACCCGGGGAAATCTCCTTGGCTCACAACGGGGTATTGTTCCTAGACGAGCTCCCCGAGTTCCGCAAACAGGTGCTGGAGGTGATGCGCCAACCCCTTGAGGAGCGAAAGATCCTCCTCTCGCGTGCACGGGGGAGTGCGGAGTATCCCGCCTCGTTTATGCTCGTCGCCTCGATGAACCCGTGTCCCTGTGGCTATTACAACCATCCCTCCAAGGAGTGTGTTTGTACCCCAGCTATGGTGCAAAAATATAAGCACCGCATCTCAGGGCCGCTGCTCGACCGTATCGACCTGCAGGTAGAGGTCGTCCCCGTCCCCTTTGAGAAGCTTTCGCAAAAGGTGAAGGCGAAGACGAGTGCTTCCATTCGCGAACGCGTGATGGCAGCGCGCGAGCGCCAAGCTGCACGTTTTGCGGGCGAGAGAATCTATTGCAATGCGCAGATGGGCAACCAGCTTCAAGACCGTTACTGCCAACTCTCGCAAGAGTGTAGCGACCTGCTCGGAGCTGCCGTGAATCGGATGTCACTTTCTGGCCGTGCGCACCGTATCATACTCAAAGTTGCGCGCACCATTGCCGACCTTGAGGGAGAGGAGCATATTCTCCCATCGCATATTGCCGAAGCCGTGCAATATCGCTCTTTTGATAAAGAGACTTGGGGTGCGAACTAGTGCGCCCCGTCTTTCGTGTCTCACATACGTAACATACTACCAAGATGAACGAGCAAGAGTTCCAGCCCGATTACCTGTTTGAGGTCAGTTGGGAGGTTTGCAATAAGGTGGGGGGCATCCACACCGTCGTCTCGACCAAGGCGCGGAGCATCGCCCAGATGTACAAGAGTGCCTACGTTGCCATAGGGCCCGACTTGTGGCGCGAGTCGGGGACGAACTCCGAGTTTATCGAACAAGAGACCTCGCTCAGTACATGGGCGCAGGAGGCGGTGCAGGATGGCGTACGGGTACGCGTTGGGCGGTGGAATATCCCCTCGAGCCCGCTGGTCATGCTGGTTGACTTTACGACCCTTTTTGCACGAAAGGACGAGATCTTGGCACAGCTGTGGGAGCAGTACCGTCTTGACTCCCTCTCGGGGCAGTGGGACTATATCGAGCCCCTCCTCTTCGGCTATGCAGCAGGACAGGCGATAGAGAGCTTCGTTTGCCGTCGCCTCACGATGCGCCATAAGGTGGTGGCACAGTTCCACGAATGGATGACGGGGGGCGGTCTGCTTTACCTCCGCAAGGCACTCCCGCAAGTGGGGACGGTCTTCACCTCACACGCTACGGTGCTGGGACGCTGCATGGCGGGCAACGGCATGTCGCTTTACAGCCAACTCGACAAAGTCGACCCCGATCAGATAGCGCGCGATTTCAACGTCGTACCTAAGCACTCGCTCGAGCGCCTGAGTGCGGAGCACGCCGACATCTTTACCACGGTCAGCGACCTAACGGCGCGGGAGTGTAAAGCCCTCTTGCGCAAAGAGGTGAACTTCGTAACCCCGAACGGGTTTGAACCTACCTTTGTGCCAGAACCGCAAGCGCTACAGACGCAACAGACCACGGCACGGCGGAAGTTCCTAGCGGTAGCCTCGGCACTGTTAGGAACGCCCCTCCCAGAGGATGTCTTCCTGCTCGGGACGAGCGGACGCTACGAGTTCCGAAGCAAGGGGCTAGATGTCTTTATCGATGCCCTTGGTGAACTGAACCGTAAGGCGGACGCTAAGATGCGCCAGATGGTGGCATTTCTGCTTATCCCTGCGGGGAACAAGGGGGCGCGCGAAGATTTGCAACGCTGTCTTGCCGACGATCGTGCGGCAGAGCTCTGTCATGTCGAAGGAGAGCACTTTGCGACCCACGTCCTAGAACAGCCCGACGTTGACCCTATCCTAAGGCGTTTGCGTGAACAGGGCTTGCATAACCGCCCAGAGGATCGGGTAAAGGTCGTCTTCGTCCCGAGTTACCTCCAAGGCAATGACGGGATCTTTAACGTGCCCTACTACCAGCTCCTCCTCGGGCTAGACCTTACGGTCTTTGCTTCGTACTACGAACCATGGGGCTATACGCCGCTCGAGAGCCTTGCTTTTGGCGTACCGACGCTAACGACCACACTGGCGGGCTTCGGGCTATGGCTTGAGGACTCGCGTAAGAACTTGGGCGATGGTGCCTACGTGGTGAAGCGTGGCGAGGGCGATGACCCAGAGGTGAGCGAAGCAATTGCTGCGAAGGTATTGGCATATAGCCAGCTGAAAAAAGAGAAGGTTGACCAAGCGCACGTCTTGGCAAAGGAGCTTTCGACACTCGCAGAGTGGTCTAACCTTGTACAGCACTACCGCACAGCATATAGTCGCGCCCTTGAGGCGACGCGTCAGCGTAGTGGGGAGTTTGCCCCCTTACTGCAGCGACAAGAGATACCCAAGGTCGACTTACGGGCGAGTGTACCGCCTCCGCGCTGGACGCGTATGGTGGTGCAGCGTAATATCCCCGAGAAGCTCCTGCATTTAGACGAATTGGCAGGAAACCTCTGGTGGTGTTGGCAACCCGATGCGGAGGAACTCTTTGCCTCTATCGATCGTCAAGCGTGGGTGGCATGTGAGGGTAACCCCGTGATGCTCTTAGACCACATCCCCTACGCGCGTCTCGAACAGTTGGGGCAAGACAAGGAGTTCTTGTACCGCCTCGAAGGGGTCTACGAGCGCTTCCGAGCCTATATGGAGGCTGCAGAAAAGAAATCACCGACGAGCATTGGCTACTTCAGTATGGAGTATGGGCTACACTCGTCGCTTAAGCTCTATAGCGGCGGTTTGGGTGTCTTGGCTGGGGACTATCTGAAAGAGGCTTCGGATCAGAACCTTAACCTTATTGCCGTCGGACTGCTCTACCGCTATGGCTATTTTACCCAGCAGCTCTCGCTCGGCGGGCAGCAGCTGGCCTCCTACAACCACCAGAACTTTAGCCAAACGCCCATCTTCCCCGTACGCGATGCGGAGGGGAATTGGATTACGATAGAGGTCGCCTTCCCTGGGCGGCGCGTGCAGGTACGCCTGTGGCGCGTCATGGTGGGGCGTATTCCGCTTTTCTTGTTGGATACGGACTTTGAAGGAAACAGCGAAGAGGATCGCACCATCACGCACTACCTCTATGGTGGTGACCAAGAGAACCGCTTCAAGCAGGAGATGATCCTCGGGATTGGGGGCGTACGTGCCCTTCAAGCTGCAGGCTGCGAGACGGAACTCTACCACCTTAACGAAGGACATGCGGCGTTTGCAGCCCTCGAGCGTCTGCGTCTCTTGATGCACGAACAGCACTACAATTTTGAGGAGGCGCGCGAGCTCGTACGGGCTTCGACCCTCTTCACGACCCATACGCCCGTCCCGGCAGGTCACGACACCTTTACCGAGGATATGGTGCGCATCTACATGGCACACTACCCCGCTCGTTACAACATCAGTTGGGAAACCTTCATAGCCTTCGGGCGCGTCGACCCAACGAACCGAGCGGAGCGCTTCTCCATGAGTAACTTGGCAGCAAGCTTCTCGTCGGGGATGAACGGGGTGAGCAAGGTGCACGGCGAGGTGAGCCAAAAGATGTTTGCGGGGCTGTGGCCGGGGTACTATGCGAGCGAGAACTATGTCGGGTATGTGACCAACGGCGTACACTTCCCCACGTGGACTGCGCCCGTTTGGAAAGCAAAGCTCTGTGATGGCGGGAAGGGAACGCCGCATTGGGAACGGGTTAAGGAGATGCCCGTGGAAGAGATCTGGAGCATCCGTAAGGCGCTCAAGCAACAGCTGATTGACCACGTGGTGAGCTCGATGTCGTCGCCCGAGATGGTGCGCTTCCATCCACCGAAACACCTCGTTGACATCCAAGAGAAGCTTAAGCCCGAGGTGCTGACTATCGGCTTTGCCCGTCGCTTTGCGACCTACAAGCGTGCCCATCTCTTGCTGAGCGACCTCGACCGCCTTGCGGAGATAGTGAACAATCCGCGGCGTCCCGTACAGTTGCTTTTTGCTGGGAAGGCACATCCGCACGATATCGCGGGGCAAGATCTCATTAAGCGCATCTTCAACGTCTCGCTTATGCCCCAGTTCCGCGGCAAACTCATCTTCTTGCCGAACTACGATATGGATTTGGCACGCCGCATGGTGCAAGGGGTAGACGTATGGCTTAATACGCCGACCCGTCCGTTGGAGGCCTCGGGGACGAGTGGGATGAAGGCCGTAATGAACGGCGTGCTACACTTTAGCGTCCTTGACGGCTGGTGGGTCGAAGGGTACGAAGAAGGGGCAGGGTGGGCAATCACCAAAGAACGTACCTACGAGGCGCAAGAGATTCAAAATGAGCTCGACGCCGAGGTACTCTACTCGACCATTGAGAACGAAATCGCGCCGCTGTACTACGACCGTAACGCACGAGAGTGCCCCGAGGGGTGGGTGCGCGCTATCCAAAAGAGCATGAGTGAGATCGCGCCACGCTTCTCAACCACGCGTATGCAGGCGGACTACATCGCAAAGTATTACGAACCCCAAGCGGGTTACCACCAAGAGCTCCTCGCAGAGGAGGGGACGGTGCTGCGCGAGCTCCTCGCATGGAAAGAGCGTATGTTGGAGAACTGGGAGAAGGTGAGCGTTATCCGTGCCGAGGGGATCGGGATGGGCTCGCAAGCCATCTTGACAGGGCAAGAGTATACGGGGAGCGTGGTGCTAGACTTAGCCGACCTCTCGCCCGAGGATGTGGGGGTTGAGCTCATCTTTACTGAGCTACGTCCGGGTGAGGACGAGGTCGTCATCCACGGGAGTCTACCCTACGTCTTTGACCATAGTAACGGACCGCGTGCGGAGTATCTTCTACGCTTTGCGCCGCCCTCACCTGGGGTCTTTGACGTAGCGATAAGGCTCTATGCTAAGAACGAGCACCTCCGTCAGCGGATGGACTTCGCGCTCGTACGGTGGGTGTAGTACGTGCAGCTACTAGGGGTTCGCTCGATGCGCTTCTTCATTGAAACGTACGGCTGTCAGATGAATGCCAATGACAGCGAAATTGTAGCTTCCCTCTTGGAGAGTACGGGCTTCCAGCTCGTACCCTCCAGCGAGGAGGCAGATATTATCCTTATCAACACCTGCGCCATACGTGACAACGCCGAGCAGCGTATCTATGGGCGCATTGCGCAGTATAAGAAGCTCAGACGTACGACACGCAAGGGGCTCGTCATCGGCGTGCTGGGCTGTATGGCGGGGCGTGTGAAGGAGGAGCTCCTCTCGCCACGCGTGGGGGCAACGGTCGTCGTCGGTCCAGACGGCTATCGTTACCTGCCCGAACTCTTGCGTGAGGCGGCTGGCGGCACGAAGGGGATTTATACCCGCCTCTCGCGTACCGAAACCTACGCAGAGATAGAGCCCTTGCGTTATGGCGGGAATCGCGTCTCGGCTTTTACCTCCATCATGCGGGGGTGCAATTATGCTTGCTCGTACTGTGTTGTACCCTTTACACGCGGACCAGAACGAAGTCGGGACGTGGCGTCTATTTTGCAGGAAGTGCGCAAGCTTGCCGAACAGGGCTATCGTGAGGTAACGCTGCTGGGGCAAACGGTGGATAGTTACCGTTGGAAGTCGCCAGAGGGGCGCGTGGTCTCTTTTGCGGAGCTTTTGGCGCAAGTGGCAGAGGCTATACCCGCACTGCGGGTACGCTTTGCTACCTCGCATCCGCACGATATGACCGAGGAGGTGTTGCGTGTCGTGGCTTCGTACCCCAATGTCTGCCCCCATATCCATTTACCCGTGCAGTCGGGCTCTACCGCGGTGCTCGAACGGATGAAACGCCGCTATACGCGCGAGGAGTATCTGACGCAAATCGAGCGGATACGTACCCTCTTGCCCGATGCTGCCATCACGACCGACATCATCGCGGGCTTTACTGATGAAACGCAAGCCGAGCACGAAGAAACCCTCTCGCTGATGGAGACCGTACGCTTTGACCTTGCGTATATGTTTAAGTACTCCGAACGACCTGGGACTTACGCCCAACGCCGTATGGGCGATACCGTCTCCGAGGAGGTGAAGAGTGCTCGCCTACAAGAGATTATCGACTTGCAACAGACGCACTCCTTGGCTGTCAATCAGAGCCACGTCGGGCAGGTCTATGAGGTACTCGTGGAGGGCTATTCGCATAAGTCAGAGGCTGACCAGTGTGGGCGCAATCCACAGAACCAGATGATAGTCTTCCCGTCGACGGGCTGCCCTGTAGGGACGCTCTTGCGGGTGCGCGTGACCGAGGCTACGGCGAATACACTGCTCGGGAGTGTCGTTTCATGAAAAGCGAGCTGACGATTACCCTCCTGCAGGCGGATAGCAAAGCTTGTGAGCGACAGGCAAACCTAGCGCACTATACCGAGCTGTTGACTGGGCTCGCGGAGGGGACGGATGTCCTCCTCTTACCCGAGATGTTCCCCACGGGCTTTCAGATGGATGCGGCTTACTTTGAACCTCACCGTGGCGAGGCGTTTACGTGGATGCAAGCAGTGGCGAAGCAGTATGACTGTGCCGTCGGGGGGAGTATTGCCGTGCAGGATGGGGGGCACAATTACAATCGGTTTTATTGGGTAGAGCCCTCAGGGGCGAGCGTCCATTATGACAAACGCAACCTTTTTCTCCTTGCTAGCGAAGAGAAGGTCTTTACCGCGGGGAGTGAGCGTGTGGTGGTGCACCATCGTGGGTGGCGCTTGATGCTCCAGACGTGCTTTGACCTCCGTTTTCCTGAAACGGGACGTAGCCGAGGGGACTACGACGTGTTGCTTTATACCGCTTCGTGGCCTGCAGCGCGCGACTTTGCGTGGCAGGCGTTACTCACGGCGCGGGCTATCGAAAACCAGTGTTATTTGGCGGCTGTAAACCGCGTCGGGCAGGATGGGAAGGGCTTCCCGCACGTCGGGCATTCCGTTGTCTTAGATTTCTTGGGGCAACCCATGGGGGGGCTACCTGATGGGGCAGAGGGGCTGCTGCGCGTCTCGTGTAGTGCGGAGCGATTGGGGAAGTTGAGAGCCTCCTTCCCGCTTTTCCCTCATGCGGAGGGGAGGTAAGTCGTGCAAAAAAGAAATACTACCTTTGCCTACAAAGAACTAACACACAACTAGCT
>CAJPTV010000005.1 GCA_905373665.1 Bacteroidia bacterium
TTACACCTCCAAGTTAATATAAATGGAGCTTACACACTTTTTTAGGACAGTATCGCGTAGCATGCTGCGCCCCTACGAAAACACGAGCCGCGCCCCCTTAGTGCCGCTTTGCGCCATCAAACGCCGTGTCTCTTGGGGTTTGATTTTGGACACGCTCTCTTGCTGCTGGAGCAATGAAGAGAGGGAGGGTTTACACACTTTTACAGACACTACCAAAAAGAAAAGGGGCAGTCCTCTTGTTGAGAACTGCCCCATACTTGCAACGATTACCCTTGCTAGCTAATAGACGACCTCCTTGCGTGAGATGGGGAGGGTCATACAGCGCGCACCGCCGCCGCCACGCACCAGCTCTGCTGAATGTACGGTAACGACGCATTTCTGATAATCCGCAGGCGTCACCTTACCAGCCGCCACATCCTCAGCACGAAGCACAGCAAAGCCCGCTTGGTCAAGTGCCGCGATTGTCGCACGGTTACGATCGTAGCCTAAGATTTTGTGTGGAGCAAAAGCGAAGAAGTTCGCCCCGCTGTGATACTGCTCACGCATCGCCCCACGAAGCGACGTTCCCCCTGCGCAGTAGATTGGCTTAACGCCGATGCCGAGTGAGTTCAATGCCTCGACGAGGTTGTCTTCATACCAAGAGCTTACGCCACGCCCTGGTTCGTAAAGGATGTGTAGTGTACGCAACTGCGGACTCTCCAGCAGGGGCTTGTAAGCCATGCAGTGCTCGGGCCCTAGGAGGGTAAAGACCATATCAAGGTGGATGAACGACCCTCGCTCGGTAGGTAACTCTTGCACAAGGATGTGCAGCGGTTTCTGCATCACGGGCTTCATCTGCTCGAGCAGATACTCTATCCCCGCCATACTCGTACGCAAACCACAGCCGATCATCAGGATATCATCGCGTACGATATGTACGTCGCCCCCCTCTATTTTCATGTCAGGGGCAAGGGTCGTTGCGTAGGGGTTCATTAACCCTTCGGCGTGCACACTCTTTGAGTGATTGAAGATTGCTGCCATAATCGCAGCCTCCCCACGTCGTACGTGGTTAAGCATCCGCCCTATGAGTGCGCGATTGTAAACCGAAATGGAGGCATCGCGCATGAAATAGAAGTTGTACAGGGGGGGGATGATATAGCGTTCCTCGACGTGCTCATTAGCGTCGTGACGCTTGGAGGGAATCTCCACCCCCTCGATGAGTGCCGTGGCTAGCTCTGCCGAGGGCAATTCGCTTAAGCGTGCGAAACAGTCGTCTGGTACGCGTGGACTACGGAACTTATTCAACAAATTCTTACGCGCCGCAGGGTCATCAAGCACCTCGATTAAGAGATCTTTCATCTCAAAGACGGTGGTCACCTTCTGCAGCGTCCCCTTGAAGAATGCGTGCTCCGCACGCGCATACTCTAGACTCAAGATATCGTTATAAAGGGCTTCTTCCACCGTGTCTGGCGACATGTTCTCCACCTCAGCCCCTGGGGTATGCACTACCACACACTCCAGCTCTCCATACTCACTGTGGACATTTACATTGAAACGTGCCATGCTTTTCTTCTATTCGTTCTACAAACCGAACTCCTTACGAATGCGGTCAACATAGTCTAATTTTTCCCACCCAAAGAAAGTCACCGTTTGGGTAGAGGGTTCGCCCCCGAGCAGGAGCTCGACAGGCGCTTCGTAACTCTTCCGCCCGAAGTGTCCGTAGGCGGCCGTGGGACGGAAAATCGGGTTCAAGAGTCCGAAACGTTCGACAATCTTCGCTGGACGGAGGTCAAAGAGATGCGACACCGCTTCGCTAATCTGTGCATCCGAACACGCGACGCGCTTTTCTCCACGCGTCGAAACCATCACACTCACTGGCTGTGCCACGCCGATGGCATAAGCAACATGCACCTCGACCTCGTCGGCAATGCCCGCAGCAGCCAAGTTTTTAGCAATATGCCGCGCAGCGTATGCCGCCGAGCGGTCTACTTTCGAACTATCTTTCCCTGAGAAAGCACCACCACCGTGCGGGCAACGTCCGCCGTAGGTGTCGACGATAATCTTACGCCCCGTAAGCCCCGTATCTCCGTGCGGCCCTCCGATAACGAACTTCCCCGTCGGGTTGACCAGCAAGCGATACTCTCCTTGGAAGACCTTTCGCTCGGTCTCATTCAATCGGTCAAGCACTCGTGGCAAGAGAACCTTTTGCACATCGGCAGCGATTTCCCGCTGCATAATCGCCTCGGAGGGGAACTCGTCGTGCTGTGTGGAAATCACCAACGTTTCTAGACGTACTGGCTTGCGCGCCTCATCATACTGTAGCGTGACTTGGCTCTTTGCATCGGGGCGTAGGTAACGCATTTCACGTCCCTCGCGACGGATAGCCTCCAGCTCCGATACGAACAAGTGTGCAAGACTAATGGGCAGGGGCATATACTCCGCGGTCTCGTGACAGGCGTAACCGATCATCATCCCTTGGTCGCCCGCCCCTTGTTCCTCATTCGAGGCACGTACCACACCTTGATTGATATCGGGCGACTGTTCATGGATGGTAGAAATAACCCCACAGCTTCCCCCGTCAAACTTATACTCGTTGCGAGTATAACCGATGTCATTGACCACACCGCGCGCCGTCTGTTGCACATCCACGTAACCACTCGTGCGCACCTCGCCCGCCAAGACCACCAACCCCGTGGTAACAAGCGTCTCGCATGCTACCTTAGCACACGGATCGCGACGCAGGAATTCGTCAAGAAGTGCATCAGAGATTTGGTCTGCCACCTTGTCTGGGTGTCCTGACGACACACTCTCAGACGTTAGTAAATAACTCATGATTCACCTCCCTGCGTTTTTGGTTTCTAGTTTACCCTACAAAAGTAGGAAAAAATTTAAGCCTTTGGTTCTAGGCACTTCTGGAAGCAAAGGAGGTCAGAATAGCCCCCTTCGGGGTTGCGGAGCCAAGCTTGTTTCGTACCTAAATGTCGATAACCCGCAGAGAGAAAGAGCTTTTGTGAGGCGAGGTTCTCTTCCTGAATCTCGAGGTAGAGATGTCGGAGCTGCATCCGTCGCACGGCAAAGCGCTCCAGCTCAGACAAGATTTTTCGTCCCCAGCCACACCCCTGTATTTCAGGTGGATAGACTATCATTCCTAGGCTCGCATAGCGGTGCAACCAGCTAATGCCAAAGAAGTCTATCACGCCCAGCGGCGCAGGATCATCGACAGTGCATGCTAGGTAACGAAAATCGGTAGCCGTGGGGATCATCGGCGTCTCCTGTACCATGCCCTGAAGCGCAGTCTTTGAGAGGGGGCCCAGCACCGTGCATACATCCCAAACCCGTGGGTCATTTTCGAGTTGATAGAGAAAGGGTAAATCTTCTACCTCTGGGGCTCGTAAGCGAACGCCCGCCACCGTTCTCTCCACGTGTTGGCTCATAACACCGTCAAACTTAGTAAAATATTCAAAGCAAAGTTACGTTACTCTATTGTGAAAGTGCTGTGAACACCCTACTTTTGTTGGGGAAATAGATTGGTTTGTTGGAAAGGATGGGGATGAACAAGGATTTTTTTGATATAGTTGGTAATTACGAAGGCGCGCTCCTCCTAGAGCCTGAGGTGCCCGCGGACGCTTTGGAGTTGTTCCAGCAGTGGTTAGAATTGGCTATTCGTTCTGGAGAGAAAGCTCCCACCTCCTTCGTGTTATCCTCCAGTACCTTTGAGGGAAAATCTTCTAGTCGCATTGTTGACTTACGCCATATCGACGAACAGGGGCTTTATTTCCTTACCCATTTCGAGAGTCGAAAGTGTCGTCAGATGCTCCAAAACCCCTACGTCTCTGGGGTCTTTTTTTGGCCAGACGCGGGGCGACAAGTACGTTTTGAGGGAACGGTATCTCGTATAGAAGATGCTCTGAGCGATAAGCTCTTTGCCCGTTGCAACGATGCACAGCAGCTAGCAGCGTGGTCCTTCCCTCAAAGTCAGGGCGTCTCATCTCGCAAGTACCTAGAGACCCTCATGGATGACTTCCGCGAAGATTTCAGTGGCTCAAAGAAAATCGCACGACCGACGAACTGGGGCGGCTACTGCATCCACCCCCAGATGTTCGAGTTCTGGCAGGGGCATCAGAATCTAATGCACGACCGCCTGCAATACACGCTCTTTAACGGTACGTGGAAGCTCGAGCGCTTGGCGCCGTGAGCGCGCGTACATTGCACCTATCCCCTCCCCTTCAAGAATCAAAAAAGCGGACGCATCGACAATGCGTCCGCTTTTTTTTATCGGCGTATAGAGAAACACTTACGGCGGCGGGGGGGAGGGTTAGTGCATACGCGGTCCTTGATACCACCTATGGGAGACGGGTTGTTCGCCTGCGGGACACCCTTCAAACATATTATACATATCCACGTCGTCGTTGATCTGCCACGTGTCGAGGAGTTGGTCAAAGGCGCTGCAGTGTCGGAACATGCTCGCCATGTCGGTAACATTGCTAACGTTCCACTTTCCGAGGGGTTGGTTAAAGACAGAGCATTCGGCAAACATCGCCGCCATATTCTCAACGCGCCCCACGTTCCACTCCGCGAGGGGCTGGTTAAAAATCGCACAACCAACGAACATGGCACGCATATTGACCACACGCTTGACATCCCAGTTCCCGAGGGGTTGGTTGAACGCTTCACACTCGGCGAACATTTCCGCCATACCCATGACGTTGGCAACATCCCAGGTAGCGAGGGGTTGGTTGAAGACGCGACACCCTGAGAAGAGCATTTCCATATTCTCGACTTGGCTCACATCCCACGCGGCAAGGGGTTGATTAAAGGTTTCGCACCCTTTGAACATCCCTTTCATATTATTGACGCGCCCGACCTTCCAGCCCTCGAGTGGGCTGTTAAACTTGCGACAGTCGGCAAATAGGTATTGCATGTCGTAGACCTTTGAGAGGTCAGGGATGTCAATCGTTTGCACAAAGGTCATGTTCTCACAGCCAGCGAACATAGCCTTCATATTCTTCCACTGCACTTTACCGAACTGCTCGACGCGCAGGAGGGCTTTCGCACTACCGAAGTGGTATTCCTCTCCCTCGCGGTCTTGTGCCCACATCCGCATATACTCGACGCCCTCGGGCCCTGCCTCGACCACATACTCGCCATCGCGGGGCGGGGTAAACGAGTAGGGGTGTGCGAAGGCGTATGGCGACTCGGGGGAGATGGCGACGGTCTCGGTGTGGCGTTCGTTCGGAGTATCTGCCGCATACCACGTTACGGTATAATTGCCCACGATGGGGATCTTCAACGGTTCGCCCGCGACGCCTTTCCACACAGTGACAAATGCCCCAGGGGTAGGCTTCGCATTAGGCGAGGTGCACGCTACGAAGATCCAGAGCACTCCGAAGCAGATTAAGACGAGGGCAGTGGGTAACCACCACGTTACTTGCGTTTTCATGAATCCTCCTTTCTGTGGCACGAAGACCACGGTTTAACAAGCTCCCAAAGCACAATCCCCGCCGCCGTAGCCACATTGAGCGAATGTTTCGTTCCCCATTGCGGAATCTCGATACACACGTCTGCCTCGCTGGCTACCGCTTGCGTTACCCCCTCCACCTCGTTTCCCACCACGAGCACAAGGGGCGTCTCCTTCGTAGGAGAAAATGCTTGTAGGGGGATACTCCCCTCACACTGTTCCAACACGGCAATTTGATACCCTGCAGCGCGATAATGCGCCACTGCATCGGTCACAGAGGGGTAATAGCTCCACGCCACGCTATCCTCTGCCCCGAGCGCCGTATTGTGCAATTCGCGGTGGGGGGGACGCCCCGTAATGCCACACAGCGCCAACCCTTCAATACCAAAGGCATCGGCTGTGCGGAACATCGCCCCGACGTTCTGTAAACTACGCACGTTGTCTAAAAGCAACACGATGGGGTGTTTGGGTTGCAAACGAAACGTCTCGCAATCCACACGCCCGAGTTCGGTAATAGCTAACTTCCTGTGACGCATCTACCTATAGTTCATATCCTGCCTCTTTCCACTTCGCCACCATGGGTTGTTTAGCGGCAGGGCAATCGGAAAACATATTGAACACATACACCTCTGCGTTGAGTTTCCAGTGAAGCAACGGTTGGTTGAAGGCACTCGATTGGAACATTCCCTCCATATTCACGACACTGCTCACATTCCACGCATCCAGCGGCTGATTGAAGGAACGACACTCCAGAAACATGATATTCATATCCGTTACACGGCTGACATCCCAAGCTGCCAAAGGCTGGTTGAAGGTAGAACAGCCCGCGAACATAGCGCCCATCTCCGTTACATGGCTGACATTCCACCTCTCCAAGGGTTGATTGAAGGTGTAACAGCCTGCAAACATTCCACTCATATTCGTTACACGGCTGACATCCCAAGCAGCCAAGGGTTGGTTGAAGGCGTAACAGCCCGCGAACATCCCCTCCATATTCGTTACATGGCTGACATCCCAGGCTGCCAAGGGGTGGTTAAAGTTTGAACACCCTGCAAACATCCCACCCATACTCGTTACATGGCTAACATTCCACCCCTCCAAAGGTTGGTTGAAGGTGTCGCACCCGTAAAACATACCACGCATATTTTCCACGCGGCTCACATCCCAAGCAGCCAAAGGGCGGTTAAAAGCGTTACAACCGTAAAACATCTCATACATATCCGCCACGCCGCTGACGTTCCAGTGCTCTAAGGGCGCGTTAAATACCTTACACTTAGAGAACATCCGCTGCATATCGTCTACCTCAGAGAGGTCGGGGGTGTCAATTGTATCTGCAAAGGTCATATTTTCACACCCAGCAAACATCGCCTTCATACTCTTCCACCGCACCTTACCGAACTGCAAGACCGACAAAAGAGATAAGGCGCTGCCAAAAGAGACCGTGTCTACACTCTCAAAACTCGTAGAGAACGTGCCATATCTTACAAGCCCTCCCATCTGCATATACTCAACCCCCTCGGGACTCACCTCCACCACATACTCGCCATCTTGGGGCGGGGTGAAGGTATAGGGGTGCGGAAAGGAATGGGCGTCCTCTTGCGAGATGGAGACGGTCTCGGTATGCCGATCGTTCGGAGTATCTGCCGCATACCATGTTACGGTGTAGTTGCCCACGATGGGGATGCGTAGTGTCGAGTCTTTCACCCCTTTCCACACAGTGACAAATGCCCCAGGGGCAGTGTGATGCTCCGAACACGAGCAAAAGGCGATGGAAAAAATAAGAAAAGAAATGCCCACTAAGGCATAAACAAGGGATTGAACGGTGTTGCTTTTCATGGCTATTCCGTATTGTAGTGAGACATCAATATCCATGCATCACACAACTTCCCACACGTCCTAATGACTAAGGAAGTTGCTATAGCAACCCACAAGGTAGTACATTTTCCCTAATGGGGAAACATTGCTCCCCCATCATCCATGCTATAGACTTTGCAATACACCGCTTAAGTCTTTGACAAAATAGCTTCTGAGCAACCGCCGCCCCCTACACGACCCGATACAACGAGTCGCGCTCGTAAGGCTCATACCCCTCGGCACGAATGAGCGTTTCAAGTTCCGCCACACTCGCAGAAGGCGAATTATCTTGCGCCCCCGCCATGCTATAAATACGCGTAGAATTGTTGATAGTGCCATCGAGGTCATCTACGCCATAGTGCAACGCACTCGGGAGGTGCGCCTTCCCCAACATCGGCCAATAGCACTTAAGGTGCGGGATGTTGTCTAACACCAAACGACTCACCGCATACGTGCGTAGCACCTCAAGCAACGAGACCTCACCACGCTCCCCCATCGGATTGTGTGCAGCTCGGAATTTGAGGGGAATAAAACAGTTGAACCCCTGTGTCTCATCCTGCAGGTCGCGAAGTGCTAGGAGATGAGCGACTCGCTGCGCATGCGTCTCAATGTGCCCAAAAAGCATCGTCGCATTGGAAGCAAGACCCAAGCGATGTGCCTCGCGATGGAGCTCCAACCATTGCGTTGCAGTGCACTTTTCTGGGCAAATTTGACGGCGTACCTCCGCATCGAATATCTCTGCTCCCCCCCCAGGGATTGAGTCCAGTCCTGCTGCCTTAAGACGTGCAAGCCCATCACGGAGCGATACGCCAGAGTGTTGGAAAATCGCCCATAACTCCACTGCAGAAAAAGCCTTAATGTGCAACCGCGGCGCCGCACGACGGACAGTACGGAGAATCTCCTCCAAGTCTTCCATTCGCCACGACGGGTGCACGCCCCCCGTAATGTGTACCTCGGTATTCCCGGCAGCTTGCTGCAATTCCACACGATGCGCAATTTCATCTAAAGAGAGCAGCCACGCCTCGGGCGTCCCAGCCTCTTGCCTAAAAGAGCAGAATTTGCAGCGAAAGAGGCAAATATTGGTCGGCTCTACGTGGGCATTACGATTGTAGAAGGTGGCAAGCCCGTGCCGCTGAAGACGTGCATACGTGGAGGCTAGGGCAAGGAGAGGCAGCTCCGCTTCTTCAAATAGCGCTACCCCGTCTTGCAAACCGAGCCTTTGGGAGGATAAAAAAAGCCCCAAGGCAGTCTGTACTGCCTCGGAGCTTTGCATAAGATACTGGTCTATAAGTTTGCGCTTCTGTTCGAGCGCTTCGTTCAACAATATGCGTTCCACAACGGGGCGATTTTTAGAAGCTCTCGTAGTCAGCGTCGCTCACGTTGTCCATCGACATATCGAGCTGCACGCCCCCCTTCTTGCCCGGAGTTACTGGTGTACTGGGGGCTGCAGGTGCTGGTTTCGGAGCTGGCGTGGGCGCAGGTGCTGGCTTTGAGGCAGTGACCGTTTTCGGCGCAACGGGTTTCGTTTCCACCTCGGAGGTTTCTACTGTTGAGGGCGCGGCGCTTGCGGGTTTTACCTGAGCTTGGGGCGCAGGCGTGGGTTTCGTAACGGGCGTACTTGTCACCGCAGCTTTTGAAGGAGAAGAAGGGGCAGGCGCAGCGTTCGCCGTAGGTTTGGTAACGGGAGTACTCTTCTTTGCACTAGAGGTCGTTTTTACCGCCGTTTGTGAAGCTACGGACTTAGAGGGCTTAGGCTTAGGCGCAGCGGTAGAGACAGGCGTGGACGTAGCCGTATGCACCGTAGTATGTTGCACTCGCGTGTTGTCAAGATGGAAATAAGCTATCGCATCACGCACCTCTGCTGCAAGGTCTGCGAGGCGCGAAGCATTGGTCGCCAAACGGTCACTAGAAACCGCATTCTCTTGCGAAACATCGCTTAACAACTGGACGGATTGGTTCACCTGATCAGCCCCCGTGCGCTGTTCGGAACTTGCCACCGACACCTCGTTAGAGAGCTGTACGCTTCGGTCTACCTGCGGACGTATTTCATCAAGAGCTTCATTAACCTTTTCCGAGGCCTGTACGGCGCTCGCCACAAGCGTAACGACCTCACTAGCCGCCGCACCACTTCGTTCGGCAAGTTTCCGAACCTCAGAAGCGACAACAGCAAAACCACGCCCGTGTTCCCCAGCACGCGCCGCCTCAACAGCAGCGTTAAGTGCTAAGATGTTGGTTTGACTAGCTATTTCGGTAACGACGCCAATCTTTCGCTCAATCTCCATGACAGAGTCTCGGCTTTCGTTACCATGCAGCAAGACTGACTGCAACACCTCCGCCACGCGTCGCGACACGGTCTCTGACTGTTTCGCATTCTCCGCGTTCTGATCGATATTGGCAGTCATTTCCTCCATTGCACTGGAAACTTCTTGTGATGAAGAAGCTTGCGTATTCGCCCCCTGTGCAATCGAACGTGCCGCCACATCCATCTCCTTGCTTGCCGCCAGTACACCGTCGACGCTGTCTCTCATTAGCCCTACGAGGTCAGCCAACTTCTCGCGAAGGTTCACAATAGCGTTCATAATCTCCCCCGCTTCATCCTTACGCGATAGGTTCTTTTCAGAGAAAAGGGTGCGGTTGGTAAGATCGCCATCGCGGAGCGCATTGAGCACATCGGTCACCAATCTAAACATACCTCCCGCTTCGCGACCAATATAGAAAGCAATGAAGAAGATCAGGGCAAAGAGCAGCAAGTTGATGCCCATCATAGAGATTACGGCACTCTTCGTATAACCCTTAATATCTGCTCGGATACTTTCCCTAGCCTGGGAAAAGAAATTACGGAACGCCCAATGTTGCTGCCCAATCGTAGCACGTATTGAGGTCAGTTTCTCAGCAACCGTCTTAAGTGCCTTAGCCTCATTTTCCCAGCCACGAACCACAGCGATCAACTTAGCATCCACGCCACGAGCCTCGAGCCGCCGTGCACCTTCGGCAAAGATATCCGCAGCACGCTGGAATACGGTAGGGTCTGTCGTTACTTGGAAACTCATCATCTCCTGCAGCGCAGCACTCATACTCCCAAGAGCTCCCGCATCAATAGCTGCAAACTGAGTACGCGTCGTTTCACTCGAAAAGCTTTCGACGACGTTCTTGCAACGCGTAACGATCTCCTTACTACAATCGATCTCCTCACGCAAAGGCACGCTCACCTCTTGGAGTCGCTTAGAGGTCTCAGCAGCAAAGTCTACCGAACGCCCTTCGATGTTTAAGGTTATCACCTGCAGTTTGGGGACGAGTTCCTGCTGCGCCACACTAAAATGCTGATTCAGCTCTGTGAGATACTTCTGGTCGTGGGTTTGGAGATAATGCCCCACGCAGAGCTCAGCGTCCGAAAACTTATCGCTAATCTCATGCATAGCCCGGTAGACAGGAAAACGCTCCATGAAATAGTTAAGCGCAAACAGGGCGCGCATGACGACGATGATAAACAGAAGCGCCTCCAGCGACGTGCCGAAAAGCAAACGGTTACGAAGCTTTATATCAGTGAATCTCATGAAATGTAGTTATTTAGTGCTACGCTTTATACGTCCTGTATACCCATGCAAGGTTCTGCACACGTATACACAAAAGCTCTGGATTTGTTACCCGATACGCTTGGGGTAAACCGCCTTTTCAACGAGCTCGCGAAGGAGCGCCTGTACCGTCCCTTTATCAGCAGGATAGGTAACGCCACACCACTGTGCCGAGGTTGTAAGCACCTTACAACGTGCCCCTCGATGTAATGCACGCTGTACAGCGGCTGGAAGATAGACCTCCGAAGGAGCATCCACCTCCTGTTGCCTATTGAAGAATTGCGTTATTTCGGCGTTTATGTCGCCCATAAACTGCGATGCAAAGCCCCAGCAGTTCATTGATACGATAGTATCTTCTGAGAGGGTAATTTCACGCCCCTGTGCGTTTTTTCCTGTAATAACATCACCTTGACGGCGAATGTCGGTGTGCTCTTCGATATGCACAAGGTAACCATCCTCTACAGTACAAACCCCTCGGGAGACACTCCCTGCCTCCGACAGTGTGTGCCCAAGCGCATACCCGACCATGCATATAGGCGTGGCCTCATCCAAGAGCGGTAACATTTGCGCAAGAGCTTCAAATGCAGCCTGACCATAGAAGTCGTCTGCGTTTATCACAGCAAAGGGTTTCGTTATCTGTTCTTTAGCGCACCAAAGGGCGTGTGCCGTTCCCCAAGGCTTAGTTCGTGTAACGGGGACTGAGAAGTGCGCTGGCACGGTCGTAAGCTCTTGAAATGCCAGTTGGAACGGAGTCGTATCTTGAAAGGTAGACAAGACTACACGCTCAAAATCTGCACGGATAGCTTCACGAATCACAAAAACGACACCCTCGAAACCAGAACGTAGAGCATCATACACTGAGTACTTTAACAGGGTTTCACCCGAAGGCCCTACCCCTTCCATCTGCTTCAGTCCACCGTAGCGACTCCCCATTCCTGCCGCTAAGACCACCAACTGCAATCCGTTCATAGCTCCTTCTTCACCTTTACGATTGTAAAGGTAAGTCTTTTTAAGAAGTAACCAAGAAAAAAGCGCGACAAAAACAACTTGTCACGCTTGCGGATACTCTACGTTCACCAGATAAAGCCCCTGCGGCGGAGCACTTGCCCCTGCCATTCCCCGATCTTTAGCCTCAATAATTTGCTGAAACTCATTGAGAGAGATTCGCTTACGACCTAAGTCTAACAACGTTCCCACAAGAGCACGCACCATGTTACGAAGAAAGCGATCTGCGGCTACACGATAGACCCACAAATTGCCCTTCACCTCCCACGTAGACTCAAAAAGATGACAAATGGTCGTATGGGCATCTGTACCCGTCTTGCAAAACGAAGCAAAATCCTCGTAGTGCGTAAGGAGATGCGCTCCCTCGTTCAATAGCTGAAAATCTAACGGCGCAGTATACAAATAAGCCTCGTCTGTTAGAAATGGGTCTTTGTGACGAAGCAAAAGATACTCATACGTGCGTCGCGTCGCGTCAAAACGCGCATGAAAGGTTGGGGAGGCCTCCGCTATTTCAAAAAGCACAATGTCTCGCGGCAGAAGCCCATTGAGTACATACAAGAGTCGTTCTGTGGGCATTTGAAGCGCCGTCGCATCAAAGTGAGCAACATAAAAACGGGCGTGAACGCCCGTGTCGGTGCGTCCCGCCCCAATCAATTCAATTTCCTGTTGAAAGAGCTGTGAAAGTGCTCGCTCTATCACCTCCTGTACCGTAACCGCATTCGGCTGACGTTGCCAACCATGGTAAGCTCCCCCATGGTAAGCTAAGTGAAGACGGAAACGCATCCCGTCACGCTTTATCCTTATTCTTCGTGGTTCGATGAACAGAGGGTGCTGCACAGCCTCCACAACCACATCCACACCCTGTATCTCCCTTCGCACGCACCGCTTTTACCACAGCGCGTACAACAAAGAAAAGTACCAGCAGTCCAATAATCCCCACAATGATGTTCTGCATCTAGAGCAAACTACCTATTTGGTAAACCAAAAGAGAGACCCCATAAGCGATTGCTGTGGAATAGAATGCAGCAAAAAATGCCCACTTCCACGAACCAGACTCTCGCTTTATCGCCGAAATGACCGCGATACACGGCACATAGAGCACCACAAAGACAAGCAAAGCTAACGAAGCAAGAGGAGTAAAAAGCGGCTCTCCCTGCTTCACCCCCGCATCCCACGTAACCGTAGGGAGCTTTTCACGCAATGCGGGACTATTCTCATCATTATCCTCTCCCAACTGTAACAGTACCCCTAACGTACTCACCACAACCTCCTTAGCGGCAATCCCCGAAAGAAGACCGACTCCTATACGCCAGTCAAAACCCAGCGGACGAATCGCAGGTTCTATTGTCGTACCTAAACGCCCTAAGAAGGACTCACGCTGCCGCACACTCTCCCACTCACACTCTATATGAAAGATTGCACTGTCTCGCAAGGTAGCTAGTTGTTCAATCCTATCAGGAGTCTCCTCTTGCGTAGCAGTATATTGTACTTCCGCCTCTTGAATACGCTGTTCAAAAAGATGATCTTGTGACGAAGAGCGCGGGAAGTATCCCAAGAACCAAATGAGTAACGATGCCACAAGGATAACACTCCCCATTTTTTGCAAATACTGTACCCCCTTATCCCACATGTGATGAAGCGAGCTCCGGAGCGTCGGGATGCGATATGGCGGCAATTCTATTACAAACGGACTTTCATTCCCCTTAAGCAGCGAACGGCGAAATACGAAAGCCATCAACAAGGCAACCAACACCCCAAACATATAGATCGCGAAGAGCGCCGTCCCCGCATACATGGGGAAAATAAGGTAAACCAACAAGATATAAACTTGCAACCGAGCACTACACGACATAAAAGGGTTTACCAACATAGTCGTAAGGCGTACCTTCCGATCCTCAATCGTGCGCGTAGCCATAATAGCAGGCACATTACACCCAAAGCCCATAACAAGAGGGATAAAAGAACGACCATGTAGCCCGAAAGAACGCATCGTACGATCTATCAGAAAGACGGCGCGCGCCATATAGCCCGTATCTTCTAGCACAGAGATGAAGAGGAAAAGAATGAGTATCTGCGGCAGAAAGACAATCACACTCCCCACGCCATTGATAATCCCGTCGGTTATGAGGTCTCGCAACGCTCCCTCTGGCATCAAACTCTTTACTCCGTCACCGAGGGCTGCGACCCCCGCCTCTATCCAATCCATAGGGTACTGTCCGATGGTGAATGTTGCCCAAAACATAAACCACAACAGAAAGAGGAAAATAGGCAATCCCCACACTCGATGAGTCAAAAGCGCGTCAACCTGTTGCTTCAAGGTTCGCTTCGCTTGTGCAGGTGCCTGAATATAGGTCTGCTTAATGATCTTTGCAAGAAACGCGTAGCGCACATCCGTACAATACGTTTCCGTATCCTTACCCGTTTGCTCGCGAATTGTCTCAGTTGCCCGCAGTAACTCTTTCTCTAAAGCCTCTCCTGCAGCTTGTTTCTGCGCAAGCTCTCGCAACTCAGGGTCACCTTCTACAAGCTTAAGAATCTCATAATCAGAAAGAGATTTCCCAAAAACGTGTGTCGCAGCACTTCGCACAGGTTCGCAAACCTGTACCAACAAATCATCATACTTCTGAAAAGGGCTCTGACTAGTAGACGTCGAGTTATAGACGGCTATCGCCGCCTCCAACATTTGTCCTATCCCTTTCCCCGTACGCCCATTGGTCGGTACACAAGCCACTCCGAGGCATTCGGCAAGCTTGAGACGATTGAGGTAATCATGCCGTCCGACCAGCTCATCCCACATGTTTAGAGCAACGACACACCTAGCTCCCATTTCTCGGAGCTGTAGCGTAAGGTACAAATTACGCTCTAGGTTCGTGGAATCTACAACATTGACGATCACGTCAGGCTTTGAAGACAATATATACTCTCGTACATAACGCTCCTCTGGAGAATAAGCCGTAAGGCTATATGTCCCTGGTAGGTCAATAATGCGGATATGCATCCCCCCATAGTCCAAATGCCCCTCCCGCGCATCTACCGTTACACCACTGTAATTCCCCGTCTTTTCGTGTGCCCCCGAAGCAAAATTAAAAAGGGACGTCTTACCACAATTCGGATTCCCCACAAGGGCTATGGTTAAGGTTCGTTCCTCTGAGCCTTTAACAACTTTCTCCTTATGCCAGTCTTGGGCTTGCTCTGTTACACGCTCTTGAGAAGACAATTCAGTCCCCACCTGTTCCTCTTCTTCAACGAGCTCGATATCCACGAGTTGAGCTTCTGCCGCTCTGAGTGCGACATCATATCCCATAATTCGATATCGCGTCGGATCGCCCAAAGGTGCTTTGCTTAACATTTCCACAAGTTGCCCTTGGACAAAACCCATTTCAAGGATTCGTTTACGAAAAGCCCCACTCCCTCCAACGCGTATAATACGTGCCTTCTGTAAACGCGAAAGTTCACTCAACTTCATTGTTCTCAATTGCAAGAATTCTCCACAAGCCCACACTTCTTACTTGAAAAAGTCCGTCCTGCAAAGTTAGATATAAATCTAACTTAAGTAGAACTAGTAAAAACTCTGTACCATCCCCCTACACATTCCCCATCTCGTTTCACAGTAGCGACTAGCTTAGGTGCTTAAATACGGAAAACGTTCTTCTCCAAGCCCATAACTTCGTTACCTAAACAAACGAGGCGCCCCGTGACCAACGTCCGGAGCGCCTCGATATGAACAAACCAACAAACCGATACACTACTTTTTGAGCCTCTTCTCAGCCTCTTCCTGCATCCGTTCGCGACGTCGCTTACCAAAATCATAAGCCAAAGGCGAGGAGATAAACATAGAAGAATATGTCCCGACAATCACACCAATCGACAAACTGAAGACAAAACCACGAATACTATCACCTCCAAACAACACCATCGGAATCAAGACAATCAATGTACTAAACGAGGTCGCAAATGTACGACTCAGGGTACTATTGATAGCATTGTTAAATGTCTCATCGAGCTTTCGGTGCGGGTATAACCCCACGTACTCACGGATACGGTCGAAAATGACCACAGTATCGTTAATAGAGTAACCGATAATTGTCAACACTGCTGCAATGAAAGCTTGATCAATTTCCAGCGTGAAAGGAACAATCCCCCACAACAATGTATAGACCCCGATCACCATCAACGTATCGTGCGCCAAACCCAATACGGCACCCGCACTGTAACGCCAATTCTTGAATCGGATCATGATATAGAGGAAGATCGCAATCAGCGCCAAAATCACAGCCACAACCGCCTCACGACGAATATCCAACGCAATCGTAGGACCGACCTTAGTACTACTCAACTTATAGTCTTCCAAGAACTCATGTTGAGAAACTCCCGCTTCCAGCATCGGTTTCAACCCAACATAAACCAATGAATCTACCTCTGCATCGATAGCAGGATCATCATCCTGAATCTTATACTTCGTGGTAATCTTCACTTGGCTCGACTCTCCAAAGACCTTTACTTGAGGACGTTCATTAAGCACGGTCTCCAACTTAGCCGCAACCTCTTCCGTAGAAACGGGCTTCTTAAATTGTATTTCGTAAGTACGACCTCCAACAAAATCAATCCCTGCATCGAAACCACGCACAACCAAAGAGATGCAAACCACAACAGCCAACACTCCAGAGATAACATAAGCTATCTTGCGCTTCCCAATAAAATTAACAGTGGTGTTTTGCAAGAAGTTACGCGTCCACGGCACTGCAAAAGTGAGCGTCCACTTATGCTTAAGGAAAGTGAGTATCAAAAGACGTGTAATAAAGATCGCCGTGAACATAGAGGTCAAGATACCGATCACCAACGTCGTAGCAAAACCACGAACAGGACCAGAACCGAACACCCCTAAAATAATCCCCGTCAAGAGCGTGGTAACGTTACCGTCGATAATCGCAGAGAGAGCATTCTTAAACCCGTCATCAACCGCCGTACTCAATCCCTTCCCCTTCAGACGTTCTTCTTTAATACGTTCAAAGATCAGCACATTCGCATCGACTGCCATCCCGAGGGTTAAGACAATCCCCGCAATCCCAGGCAAGGTAAGGGTCGCTTGGAAGGATGCCAAGACCCCCATGATAAAGAAGAGGTTACACAAAAGAGCAAAGTCGGCAATGATCCCAGCTCGGTGACTGTAATAGAATATCATAAAGAGCAAAATCACCAATAAGCTCAGGAGGAAAGAAGAAACCCCAGAATCGATCGCCTTCTGTCCCAACGACGGACCGACAATTTCCTCCTGAATGATATGAGCAGGAGCTGGCAACTTACCTGACTGCAAGACGTTCACAAGGTCCTTCGCTTCCTTAATGGTAAAGCCCCCAGTGATAGACGAACGACCTCCCTTAATCTCTGTATTTACGGTTGGGAACGAATACACGTAATCATCAAGTACAATCGCGATGCTCTTATTGATATTATCCGCCGTCATACGAGCCCAGACCTTTGCCCCTTCTGGGTTCATCCACATCACCACCTCACTCTCGCCACGCTGATTACCAAACTCAGAACGAGCGCCAGCGATAGCACCACCATCAAGCTTAGGTAAACCGTCACGCCCCGTAACCTTAATAGCCACCAATTGGAAAATATTTCCACTCTTCTCCCACGAAACAGGCTTCACTGTCCAAAGAAGGCGCAAATCACGAGGTAAGAGACTATGTACACGTGGGTCTAACAACATCTGATTGATCGCCCCCGTATCGCGGTAATGCGCCAACCCGACCACTGGACCATTGAATAACTCACCTTCCTGCGTCATAGAGGGCGTCAGGAGAGCAAAAAGAGGATTACGCTTTGCAAACTCAGCTCGATCAAAGGTTTGTGCACTCGCACTGTCAGTCGTCTTTTTATTTTCCTCCAACTGAGCCAACAAATCCTTGTTTGTAGAATCTTGTACAGGGGCACTATTAGCTGCAAGCGAATCCTTCGATTGCGTCGTGGTTTCTGCAGCTTCGTTTAACTGAGCAGGTTGTGACGCCTGAGGTTGGATTGTCCCCTCCGCCTGCGAAGGCGTATTCATATCCTTAAGTTCAGCCAAACGATTATTTACGGCGAGAAGTGCACCATACACCTCACGATTCTCATAAGTTTCCCAGAACTGGAGACTCGCCGTCCCTTGAAGAAGCTTACGTACACGCTCAGGATCCTTCACCCCAGGGAGTTCAACTAAGATACGCCCAGAACGTTCCAAACGCTGTACAATGGGTTGTGCCACACCGAAACGGTCAATACGGTTACGAACCACGATCTCCGAATTTGAGATAGCCCCTTCCGCTTCTTCACGTAGAACCGTAAGTACCTGCTCGTTAGTAGCATTGAAAGGGATCTTGTCTCGCAGTTCGACTGTACTAAAGATGCTCGCTAACTTGCCACTCGGCGCAACCTCGGCATAAGCCTGTCCGAAACGCGTAACGAAATCGATACTCGGCGGCATCGCCTTTGCGCGATTGAGCGCTTCCACAAAAGCAGGCTCTGCACTGTAGTTCGAGAGGGCGCGAAGCACATCGTATACCGAAACTTCGAGCATCACGTTCATCCCCCCCTTCAAGTCCAAACCGAGGTTGATTTCACGCTCCTTGCAATCGGCATATGAATACTTACGCAACCAGAAGAAGTTGTAAACCGTCTGTCCAGACACGGAATCTAAGAAGTAATGTTCCTTCTGTTTGAAACTCCGCTCCCGCTCTACAGCATCTGTTATGTTTGCTACGCGCGCTGCAGCATATTCGCGTGCATGCTTTTCTACCCGTGAGGTAAACCACGTAAACGACAACTGATACAGACAAACCAATGCCAGAGCTATCGCAAGTATCCGTATTGCTCCCTTATTTTGCATCGCTACACTTTACTAGAAACTCTCTCGTTACAAATTTCTTTTCCAAAAACGCTACAAATATAACGCTTTCCTTTTACTTGTATGCAGTTCTCTACAAAGAGAAGCACTTCTCCACTCATTCCGCAATTGCTCGTATGTCAAAGTTGCTTTAAGAAATCTGCCAAATCGGGGTTTTCTTCGCACACAACCTGAAAAATCACCTCCTCTGAACGTAATTCTCGCCGTTCTCGCTCCTTAATCTTCAATGGGTCGAGAGCTCCGTAAATTCGTAGCCCTTCTACCACAAAGCGACTCGTAAGGTTACGCAGCAGATATTCCTTTTGCTCCTCAAAACTTTTTTCTACGCTCGGGTGCAAAAAGGCGAAATAGACCTCAGATTCCGACTTTACTTCAGGCTCGCAATTATCTACAAAAAGATGCCAACGCGTCCCGTAACATATTTTCTTTATCTCCTCCCAGACCTCTTCAAGATTTTGCTGGGTTAAAGCTACCAGATCTCGTTTGGGCAAATCCGCAATCTGTTCCCGCTGTAAAGAGGCGGACGGCGAAGACTCCTTAATCGAATACCCCTGAGGGACGACAGATGCTGGTTTAGCGGGAACGGACTCGGGCGACTCTTTTTTTTCCCCCTCTGGTTGTTTGTCAATAGAGAGGAGCACCCCTCGCGACACCCAATGCCTATTGATTAGGCATTTTTTTTTTCCTCTTCACCCGGCTCACATAATGTGAGAAGCAACAACTCTACGTGTAGACGTTGGTTAGTAGCATAACGAAGTGTACTCTCCGCATCCATACACAGTTCCAAACAATGGAAAAACGTCTGAACAGCCCCCACCTTCGCATGAGTCTCATACTGTGCGCCCAATTCATTACCGACGTCCAAAAGAGCTGCACCTGTTGGATTGGAGGCTAAGATTAGATTTCGGAAATGAACGGTAAAACCCGACAGGAAATTCGACAAACTAAACCCCTTCTGTATCACCTCATTCAGAATCGTGAGCGCCTTCATCGCATCTTTCCCCAAGATCGCGTCGGTTATCTCAAAATAGACGTTCAAATCTAAGAGATTCAGCCCATCGACCACCTGTTCTCTTGTCACATGAGCCTCCGAGAAACTCACCACTTGGTCAAAAATAGAGAGTGCGTCACGCATCGCACCGTCGGCCTTCAAGGCTATGAGATTGAGCGCATCTCGCTCATACTCAACATTCTCCTTTTCGGCAATTGCTGCTAACGCATCTATCGTATCATTGACTTGGATGCGGTTGAAATCATAAATTTGGCAACGTGAGAGGATCGTTGGCAAGACCTTGTGTTTCTCCGTCGTAGCAAAGATAAACACGACGTAACTCGGCGGCTCTTCCAATGTTTTGAGAAACGTATTAAACGCCTGCGGGGTGAGCATGTGTA
The DNA here is from genome assembly GCA_905373665.1 of Bacteroidia bacterium. GTDB lineage: Bacteria > Bacteroidota > Bacteroidia > Bacteroidales > CAJPTX01 > Bacteroides_D. Next base: position 20,150 of record CAJPTV010000005.1, read on the forward strand.
CCTCGTCAATGATATAGACACAGTACTTCCCAAAAATCGGCGTATTCTCATTTACCTGCTCAATCAGCCTACGGATGTCGTCGGTTTTATTGTTCGAGGCTGCGTCAAACTCCGAAATATCCCTACTATTTCCAGAATTAAACTGCTCACAACTCTTACACGCATTGCAAGCCTCTCCCTCTGGGGTTCGATTCGTACAACAGATCGTTTTGGCGAAAATACGCGCACAGGTCGTTTTACCGACCCCCCGAGGACCACAAAAAAGATAGGCATGGGCAATGCGCTGCTGTTCTATCTGTCGCCGCAGGGTGTTGGTAACCGTCGCCTGCCCTATCACCATGTCAAAGGTATCTGGGCGGTACTTCCGAGCAGATACGACAAACTGTTTTTCTGGCATCCTGACCGCTCTCCCCTCCTAGAAAAGATCCAACGAGATATTTTGCACAAAGGCCGTATAGCTCGTCTTTCGCCCAATCTGTGCTGCACTGAGGAGCATCAACACCGAACGTTCCTCCCCATTAGCAGCACGTATATTCACTTCGCGACGTTCGCCTACAATCTTATTTCCAGTAGGACTCAGATAGCCCTCAAGGAACTCATTCCCAGCCACTACATCTTCTGGGAAAAGAAGGCGGATGTTTTGCCCCAAAACCTCTGTACGTTCGATAGAGAATAACTCTTCAGCAGCTCGATTAAAGAACTCAACGACCCCATCTTGGTCGGTCGTAATGATCGCATCCAAGAAGCCTTCCAAGGTCTTTTCGTTACGAATCTGTACCTTCTCAATTTCCTTGAACTGATTTTTAACCTCTTCGCGCGCTTGATGAAGTTTCTGTTGCAACTCGACCTCATTTCGACGCAACTGCTCTTCCTGCGCCTTGAGCTGTTCTGTCTGGCGACGCGTTTCCATCTCCATCAACTTCTCACGCGTCACATCGTTAGCAATCAAGACAACTTTAGAGATATCCCCGTACATATCGAGCACCGTAGTCAAGGAGATCCGCAGCCAACACTCCTGCTCTTGATGGGTGAGCGCTCGGATAGTTCCGACGAAGTCCTCTCCACGACAAACCTGCTCTAAAGTACGTTCAAACACAGGCTGTTCATTCTTTACCAACACCTCAATAAAGGGCTTACGCAAGACCTTGTCCTGCTCATACCCCAACACTTCAAAGAACTTATCGTTTGCTGCAAGCACGTCGCCTAGTGGTGAGAGTTCGACCTTCAGACTCACTCGGTTAAGAGCCTCCATCTGCCCCTGCCAGTCAAGGCTTTGCAACTTATCATGTGTCGTATCAATTGCCAACAACAAGACACGTTCCACACGATTCTGATGGTCGCGCACCGTGGTGAAAGCAGCTATCGTCCACAAATCTTTACTGTTGCGCGTAAAGAGCTTTATGTCGCCCTCTATCGGGTGATCGCTCTGTAGGATATTATCCCACATCTTTTCCACAGACTCGCGATCCTTCGGACTAAAGAAGAAAGAGAGATGTTTATCCAGAACCTCCTCTTGGGTATTATACTCAAGCTTCTGCAAGAACTTCGGATTAGCGTACAACAAGAAACCATCCATGCTATACTCTGCACGAATCAGGGTCTCGTTCACCGAATTCGTAAAGCTTACAAAGGTTTCCGATTGCCTTGCAGCCTCTTCCTGCGTTGCTTGGAGTTCCTCCATATTCTGCCGCATCAACTCCTCCTGTGCTTGGAGGGTTTCTGCCTGTTGGCGCGATTCGGCCAGAAGCTGTGCAGTCTGAATGTTAATTCGCTTGCTCGACAAAGTCGAGGCTATCGTGTTAGCCACTCGCTCGACAAATTCGACCACGTGGGGTTCAAATTTCTTAAACGAAGCCAACTCCAAGACGCCGAAAACCGTCGTATCGTGCTTCACGGGGACAAGTAACAGATTCTGCGGCGTAGATTGCCCGAGCCCCGAAGTAATCCTTAAATACCCCGATGGGACGTGATCTAGGTGCGTCGTAACCCCCTCAAGAGCACAAGCCCCGACGAGCCCATCGCCCCACTCGATTCGCTGGTCTGCAAACTTACGACGATCATAAGCATAGCACGCCATCAGACGAAAATAGCGATCCTCTCCCTCCCCCTCTATCATATAATAGCCACACTGGTTGGCCTCAACATACTTCACAATATTGCTTACGATGCTATAGGAGAGGTCTTCCAAACGCTGTGTCTCACTACGAAGAATCTCCCCGAACTGCGCCAACCCTTCTGCATTCCACCTACGAAGCTGGTCTTCTCGTTGACGCACTTCCTCCTCCTTTCGGCTACGTTCCAGATCGCTCTGTAGCGAAGCCAGTGCCAACCCTAACGTATCGTCCTTTGTGGGGCGATAGGAACTTTTTTCCCCAGTACGAATCGCAGCGACAAAGGAATTGAGACTAGACAAATGCTCTTCGGTATTCTCTTTCAAGACCAGAGAGTCTCGCTGCACCCGTGCCATCGCACGAGAGATATAAAACATCAGCCCCCCCGTTACAAACGGCAGAGCATAAAGAAGATACATGGCGGGATAAGCCGCATTCAGATGCGAGAAGAAAAGCCACGAGATAGATTCACTGGTATTGAGCAGCTGTAGCATCACCACCAGCACAGTGAAGAATGCCCCAGCAAGGAATCCGACGATCGTGCCCCGCAGGATATAAAAATCGTACTCTTGTTTTTCCATTCGCCGCCTGACCTAACTAAAACCTTTGCAAAGTACAAAATTTAATTGAGAAGTGCGGTTTGTGTTGCCACGGGGTGCACACAAGCACGGTGCAACGAACCTTGTTCCCACTCTGGGGCAAGCACCAAATTCAAACCAGGATGTGCCCCGATTTTCAATGCACCAAGCCCATCAAAAAGACACCCTTCCGCTCCATTGATCGTGGCCCACTCCAAAAGTTCAGCAATTGGGATATTCGGATAATAGGCATTGACAACCTCAAGCTGCTTCAAAATAGAGAGCGTCGGCGAGGAGGATAAACTATCCGTCCCAACCGCAAGCCGCACCCCTGATGCACGTAAAAGGTTATAGTCCGCGAGGCGTCCTTCAATAAAAAGGTTGCTTTCTGGACAGGGAACCATCGTAACCTGCGGGCAAGAAGCTTTCACAAAGTCGAGCATGACTGGCGAAAGTGCCACACAGTGCACCAACAAGATATGCTTCCCGAGCCCCCCATAGTAAGCAAGGGTAGACTCCATATCCTTAAGCCCATACGCCTCAACAGCACGCCCCCAGTCACGATGGAAAAGATCGTAAATAGCCCCCGCCTTTCGCTCCAAAAAGTCTATTTCTTGCGAGGTCTCGGCATAGTGCAACGAAAAGATAGGCGAAGCTTCTAACTGCGCCTGCATCAACTTCCACAACCGATCGCTTACGGAATAGGTAGCATGGGGCGTCATATAAGCCTCAACCCCCTGAGCGCGATACGTCGCCAAGACCTCTTCCCCCACCTTATACGCTGCTTCGCCCAAAGTGGCGTTCACCCCGAACATTTCAACGAAAGAGACCGAACGAAAGGTCTCATTTTTCTTGAAATAAGCCGTAGAAGCATCATTGGAAATATCGGCGTACGCCACAATCCCCTCCTTAGCAAAAGTCTCATAGCCTTTAGCTTGCGCCGCCCGTATCGTATCAGGGTCAAACTGTACTCGTAGCGCATCAATCTGTCGTAAAAAAGCCGCCATAGAGCCCCCTGGAAGAAAAAGCCCATCGAGGAATGCGAGCTCGGAATGTGTATGAGCATTGACAAAACCCGCACAGAGAAAACCCTCATGCAGCTCCACACCCTCACGCTTTGCCTGCTCGTCTGTAATATTTTCAATAGCAACGACTGTACCATCTTGCGCTATCGTCACCACCCCATTGTGCAATAACTCCCCACGTCCGAGCAATACATTACGCGCCGCAATACGCCTTGTCTCCATCGTCTCTCCTTTCTTACTCCAGTTCTTCTGTTGCTGGCTGCAACTCTTCCAACTTCATTTCTTCGGGACGCACCACGTCAAGTGAGTCAAACTCCCGTTGCATCCGAGCAATCACGCGATCTAAAATAGCATCCAAACGGTCTGGATATACCGCATAGTAACGAAAAGCACTATCTACACGCAACGAATCCAACCCCCTACGAAGGTAGATATCCGCATACAGGTTAACATACTTAATCGTATCCTCTGCTGGGTAAGGAGCACACTGATTCGTAAGAAGAAGCTCTTGTACAAGCTCCTCCATTTCTCCATCCGAGAGTGGCGGTCTTTCCTCACAAGAAGAGAAGAAAAACATGGGCAAACATACCCCCAACAAGCCCAAGAGAATGTGCCTCATCCCTACCGTTTCGTTCCGCTAAAATAACACATCTATCCCTAAGCGCCACACGATTCCACCACAAAGGGGAGCACAGTACAACGCGCGCCTACACAGACACGCGCCCAATAGCCACCAAGACGCCACCCCTCAGTCAATACCTTAAGTTCTGCAGCATCACCTTGCGTGCGATATTGCAACTGCCCGTCTATACCATAAACCTCAACGGTAAAAAACTCACCCCCGCCCAGAGCCTCTGAAAGCGAGAGGGTAAAATGTCCCCTTGCGGGATTTGGGAAAAGACACACCCCCTGTAACGGCGTAGCCTCTACCCCCGTCCACTCATTATCCTCCTTTTCCTCTTCGACCTTATCAGGTCCCTCTGGATAAGCGCTATTATCGAGAATAGGCAATGCGTATACCGACGGCGTGCCCACCACAGAGAAGGTAAATAGCCGACCAAAACGACGAACGACACGCCCATCACTCCCAAGCTCATAGAGATAAAGCCCATAATTGTCGCCCAATGGGAGGTGGAACGTTTCTGTTACCCTAAATACCTGTTCTTCGTTTGGCTTAATCAATGCCAAGGGAATCTGCACGATAGGGTTACAACGTTGCGACGGCGTCTGCTTTTCATCAAAGATAGCAAATACAAAACCTGCCAATATTCCCCTATCCCTCGGCGCTTGGAGACGCAACCGAAATTCTAACGGCGTACCATTCTGATACACTTTAAAAGACCTAACCCTTATAAGCTCCCTCACAGCCATCCCCACAGTGTAAGCCCTTTGAAGCGTCAACGGGAAACTCCGTAACGATTGATAAGAGAGCTTCTCCTTCGCCCCCCCAAACTCATCATAGAGGATATGCAAATACGTTTCCGTCCCATTCTTAGGACCGTTAATCACCAATTCCACTCTTTGACGCTCACCGGGTTCCAGCGACAACGAATGTTCAAATAAAGAATCTGCCCTCGCGATAATAGATTGATTCACTTCCGGAGTCGAAGCATAGATCGCGGCAATACGTGACCGGTAAGGGAGCGCCCCACGATTCTCTATCGAAAAGACGAACTTATTGGGTGTATTAAGATGGAGGTTTTTCACATCAGACTCTACCACGAGGCGCACCTCCGTATCTTGCGGCGACATCGTCACACGCCCTCCTTCTATACGAAACTGTCTTGCCCCCATAAGTTGGTATAAATGCGCTGGATAGTACCTCTCCCGATCGGGTAAATAAACCGCTGGGCGTACCGTGTAGGTTCCGTCATCTAAACTCGAAATATCGAGCTTTATCTTTTCGGAGAAGCCCCTACGGAAATTACGCCTCCCCAATTTCGCATGGTGCGCTTCTAGACTCAAATTCCCATCAGCATCAAAGATCTGTACTGCGGGCGAGATGCGCACTGTCGCATAATCGTAATTCCAAACCGAAAGCGCTACCTGCAACGGCTTCGTAACCGCCTGAGAGGTCTTGGGGAGCTCCAATACATCACACACGATATTCACCTGCTTTTCTCCCCCATATCCGGGCTGAAAGCCTGTTATGATTTGACTTCCGAGGACATAGCCCCCTCGTCCCCCTCCTCCCGTGCTCTGTGCTTTAGGGGCAAGGTTGGTAAGATAGAAATAGCCATTACTAAGCCCACTCCACCCCCAATTGAAATGGAAACGCCCCTGTCCATCATAACCGTCGCACACAAAGGCATGCCCTACCCCTACGGCCGCAGCGGAATAGTAAACAGGACGCTTGGCTTTAAGTTCGTTAAGACAAAGAAGCACCCACTCGTTATATGGAGTGAAGTCTTGCATATAAAACTGGAGTTGATTCCCGTAACGAAAATATTTCCGTAAACCGACAAGAGCATTCTCAGAATATGCTCCACTAGACTCCTGCTTATAATTCATTTTAACCGCCATCCCGACATCGCGCATTAGCGTAGCCACTGCTCTACGTTCCGCCGCTGGTGATTTTTCAGTCAATCGGTTAGGCATGTGTTGCCAATCATACTCTGTATCAAACTGTTGATAATATCTCTTTCCCTCTTGGGTGGTATATTTTATCGCCTCTCGCCCCTTTCGCGGCCAACAAGTATAGCGCATGATTTGCGCCAAGGCGGTAGCCACACACCCGACAGGAGTGTGCACCCCATTGATCTTTGGGGTAAAGTTATTGAAGGGGGCTGTCTGATCCCACCCGAGAGCCCCTAGGAGAGGCGTAATCGGTGTCGTTTCTTGTTGCAATACACTGGGTACAAACTCCTTTCCCTTTTTGCGTACTTGCCTTACCCACTCCGCACAGAGCTGCAACCAATGCTCGAGTTGCGGCGGCATCGCTTCGGTAACAAAGCGAGAATCATACGAATAGCCTAAAACCTCTGGGAGGTTATCATCTCCTGCTACGACCACATAGCCTTTTTCCTGCTCACGCCCCCTCCTTGCAAAGACGTAAAAATCTTGCTGGGGTGTCGTGTTGCGTGTCGGGATGCCACTACTGGTATACACCAGCGCCAGCTCCTCAGCTCCGCGCAGTGGCGTGTCAAAGCTTGAAAGGTGTTTCTGTGCAATCGCTTTCGCGCGTACCACGTCTATTGGCGCAGCATTCAATCGCAACGAAAATAACACAAGCGTAAATCCGACAATCAGGAAAGCATAGCGAGTCTGCAGCATCAGATTCTCTTCATTTTAGATTTGGCAATTCGTAGCAAGATATTACACTCTTTTCCCGAGTCAAATGCTACCCTAATTTTTGTTTCCACCCCCACGCCCGTGACGTCCAAGACACGCCCTTTGCCAAAAAGCGTGTGGGAGATACGATCGCCTGGTAGTAAATTCCACTCCTCTCCACTTTGCACAATATCCGACGGATCACTACTCTTGGTAAGCGGTGTCACATTTTCAGTTGCAGGAATCGAAAACGGGTTGTGATTGAAAAGAGGTTGTGGTGCTGGTACGGGGGTGTCACGCCGCCCCGCCAAAGAATCCCCCCTTTTCTTGATAAAAACTAAGGGACGCTCCGAGTCTGACATCTCATTGTCAGAGTCGATGGAATTACACTTACTCTTAGCCTTGAACTTATCATACTCTTCGGGCTCGAGAAGCTCTTCAAAGAAACGACTCGGGGTCATTGGCATAAATCCCCCCTTAAACAAGCGACGGTTCTGACACGCCGAAAGCGACAACGTATGCGCTGCACGAGTCACCGCTACGTAACAGAGGCGCCGTTCCTCTTCCAATCCCTTTCCATACGGGTCTTCGAGGCTACGTTTAGAGGGGAAGAGGTTTTCTTCCATCCCCACGATATAGACATGGTTAAACTCCAACCCCTTAGCCGAATGAATCGTAGTAAGAGTCACCGCATGGAGTCGCTTCGTGTCCCGTGCCGCCAGATCGGTCGCAAAAGGAGCATCCTCCATATATTGCACCAAGGTCACAGGGATATCAGGCTCCTCGAGTTGTCGTTTTTCAATAAAATCTCTGAGGGCATTAAACAACTCTTGAATGCGTGCAAAGAGCGCCTCTCCATCGACCGACGTATCGCTCTCATAGAGACTCTTCAAGCCACTACGTTGATAAATATCCATAGCCATAAGCTCGGCGGGGGCCGTATGCGCAGCCTCTATAAAGGGCTTCATGATCTCGCGAAAGGTCAAAATCGCATTGATAGCAGCCTTTGTCACCCGCGAACTCTCATTAGGTAAATCCAAGATATAGGCCCAGAGTGTTTTTCCTAAAGCCTGCGCCTCTTCTTGCAGATGTAGCTGCGCTTTGTCACCAATCCCCCGTGTAGGAAGGTTGATTACACGCAAAAGCGACTCTGTATCAGATGGATTGATCACAAAACGGAAGTAAGCCATCAAGTCGAGCACCTCCTTGTGGTCATAAAAAGACCTCCCCCCGTAAACCCGATACGGGACGCCTTCCTGCACAAGATTATCTTCCATCACACGCGCCTGACTCGAGTTACGATAAAGCACAGCAAACGACTCATACGGCGCCCCATCAGCAAGATGTCGCTCTCGGATCTCTTTAGCTATCAAGAGCGCTTCCTCGCCGTCCGAATAGGCTAAACGCCACGAAGGTGTCGCCCCGCGTCCCTGTGCCGTACGACACTCCTTGGGGATTTGTGCCGTATTCTTCCTTATCAAGCGATTCGCCATCTCAACGATCTCGCCCGAGGAACGGTAATTCACCACCAGCTTAACAATCTTCGCCTCCGGATAGGTCTTTGAGAAATCCAATATATTCTGAATCTGAGCGCCTCGGAAAGCGTAAATACTCTGTGCATCATCGCCCACCACACAGAGGTTGTGGTGACTCTCCGCCAAGAGGTTCAGTATCTTGTTTTGCACGTCATTCGTATCCTGGAACTCATCGACCATGATGTAGCGAAAAAGCTCATGATAGCGATAGCGCACCTCTTCGTGGTCGCGTAGCAGGCGATAGGTATTCACAAGAAGGTCATCAAAGTCCATAGCATTATCCTTCTTCAGCTCTTCCTGATACTTCAGATAAGCCTCTGCGATAAGACTTCGATTCTCGCCGACGTTATAAGTGTCCACCCGCTCGTCATCCATAAACTCTTCGGGGGCTATCAGATCGTTCTTTGCGCGCGAGATAACGCTATAAATATCCTTGGGTATGTAAATCTTCGTATCCAACCCCATTCCCTTGAGGATACGCCCCAACAGGGTACACGAAAACGAATTGTCGTGGATAGAGAAATTGGAAGTATAACCTAGGCACTCCCCCTCCTGCCGTAAGATACGGGAAAAGACCGAGTGAAATGTCCCCATGACGAGGTAGCGAGCAACATCATCCCCCACCTCTAGTGCCACACGCTCCTTCATCTCCTCCGCCGCCTTATTGGTAAAGGTAAGCGCAAGGATTTCCTTAGGGTGCACATTCATCTGCAACAAGTAGGCGATACGACAAGTCAACACACGTGTCTTGCCCGATCCTGCTCCAGCTATGATGAGAACAGGACCTTCTGTTGTTTTAACAGCCTCTTGTTGTTCTGGGTTTAGTTTATCAAGATAGCTCGGCATTATCACATTGGTTAACAGACCTCTAGGGCAACCACTCGCCACCCTACGCACTACACAAATGTAAATAATTCGCGCCAAGCACCCGTGCGCATTCCTCCTCGACGCCTACAACGCCTCCTCTTTCCACTCGCCGATATTGCGTTTTTCGGTATCAAAACTCACCCCGATAAGGCGCACTGGCTTACCACACGAACGGTAAGGCTCGGCATACCACTGTTTGCGGATCTGCTCGATTGCTTCCTCAGGTGTCCCTGTACTCCAGAGCTTAAACTCGAAGATATAGACCGTCGTTGCCGTTTCCAATACAAAATCCGCACGCCCGAGAATGCTGTGCTCCTCCGTACGAACATGCTGTCCCATGAGGTGAAATAGGAGGTAAAAGAGCGACTGATAAGTCCACTCTACCGTCTCAACTGTCACGTTCGTGGGGTAAGGTAAGGCGGAAAGGAGTGCGTGAACGCGCGTCATAAAGCCCTTGACATTCTCTTTCTCTATCTCATCTAGGAAAAGATCCGTTTCCTTCACCGTAAGATTTACTTTGGTGGGCAACAGTGCACGCAACAGCAGATTCAAGAAGCAATAACGCACCTCGTTATTCGGAAAGCCCAAAGCAAAGCGACGGCGTGCAGGATCGAAGCGTTTAATCGTCAAATAACCTGCTTGGTAGAGCACCTGTATCGGATCGTCGATCAGCTCGTGCGGGTTCTCTAAGTCGACGAGCGGCACCATCACGTCCTTGTCCAACGACGGGTAGTCGTATTGCCGATCGCGTAGCATTTCCACAAGGAAGGTCGGCGTCCCCGTAGCAAACCAGTAAGAGCCTAAAATCCCCTTATCAAAGACATTCAATACATTGAACGGGTTATAGACATGGACGTTGTTCGTCGAGAAACAATATCCATCATACTCACTTTTAAGAAATGCCAAAAGGTAGTCTCGTGTGTAGCCTAACTGCTGCGCCAAAATATCAACGTCTTCGGAGAAAGTGGCAAGGAGCTCTGCCTCAGTAATCCCACAAATCCCTGCATAAGCAGGTGCTAAGCTAATATCATTTAGGTTGTTCAGCCCACTAAAGACACTCAGCTTACTAAACTTGGTGACCCCCGTAAGGAAGGCAAAACGGATATACTCATCCAATGACTTGAGTACGACGTAGAAGCCTGCCAAGATCTTACGATACTGCTCGTGGAGCTCCTTCTGCCCATTGCTCAAGGAATGTAGCAAGGGCTTATCGTACTCATCAACGAGCACCACCACCTTACGCCCCGTCTTCAAAAACAAGGTCTCGATGAGACGAGAAAAACGTTCCTCGATTGCCCCCTCTGTCTCAGACAAGTGGTAATCTCGTTCTATTTTTGAGATATTATTAGAGAGACGATCTATCAAGACCTCGGCTGCGTCGTAATTCCTGATATTCAAATCTATATACAGTACTGCATGCTCCAACCATGGCTCGCGCCCTTCGGCGAGCGCCATCCGCTCCTCAGCCTCCTCAATGTAAAGCCCCTTAAAAAGCTCCTTTTCCCCGCGAAAGTACGAAGCCAAGGTAGAGAGGAGCAAGCTCTTACCAAAACGACGCGGGCGACTCAGGAAGAAGACGTGCCCTTTCACAAGCGATTCGATATAAGCCGTCTTATCTATGTAAATGAAATTCTCTGTACGAATATTCCGAAAACTCTGTACACCAATGGGGTATTTACGTTCTGTCATCTCTCTCTCCTAGTTTCTGGTAAAGGTAACCACAATAACGCTCACTTACAACGCCTCCTCTTTCCACTCGCCGATATTGCGTTTTTCGGTATCAAAACTCACCCCGATAAGGCGCACTGGCTTACCACACGAACGATAAGGCTCTGCATACCCCTGTTTGCGGATCTGCTCAATAGCCTCCTCGGGCGTCCCTGCACTCCAGAGCTTGAACTCGAAGATATAGACCGTCGTTGCCGTTTCCAATACAAAGTCCGCACGCCCGAGGATGCTATGCTCCTCCGTACGAACATGCTGTCCCATGAGGTGAAACAGGAGATAAAAGAGCGACTGATAAGTCCACTCTACCGTCTCAACTGTCACGTTTGTAGGGTAAGGTAAAGCGGCAAGTAGCGCGTGGACGCGCGTCATAAAGCCCTCGACATTCTCTTTCTCTATCTCATCTAGGAAAAGATCCGTTTCCTTCACCGTAAGATTTACTTTGGTGGGCAACAGTGCACGCAACAGCAGATTCAAGAAGCAATAACGCACCTCGTTATTCGGAAAGCCTAAAGCAAAGCGACGGCGCGCAGGATCGAAGCGCTTAATCGTCAAATAACCTGCTTGGTAGAGCACCTGTATCGGGTCGTCAATCAGCTCATGCGGGTTCTCTAGGTCGACGAGCGTCACCATCACGTCCTTGTCCAACGACGGGTAGTCGTATTGCCGATCTCGCAACATCTCCACAAGGAAAGTCGGCGTCCCCGTAGCAAACCAGTAAGAGCCTAAGATCCCCTTCTTAAAGACATTCAATACATTAAATGGATTGTAAACATGGACGTTGTTCGTCGAGAAACAGTACCCATCATACTCACTTTTGAGAAACTCCAAGAGCTCAGCACGGGTATAACTTAATTGTTGCGCCAAGGTGTCTATATCTTCGGAGAAAGTAGCGAGGAGCTCTGCCTCGGTGATCCCACAAAGCCCCGCGTAGGCTGGGTCTAGTGAAATATCTTCCAGATTGTTCAGCCCGCTAAAGACGCTCAGCTTACTAAACTTTGTCACCCCCGTAAGGAAGGCTAAACGGACATACTCATCCGATGACTTGAGTACGACGTAGAAGCCTGCCAAGATCTTACGGTACTGCTCGTGGAGCTCGCGCGCTCCCTCGCTTAAGGAGTGAAGGAGCGGCTTGTCGTACTCATCAACGAGAACGACCACCTTACGCCCCGTCTTTTGGTAGACATTCTTGATGAGCTGAGCAAAGCGTTCAGAGGGTAACAGATCAGACAATACGGGCACGCCGTACTCTTCTTCTAGATTTGCAAGATTGTTAGACAAACGCACATTCAAGACCTCTACAGCGTTATAGTTGCTGATATTGAGGTCAATATACAACACAGCATGCTCCAACCACGGTTCGCGCCCTTCGGCTCGCGCCATCCGCTCCTCAGCCTCTTCAATATAAAGCCCCTTAAAAAGCTCCTTTTCCCCGCGAAAGTAGGAAGCTAGAGTAGAAAGGAACAGACTCTTACCAAAACGACGCGGACGGCTCAGGAAGAAAGCCGTACCCTGTAGAAGCGGCTCTATATAATGGGTTTTATCTATGTAAGGGTAGTTAAGCATTCGGAGCTTCCGAAAACTCTGTACGCCGATGGGGTATTTACGTCCTGTCATCTCTTTCCTAGTTTTAGGTAAAGGTAGCCAATCTTACTCAAAGTCTGGGTATAGCAGATATTTCTTGCGCGTCTGCTTGAAAACGGTGAGCGAAGGCTTCCAAGCGGCGCGAATCTCCTTTTCCGTCTTTCCCGCTTGCATGTCGGCTCTCAGTTGTGGCGTCCCCGCTAACTGGTCAAAGAACTTGATAAAGAAGGTGCCTTGCGCCTCGCGCGCCATCGTTTGCAAGTAGGAGAGATCAATACGCCCTTGGCGATAAAGCGAATCTGTATCAAGACCACTCAAGTCAAGACCATGACACGTTTGCCCTAAATAAGGCGGCTTCTTTGCTCCTGGTCGCGACTCGGGGACGAAAGAGAACCAACGCTTATCTTTCCCCTGTGCGAGATTCTTCGGACTCCCCACACACTGAAAAGGGATCGTCGTCCCGCGTCCCACACTCTGTGTCGTACCTTCAAAGAAAGCCAAGGAAGGGTACAAGAGCACAGCCTGCAGGTTCGGTAAATTAGGCGATGGCGGTACGGGGGGCGTATACGGTGTGGCGTGCGTATAGTGTTCGCAGGTGACCACCTCAAGCTTCAACTGCTTGGCATTGCCTGGCAACCACCCTTCCCCGACAATCATGCGCGCAAACTCGCCCACAGTCATACCGTGTACCCAAGGCACTGGGTGCATCCCCACGAAGGACTTATACTTTGCTCCGCGCATCGGTCCGTCCACGAAATGCCCATTGGGGTTCGGACGATCCAATATCACCAGCCTTTTCTTTGCTTGAAGGCACGCTTCCATCACATACTGTAGCGAGGAGATGTAGGTATAACACCGCACCCCGACGTCCTGCAAGTCAAAAAGGATGATATCAAGGTCTTTGATTTTATCTAACGGCGGGCGCTTGTTGTGGTCATAAAGGCTAACCACCTCAGGGAAATCGTGTTGCGAAGCCGTGCTCTTCACACGTTCCCCAGCATCGGCAATACCTTCCAGCCCATGTTCTGGCGTAAAGAGCCTCACGACCGACACGCCACGCGCTCGGAGGGTATCAAAGAGCAGTCGCTCGCCTACGCGCGCCGTATGATTGCAGACTATCCCCACGCGCTTCTTTACAAGCCATGGTTCGTAAACCTCAAAGCGCGCAGCACCAACCACGACCTCCTGTGCCTGCCCATAAAGGGGGAGGAAAAGGCAAAATAAAAGGGCGTAGCGCACTACGCCCCTCACTATCTGATGAGATTTCATATACTCTAGCACCTCCCTGGGTAAACCTTCAACGCTTCTTCAAGGACACGTAGCGCCTCCTTCAAGTCTTCGATATTGAGCACATACGCCAAACGCACCTCGTTTTTTCCCAAACCTAGCGTAGCGTAGAAGCCCGTAGCAGGCGCCACCATCACGGTCTTGCCCTCGAAAGAGAACTCCTCTAAAAGCCACTGAGCAAACTTGTCAGCGTCATCTATCGGCAGCTTTGCTACCGTGTAAAATGCTCCTTTCGGGCACGGCGAATAGACCCCCTCTATCTTGTTAAGCGCCTCGACCATCACATCGCGACGCGCGATATACTCGTTATACACCTCGTCAAAATAGGCTTTGGGCGTCGAAAGCGCCGCCTCCGCAGCCATCTGTCCGAAAGAGGGCGGGCAAAGACGTGCTTGGGCAAACTTCATCACGTTCTTGATGAGCTCAGCATTCCTCGACACGAAAGCCCCGACGCGCACCCCACACATACTATAGCGCTTCGAGACCGAATCAAAGAGAATCGTATGTTGCTCGAGACCCTTAAGCTCCATCACCGAGAAGTGTTTTTCACCACCGTAACAGAACTCCCGATAGACCTCGTCTGCCATGAGAAAGAGGTCATACTTTTTAGCAATCGCCCCCAGCTGCTCAATTTCAGACTGCGAATAGAGATACCCTGTCGGGTTATTAGGGTTGCAAATCAAGATGGCCTTCGTACGCGGCGTAATCCGTTTTTCAAACTCCTCTACCGCAGGGAGCGCAAAGTCATTGGCTATGGAGGAGGGGATTGGCACGACCTTTACCCCAGCCTGTACCGCAAACCCATTGTAATTTGCATAGAAGGGTTCGGGGATAATCACCTCATCGCCTGGATCTAAACACCCCAAGAGAGCAAAGATAATCGCCTCCGACCCTCCGTTCGTTACAATGATATCGGCTGGCGAAAGCTCAATCCCGCGCCCTTGGTAATACTTCACCAGCCCTTCACGATAGGAGAGATAACCCGCCGAATCGGTATAAGCTATCACGGGGGTCGAGATATTCCGAATGGCATCGAGCGCCCCCTCGGGAGTCTTAATGTCGGGTTGCCCGATGTTGAGGTGATAGACCTTTATGCCGCGTTCTTTGGCAGCATTAGCAAAAGGTACAAGTTTGCGAATCGGGGAGGCGGGCATCATCTGCCCAGTCTGAGATAGGCGCGGCATTTTCTTATTACTCCTAGTGTTAAGAGCCCTTCACCTCTTCGTGGAGGTCAAGATAGCGTCGTTTCTGATGTGCGAAGTACGTTAGTACTTGATGAACTTAGGCTGCAAAGCATACTCCATATTAGGACAACGGTAGAACATATCGGGGTAGAGGTTCACATTCTCAACATTCCACTTCGATAGATCGGAGGCGAGCGCCGTGCAACGGTAGAACATCCCAGCACAGTCTCCACACCCATCAAGGTTCGGACGCCCTGCACAAGGGGGGATCTGTAAGCCCTCGCAGGCAGCAAAGGCAAGACGCATGGAATACCACGGGATCTTCCCCCAACTGCGCACCTCACGCAAATAATCATTAGACCCCACGACATAGAGCGAATCATAATGAAGCATCTGCTCGACAAGCTCATTATCGCCCATCACCATTTGGAAGCGAAGCGAATCGCTCGGACGCACCTCTATATCATAAAGCCCCGCCTTATCCAAATGAATCGAGAGCACCTCACCGCGCCCAATCGCTGCAGTGCGCCACGGCGCATAGTCAGCCTCGCCGACCCGATGCCAACGAAACTGGTAGTTCCCCTGAAGGGGGAAATAGATTGTGGCAGAATCAGGCACTTCCCAACGTGTGATAAAAAGACCACTCCGCCCTCCCGAGCACCCTATTAGCGTAACAGCTAAAATAACCGATGTAAGAACAAAGAATGTCCAAGCTAATAACCGTTTCATGCACGAATGTTCACCTTAATGTGTTTACACCCTACGTGCGAGGTTACTTTTTGGGCAAAGGAACGAACTTACGCGAAGTATTGAGTGGCACAGACTCCCCTTGCTTAAGCTTAATATCCAACACGCCGGGCACAAACTTATTTGCCACTTTGAAGCGCAAAATGCGTGCCGAGGCTACCTGATCGACCGTAAGTCCCTCTAATAGTGTGAGAAATTCTTTGTCGTAATAGCGTTTACCGTTTACGAAGATAGCCAGAAGCCCCTTCTTGCCCTTGAGGTAATAAACCCCTGCCTTGAGCTGCAGTGCGGGGTTCTTCCCCAAGACGGTCTTTAGCGCCGTCGTCCCCTTTTGTTTTGCCAATGGGATGGCGGTGGTGGTGTAGAAATCGCTACGCACGCGCGTCTTGATGTCAGAAGCAACCGCTCCTTTGAGTGAGGGCGCCGCATCAAAGCGCAAACACTTGTAGTTCTCATTACGCGCCCCACCGTAGAGGAGGGTAAGGATATACTGCTTGTTAATATCGATCTGCGTACCACGGAAAGAGAAGAAGCCCGCACCATCGGTCACGGTAATCGCCACGTAGTTCTTCGGAGCACTTGCCAATGCAAGCACCACGGGCAGGTATGCGGCACGCTGTTCGGCTTTGTCGGTAGCGTTGCCATAAACGTACCCTTCAAACCAGTAGGTCGTTGAGGGTTGAGCGTACAGGGTTTGTGGCAGTAGTAGCCCCAAAAGCCCTAAAAGCGAGAGGAAGAAACCGATATGTTTCATTGGTAGCAAAGAGAAGAATTATAATGCCACGTAATATTACAAAGAAAAATTGGATTGGGGGTTTCCCGAGACTTCCCCACAACCCACTCACCCCTCCCCTCCATAGAAATAGACGATCCACTCCCGGTAGGTATCCTGCGCCGAACGACAGGTATCGAGTAAGTACTCACGTACGGAAGGGAACTCCCGCAAGCCACGATAATAGAACTGTTTGTGTCGCTCGTCAATGATAAAGGGCACAAGCAGATGGCGCAGACATTCGCGAAACAGCACCAAACGCCCCACGCGCCCATTACCGTCTTGGAAAGGGTGTATACGTTCAAAACGATAATGGTATTCTACGACGGACTCCAAATCCACAGCGAGCAAGGTCGTATACCAAGCGTGGAGACGTTCCATCTCTCCCGCTACGTCTTGTGGCAAGGCTGTCGGTAGCCCTCCGACTTCGTTAGCGAGCTTTTTCCAATCCCCCACGTTAAACCACGGTTGCGCAGCATCGGCAGTACCCGCCTTTAGGGAGTATTGCACAAACTCCCCACACTTTTCAATTCTCTTTTCCAGTCCTTTTT
>CAJPTV010000006.1 GCA_905373665.1 Bacteroidia bacterium
TCTATATATAGAGATATATTTATATAAAGTGGACACATGGGCACATTCACTCTTCTCCCTATTCTCTTTTATCTGCTTATCAAATACTTAGGTATGTGTCCAAACCTCAAAACAAAGTGGGCACAAAGTGGACACAAAGTGGACACATGGACACAACCCTCGCCCGATGGGGGCGAGGGTTGGCAAGGCGTAACGCCCACCACGACGGGCATTCAGGGGACGCATCCTCCCTTGTAGGGGTGTAGCGTGCTACACCCGCAATTCGGCACGACGTGCCGCCTATGGGGTCCGTAGGGGCGCAGCATGCTACGCCCTGCGCCGTAAGGCGCATCGGGGTGTTTGTGGTGTTAATCACCCTAGCGTGGCGTTGCCACGAGTTGCGGGCGTAGCACGCTACGCCCCTACAGAAGAAGGAGACTGCTATGCAAAGCACACAAAAAAAGCCCCCCTTATTCAGGGGGGCACTCTGCATACAATCGACGTTTACGGAGAACGGACCTTACGACTCTATTCCTGCTTGCCCTAAGCTGCGCCGCGCACCCGTCCCCGCGTCGAGGGTGGTGAGTTCGAGGTTACGTACTCGGAAGAATAGATCTGCGGGCCATTTATTGAACGCCTTGATTAAATACAGCGGACGCAAGAGGCGTTCGCGCACTGGAGCAAGAAGCCCTTGTTTGATAATGAAGAGCTCGCGAGCCTCCGTCCCGTTAATGCTTTTGTTCTTACCAGGGGACGCCCCGATGAGGGAAGGGTGAACGCCCATACCGTAGGCAAGAATATTGCTTACCTCTTCGAGGTCTGCGAGCATCTCGCCGCCCGATTGGGGGTCTGCGGTAAGGTGCTCGAAGGTTATTGCGTCGCGCACCTCTGCGCCGTCGCGGTACTGTTCGGAGATGAAAGACAATCCGCTGTTCTTGTTATTGGCGAGGAAGCTATCGAGGCGTGTAAAGAAGTCTGTCATGATTTGCTGCCGCTCCTCCGCACTGGTGACGTTCTGTTTGGCAAAGAGCGATTTCCAAAAGTCGGGGTGCAATTTGACGTGGTATTTGAGGACGGTGGCGTTCTTCAACAGGGCGCGTTTGTATTCAGGGATCTCGTGTACGAAGTCGAGCCAGCCTGAGTCTGCTAGCGATTGCCACCATGCTCGGCTATAGTAGGGGTGTCCGAGGCTGGGGAGCTGTATAGGCACAATAAAGCGCCTTTCTCCGCCTCGGTGGTGGTTTGATACCCCTTCGGTGTTTTGCGCGCTATTTTCCCGCAGGAAACGCACAGAATGCAGCCTCGGGACGATTCTCGAGACCAGCACGTCGGTCGGTGTTCCTTGTTCCCATTGGTTGCTCAGGAAGTGGTGCTCGACCTCGCCTGTTTCGGGGTTTGCCTCTTCGAGGCGCGAGAAGTATGCCTCGACGTGCTGGAGCGTCTCAATCGCTGTGCGCTCGGGGTTAAAGATGAGCGCGGAGAAGGCGTTGTTAAAAACCGTCTGGTCGAGAGCCTGCTCTGCGAACCAGCCGTTGACGTCGTTCTCCTCAAAGAAGGCGTTTACTTCGGGGTAGTCGAAACAGGGGACGTAGCGCCAATCGCGGAACTGGTTGGTTCGACGTACGGGGATGATCCCGTCTCCGCACAGGAGCATGCTCTTGAACTCCATGGCAGCGGAGAGGAGGGGGTTTCGTCTTACCTGCTCGATCATCTGCCCGGGGAGGTCGTTGCGATTGCCCCAGGAGACGGCGCCTCGGAGGGGAGGCATCCCCGATGGGGTGGGAATGCGGATGGTGGGGGTTTGTGCTGTTCGCAGGTCGTCGTAACGTTCGACGTGGGGGACGGCCCCCTGAGCCACCACGGGTTCGCCTCGTAGGGTGTGGTAATGCTCCATTATACTACTCTTACTCATTGTAAAAACTTGTTAAACTCGTCTTTTGTAGCCACACGGTTGAACTGTATGACGCGCACTGATTTGATGCGGCACTCGCCCCGACGGAGCACCATAGTCACCCTTTTGATTCGTTGGTTACCGATGTGTGCCGCGTCATTCAGGGAGGGGTAGTTAAATTCGGTCATATACTTGAAGACCTCTTCCTCTTCCCAGCGGGTGAGCTCGCCCTCGACGGCGTGCCATAGGTGTTGGAAATAGGGGAGGACGAGGGTGTCGAGGGGGAGGTCGTTGGTGAACTTTTGGTAGCTAAATCTAGGATTATCTATTACCACATCGGGTAATACAGACGCATTAGTGTGTAGGTCGATTTTCCCAAACACATCGTCCGCACCATTGACAATAAACAATCGCTCAGCTCTTTCTTTATTGGGTTCGTCTCGTTCAAGTTCAAAGCATGGTCTTAGGAAACTGAGGTTAAGCCTAAAAAGAGAATATGCAAAGAACAAGTTCTGCTTGAAGAGCATAGTAGGCTTCTTGTCTTCAAAGGTCGCGGAGACGCCTCGCAGGTTCGTGTTTACGCGTCTGAGCCCTGAGACACCAAGCGAGAACATTTCAAAGGTTTTCTTACCTGGGCGTCGTGGACGGTCGCTATCGTCGTCAGGGTTAAAGCCAGGCGGGAAGGGGAGTATACCGGGGTCTTTAGGGTCGGGAAGATTGGGGTTTGGTTTAGGCTCGTAATGAGTAAGCCACATAGCGTTTATTGTGTGTTGTTTGCTCACAAAGCGTGTTTCGGGAAGCGTCCGATCTGCGCTTTCACCTCCATAAAAGACAGCTTTGCCATGTCCCCACATTTGAGGAGATAGTTCGCTAGCGTCGTAATTCGGGCTTTTATATTCGTAGAAACGACTGCCTTCTACGTCTCTATTCCAACAGGAATTCAATAGGGTATCACCGTGGGTATATAGTGGCTTCTTACCGAACGATATTGCAACAAAGCGTCTGCGAGCAAATGGAATGTCGACGAGCTGTGCTCCGCGACCGTGTACTTTGGGAAGTGGGCGCACCTTCCATTCCCCGACATACTGCCACACGCCCTTTGCTTTATCTGCGCGGTATTGAGAGGAGCTCACCCCGATTCCCGTAGGCGTACAATCGCACAGGTGGGAGTTTATACAGAGCCGAGCTTCGTTTGAGTAGTCTTTTAGTGTGAAATAGGCAAAGCATAGTGGGTGGTCTTTTTGCTCAGGAAAGGGGATGTAGAACTCTCGTCCTTGACACGGTCCTGTATACTCGTAAGACTCTCCGTCGATAACGTCATTGTAAAAACAGAAATGTTCGCTCTTGGTGTGGGTTGGGTATTGTCTTGAGGCGAGCCCCTTCCCCTCTTCGTAAGCTACAATCGGTATAAGGCTGTGGAGAAAGCTCTGCTCATAGTCTATATCGCTCCTTACTTCCACATCTTGCAGGCGAGGGTATTGGGCTTTTACCCATTCGTAGGAGGAGAGCTCTCCAAAGAAGCGTCGCGCAGAGCCCATATGATGGGCTTCTCGGTAAACAGCTGAGGGTTTCTTAGCGGACCCTAATACGAACTCCTTAACAAGTACCTTAGCGCAGAACATTGCGAGGAGCTCGCGCACAATCCCGAGGGCGATTCGTGAGCTCTGTAAGGAGAGTTTTTCGTTCGAGCTAAAGTCTCCACGATACACATATTCGTGATTACGTCCGCTATAGAGAGGTGCACCTTTTGGGTTGTGGGTTCTGTATTTTGTTACTTGGTATATGTAGGCTATTTGATGGAAGGTGTTGTAAAGGTTCGATATAATGTAAATGTGCTTATCTGTTGAAAAACGCCAATCTGTTTCATACCCGAGTTCCTCTGCATATTGTTTGAGGAGGGTCGCGGCGTCCCAGGCTATAAATGCTTTTTTTTGAGAAAGACCGTTATACCACGGCTTTTGTGACGCCCATACGGTTTCAATATCTGCGACACGATGGAACATATATTCTGTCTTCTTGGAGTCTGTTTCGTGGTTCTTGAAAGGCACATATATCGTCTTTGCGGGCCGCTCCAGCTTTTGCTCGAAGAGGCTTTTTTGTAGGAATTGGACTTTGATGCGCCGCTCGCCTGCGGAGAGGACGGTGAGCAGTCCCCAGTAAGCCTCGTCGGTATCTTGCCAGGGGAGTCCTGTTAGGTAGCCTTGCAGACGCCCTTCGTTAAGGGGAACGAGCTCGCCATTGGCGGAGCTCGGGAGTAGGAGCTCTTCGTTGTAGGGGGTTCGTGGGAGGGAGAAATCCCACGTCGTGGACGTCTCGGTATTCCACATTGGAGATAACCACTCGTAGGAAATCTCCGTCGCGTCGTCGAGTTCGAGGTAGTGTTCCGTTTCGTCTTTGACGACGTACAATGCCCAAAAGGAGTACATTCTCTGTAATAGGTTTTAGAAGGTAAAAAAGGGGACGCACACCCCCGAAAGAGTATACGCCCCCTCCAAACAAGAAAAAGAAAAGTTACACAATAAAGTTACGTCCGTCGGGAACGTGGCGTTTGTGGAAAACCCCAGCGGGGTCTTTGGTGCGGTCGTAATGTATGGCGTCTGCGTCGCGGGTTAAGATTCGCTTTAGCGCGTCGTATTGTTGACGCAGGTAGTACTCTACCCGGTCGGGTTGGAGACGCTCCAGTAGGAAGATAGTTCCTGTAATCTCCTCAATCGCAAGGTGTGCTCTTGCTTGTTCCCATGTCGAGTTGGTTATATCAAAGCTATTCATACGGCATAGGAACTGGTAGGTAGACTCGCTCAGGTATTCTGCTGCGAGCCTGTGTTGGGTATTCAGGAATTCGTCGAATGACGCAAAGAAGGCTAGGGGTGAGAGCTTCTCTTTATTCCATGGGGAACTCCATGGGATGGTGAGCGGGAGCGAGCTGCAGTAGCCCTGCTTGTAATGCGAAACCTTTAGGCATGTGGTGGGGTGTCCGTTATAGCGATTGCGGTGTAGGTGCTGGAGAGCTAACCATACGTTCCAGATCCCCTTCTCTATATCCTCGTCGAGGCTCTTAAGCAGACGTTCGACGCGAGAGGTTGAGGCGGGTGTTACGCCGTCAGCGTCGGTAACGAAGAGCCCCCCTTTGCTTATAACTAGGTCTGTGTTGGGTATCGCAGAGCGTAGTGCGATGCGCGCAGGTAGATTACGGAACGAGTCAATATAGGCAGATTCGTTAGGCTCTAGGTATTGTGTCAGGAAACCCTCCCAGTTGCCGTATTGCTTTTCAATCTCCGCCCAATCAAAGAAGCTACTAAAGGGGAAGTAACTCTTTATCTGCTCGTCGTAGCGTTTGAAGTCGTCCGTGTCGAACGAGCCTGCTACGGGGTAGAGGCGTTGTATGTCTTGTAAGCTCAGGTTGAACATTGTGGGTATCTGCTTTTAGGTGTGGCTATCATGATTAGCGACCCTCGCCTATGCGCTCAATACGCTCTTGTATTAGGCGGAGTCCCTCGTAAAGATTGGTGCGTTTTATTGCTTCAAAGGCGGCAAAATCTCCGCCTGAGAGCATATAGAGTAAATCAGTAGGGCGGGTCTTCAAAGCGGGCTTATTGGGCTCGTTAAACGCGTTTGTGAAGAGCTGCGGGAACTGCGAGGATATCCAACGCAGATTACCTTCCCACCACCACCACCATGCGGGTGAGCTTAGTCCGCCTGCGTTGCGACTCAGGACGTCGCGCAGACGTGCCTCAATCGCTGCATAGTCTCGCTCGTCGGGGGATTGGCGGAGGGTGCTGCAGTTGGTTCGTGGTGCGTAAAGGACGGCGAGGAACTTGGTAACGTGAGCGCCCGAGGTGCGGAGGTCCTCTGCTGTAAGGAACTCGTTCAGGGAAAGGTCTGCTAGGAGGGGTTGTGGAGCGTAGAGGAGTGACTCGGGGGGCATCTCCATGGGGACGCGGGTGCGTCTGCTCTCCACGCGTGTTTGGTCGTCGCTCAGAAGCCACTTTAGGCTATCGAGGAGTTCGGTAAGGTCGAGGAGCGAGGCTTCTACAACGCGGTGAACGCCGCGCTCGCCGTCGACGGGTTCGACGGGGTAGATTAGGTAGCGTCCGCTAATGTAGTCACTCTCGTTATAGCGACTCTTAGGTAGCTCGCGTATGGTGACTTTGTACAGCACCTCTGCGGCGTAGAATAGGAATCCGCGTACCGAGGGGGCACGTTGTGCGACGCTCCACAGTTCGGAAAGCTGGGAATAGCTCATATCGTCCCACGAAGCGGGTGCGGAGAAGGTCACTCCCCCGATGGTACACTCTTGTTTCTTAACTGGAGTCTGTAACTGCATCTTGGCAACTAATAAGGAAAACTTGTAAGTTGGCTGGTCAAGGTTCGCCACTGGTGTTTCGGGGGTGTTCCTCCGCCTGCGAGCGGTGAAGCGAACGTCCGTCTTTGCGAGCACATTGCGGTAGTATTTCGCAATACTGTTAGGTGCGACCCTGAGCATCTTAGCCAGCCACGTCTGGGGGCGTCCCTCGGCGATCTTCTCCTCAATCCAAATAGAGTAGTTCGTAAGCTCGCGTTGGGTTCTTGCGGGACGCCCCCCTGGGTGTTTACTCCTCTGCATTCGTGGCTGTGTTGTATGGTTAGTTGTTCTTGCTAGGTTCGTTGGTCTTTGCTATGTCTGCTCTCTGCCTAGAAGGGCATAAATTCGGAATATATCCGCTCGTCATACTCTCGTATGAGCGACTGGTCTTCCTCTACGGTATTGCGATAGTGTACGGGCGTGGCTTTGTGCGTCTCAATGGGGTGGAAATAGTAGTTCTCCAATACGAACTCGACGTGTACGAGGTGCTGTGCTGCGAGCTTTAGGAAAGTGTCTGCAACAGCATTAGGAATCGCATCGAGTGTCGGGACGTAAAGCGTTGCCATGTCGTGCAAAAGGTAGGCGAGCTCGTAAAGGTGATTGAAGACGTGGGTAAGGACATACTCGTCGAGTACCTCTTCGCTAATTACGAACACCCCGTCGAACTGTCCGTTGCGAACGGTATCACGGCAGAGCTCGTAGCCCTCAATGTCAAAGCCGTTCGTGAGCAGGTGGTGTAGCTCGTCTTTTGGGAAAAAGTAGAAGCCTTCGATGAGCTCATGGAAACAGTGGCGGCTTTCGTAGTGGAAGTCCTTCGTGGTAATCAACAATGCGTAATTCATGGTAACCTTTCCTTTCTTTTGTGTTTGTGTTCAACTGTCTATTTCCAATGGTTCGTAGGCGGAGGGGTATTCAGGGGAGTGGGTTAAAAGGGGGGCGGTTCGTTAGGCGGAGAAGCCTCCTCCTCAATGCAAACGGGGTCTCGCAATTCGTCCTCCTGTGGGGGTGGGCTCTCCTTTACCACGAGTGGTGGCGGATCGGGTGCGGGCTCTGCAACCCTCACCACGGAGAAGCCTCCCTCTTCGTTGCGGGTGATATACTTGCCTGGTGGGAGGGGTTTGTTGCCTAGTGTAAGGGTTGGCTTACCTCCGCCCCCGTCAGGGGAAGTGGGTTCGGTAGGGGAGGGTTTGAAGTCGAGCGGTATGTCGAGGTCTTTCAAGCGGAACACCCATGCTTTGCCCCACATAAAAGCGGGAGCGTGCTCTTCGAGGCTGCCCTCCTGTGGGGCGACGCGCGTCACCACATCCCAGCGTTGGGACTTGCGAGCAGATAGGAAGCCGTCGGAGCTTCGGAGGTATTTCCGAATGGTCGTCGTGGTGGGCAGGAAGCCGTCTTGTTTGCGGAGTACTTCGGAGTACTTCGTATAGACGGGCGTCATATTGATATACAGGAGCGTCTCGCCGTCCTCGAGCTTAACGACCTTTTTGCTGTCGGTCTCGAACGCTCCCGAGGCTCGTTCAACGCGGTAATCTGCTCCGCGTACCAAGTCGCCGTGCTGAGCGAGGTTGGCAAAGGTTGACCAAAAGACGGTAAGCTCGTTGTTCTCCTGAAGGTCGCCCACTTGGGTAGTAATCTGCGATGTCGCAATGTCGAGAATCTCCTCGGGGTTAATTGCCAGCCCGAGGGGCGTGCGGAGTATCTTGTAGAACGTTAGGAGGATGGACCACGTTGACACGAGTCGCTCCTCGGGCTTTACACCCCGCTCGCCTAGTAGTCTGCGGACGTTGCGGCGGGTCTCTGTGTAGACGCTGCTAAAGCGTCCCTCGACTTCGGAACGTTGGTCAAGAATGGTATGTATTACTCTAGAGAGCCCCTCGTGTTCCATCGCTAGGAGCGTCTCGAGCTCGTCCTGTTCGGTGTCGCTATATTGGCTCTTGGTAAACTCTAAGGAGATAATGCGCGTAAGCAGCGCGGCATCTGCGTCGGGGATCTGTTGTCCTGCTATGCAGACGCTCGAGTTAATCTCGCTTTGGCTATTGTAGCGCATACCCTCGACGCCCGAGGCTATGGTCTTTACCCGTCCTCCGCCATCGAAGAGGCTTTTAATGAACTCGACCTTGTCGCGTGTAATCCCGAGGCTATACTCATCAAAGGCTATAGGGACGTTGCGGTATTCGTGGACGGCGTTGTCAAGACTGGGAAGCGTACTATTCGCAAGGTTCGTCAAGACGGGGTTTTTGAAAAAGAGACGTTCGAGGCTGCGGAGCATTACGCTCTTACCTGTGCCGCACTTACCGAAGGCGTTCAAGATAGGGACCATCCCTGCCGTCTCCTGAACAATGTCCCTGAACACCGAAACCAGTAAGAAGAGCAACCCGACGCGTCCGTTAGCCCCGTAGACGGTAAGGAACTGCGTCTGCCAATCGTCAAAATTGTAATCGCTAAAGCGTGCTGCGAACTTGAGCCTATTGCGGTTCTCCAGCGCGTGCGCATTGATGCGGTTGGCTGCAGCACAGTAGTAGTTTACCCCTTTGATAGTCACCGTCCCGTAGGGGCTAAATTCTCTGTAACCTTCCCCAGGTACGTAGACACCGTTAGCCCATACCCAAAAGCCTGCTTCCTGCCAGCCGAGCTGGGCGATACCCGTACACCGTACGCACTCCCCGAGGAGCATCCGCCATAGCCCGATAGTGTCGTTCTTGTCACCCCAAAACTCGTAGTTCCCGAAGCGCCCAAAGAAGAGGCGTGCGTCGCTCTCGGTCTTGAAGCTCTTGTCTGTTCCTGAGAGTTCGATATACTGGCGGTCGCCCGAGATGTCTTCTATTTCTATCAGGCGGTGCGTCACCCCGTCGGTGGCTACAAAGAACAATCCGCGTGCGTTGAAATTGCTCAGGAGCTCGGGAGTCCCTGTGCTGTTCAACCCCCACAGGACGCCGTTAGCGCGCCCTATACCGAACTCGCGCAGCTGGAGTGCGAAGGCTTCGTTTCGCTCAGGGTCGGGGACGTCTAACTCACGTCCGCCGATCACCGCTGTGCTGGTAGCCTCGCGCTTCTCGTTCTCTGCCTGTGCGTCGCGCACCCCCTTGGCGAGCTTTTGCCATGTGGCTTTTGGTTTGAACTCTTTCCCGAGGAGATTGACGTAGTAATCTACTGCGACGCTGTCGAGCCCTGCGAACACCTCTGCTACCGTATCGCTTATGGTGCGCAGCGTGGTAAGGTCTGCGGCGCTATACTCCTGGTAGCCGCTCGCCTTAAGCAGCGAGCGTACTACGAAGAGCAACCCGTCGACGGCTGGGTGCGTGTTCAAGTATTGCTGAGCGGGAGTCATTACAGCGTGCTGGGTGAGAGGGCTACCTTAGTATGTAAGCGGAGTAATCTCGCGAGAGCTTATCTTCCACGAAATAGAGACTGATGCGGTATATCTCTGCTAAGCGGAGGAGTCTCTTGTAAGTCACCTCTGCGAGCCCCCTAATGTTCGGAATGCGGAGCTGTATCGTGTCCCCTGTTAGTAAAAAGTACTGCCGTAGGGTGCAAAAAAGGTACTCTATATCGCAGGGGTTTATCTCGCCCACAGCGCAGGTAAATATACCTTCTACGTCTGCGCTAACGAGTTTGAAAAGAGGCTCGTCCTCTTCACATGCTTTTATCTGTTCAAAATCCTCCTGTGCGAAGCGTCGCAACCCGACGGTCTCTGCGTGTCGGAGATAGGGTGTCCAACCATCCTTATGTGAAACTTTGTGCTTTGTGAAAACCAATCCCAAAACTGCCATTTCTTTTACCTTTCCTTTTCTGTTGTTTGTGTAACTGCAGCTATAGTGCTTTGAAGAAAGAATCGGGGTCGTCCCCCTCTTCTCCGTAAAGTTGTACTTTGACCTCGAAGCCTGCCTTAATGAGCGTCGTGGTATGCTCTGCTACTGCCTTTTCGCCCGCAGCGTCCCTGTCGGGAAACAGGGTAATGAGGCGGACGCCCATATCCCTAAGCTGTTTGAGGTGCGTGGCGGTAAGGGCTGTACCTTGTAGGGCGACGGTGTTTACCAGTCCGTGCTGGTGTAGGGTCATTACGTCTGCGTAGCCCTCGACGATATTCAGAGTCTTGGTCTTTCGTGCGAGGGTGACTGCTTTGTCTAATCCGAAGAACACCTCTCCTTTTTTGAAAAAGCGGCTACTGCGAGAGGTTAGGTACTTGGGGTATTCCGTCCCCTCGACTTTTACCATCTGCCGAGCGCTAAAGCCTACGACCCTTCCCCAGGCGTTGCGAATGGGGATCAGGACTCGGTGTTGCATGGCTGTATGGTCTACCTTGATGAGTAGGGCGGCTTTATATTCCTCCGTAACGCCTTCGAGTTCGTTCCATTTCATGCCGAGGGGGAGGCTCACGAAGTCGCAAATACAGAGTCCCCATCGGGAGGTAATGCTGTTCGGGTCTGTGGGGTCACCGAAGCGGTTTACAACGGCATTGTAGAGCTCGGGGCGTGTTTTCTCAATCTCGCCCCATCGTGTCTGCTGTAAGGAGATTACGCGTTCGAGGGCATTGAAATACTTGTCTTCTTCTCTGAGTTGCTTCTTTTTATTAGGGTCGGTCGACTGCTCCTCCTCTTTAATCTCGATTTGGAACATACTCGCTAGCAGTTTGCAAGCTTCCCAGAACCCCACTCCCTTGAGCTTCTCAACAAATTTAATCGTGTCGCCCCCGGTCTTGCATCCGAAGCAATAAAAAGTGTTAGTGTCGTGATACAAATGCAGTGACGGCGTACTCTTATCCCCGTGTAGTGGGCACATAATGTTTCCCTCGCGAGTGGCATCCATCCCCGTCAAAGCCGCCACCACACTCGCAATAGGTATGCTCCGTATCTGCATCAAGGTCGTATCCTGCATCACTCAACACTGTTTCTAAAGGTTAATGAAAAGAGAAAAAGATAGGTATAGAATCCCCCCTCTTTTACTGTCCCTCGCGCAAGAGACGGGCAGGGAACAGTAAGGGTAAGGTGAGTATTCAGAGGAGTGGCGATTTCTAAGGACAGACACCCCCTAGTGAAGGAGAGGTGAGAGAGGCACGAATTGAGTAACGAGATTTAGGAAAACGTAAACAGGTTTTTAGTAATGAAATAATAAATATTGTGATTAAGAAAAATGACAATAGCCTTATAAATTTGAGCTGCGAAAGGGGGGAAAAGGAGGTCACTTTGTACGTTCTTTGTACGTTCTATGTACGTTCTATGTACGTTCTATGTACGTTCTATGTACGTTCTATGTACGTTCAATGTACGTTCTATCTACGCTCTGCATACGCTCGACACCGAATCTGTGGGTGGTGTGCTATGGGAGAATTCAGGAAAACGTAAAGAGAATATCGTACGTAGTAGGGCGGGGATTTTTTGTTGTTCGAGGGGAGGTGGAAAGACGATGAAGGCGGGGGATTTGTATTTTGACGTCTCCGCTGTTTTTCTCCTCCTCCCCTCTTCTTTCTCCTTGATCCCTTCCCGCAATAAAATGTCTACCTTTGCGTGTTAGAACTAGAATGAGAAGTCGATGGAATTGAAGGAAGTTTTGGCCATTACTGGTAAGTCGGGGCTGTATAAATTCGTAGCACGTAGCCGACACGGCTTCGTTGTTGAGCCTATTGGCGGCGGGGCACGCTTCGCAGTGTCGATGATGAGCAAGGTCAGCTCCCTTGCCGATATTGCGATGTATATGTACGATCGCGACCTACCCCTTGCCGATGTCTACACCATCATGTTACCACACGAAGAGGAGATCAAGGCGCTCGACCTCTCCAAGCCAGAGGGAGCAAGGGCTCTCTACGCACAGCTCTTCCCTAACTACCACGTTGAGAAGGTGCACGATAAGCACATCATCAAAGCCTTTCAGTGGTTTTTGATACTCCGTGCTCATGGCGTTCAGACCTTTAAGCCTGAAGAGAAATCTACCGAGGCTGAGGGGAGTAACCAATAACAGACAATCATTTAACACTCTAAGTATAACATACTCATGGAGCACGTCGTCGCTCACGAGGTATCGGTCTTTCTGCTGATACCGTTTGTTCTGATGCTCTTATCCATCGCTATCGGTCCTGTGGTGGCGGGGCATTGGTGGGAGAAGAACATTAACAAGCTTATTGTCGCACTCGTGTTGGGCATTCCCACCGCGGGTATCCTTCTTGCACAAGGCTTTGGGCATGAGCTCGAACACCA
This sequence comes from Bacteroidia bacterium, assembly GCA_905373665.1. GTDB lineage: Bacteria > Bacteroidota > Bacteroidia > Bacteroidales > CAJPTX01 > Bacteroides_D. Next base: position 12,404 of record CAJPTV010000006.1, read on the forward strand.
GATGGTCTTTGACTATATACCGTTCGTTACGCTTTTGTGTGGACTCTTTACCGTTACCGGGGGGATTCGTCTTAGCGGTGATATCCGCGCTACGCCAGGGGTTAATACCCTGTTCCTCGCCATCGGGGCTATTTTAGCCTCGCTTATGGGGACCACGGGTGCGGCCATGCTTCTCATTCGTCCTCTTTTGGAAACGAACAAACAGCGTAAGCGTACGGTGTATACCGTTCTGTTCTTTATCGCAATCGTGGCTAACGCGGGTGGGTTGTTAACCCCGCTTGGAGACCCGCCTCTCTTCTTGCTTTACCTGCGTGGCGCCCCCTTCACTTGGTTCTTACACTTAGCGCCAGAGAGTCTGATTATTGACGCAGTGCTATTGGTAACGTACTACTTCTTCGATCGTTACAACTATGCACGCGAACGGCCGCAAGATATTGCCCGCGATAATGTTCAGGTAGAGCCGTTGCGCTTGGAGGGAGCTATCAATTTCCTCTGGCTCTTGGGGATTGTCGCTTCCGTTGCGTTCCTCAACGAGCAGTATATTTCGCTTATGAAAGAGAACGATTACTGGAAGTTCCTTCGGGAAGGAGCTATTGTGCTTATGATGTTGCTCTCTTTGGCGACAACGCGCCGCACGATTCGTCAAGCGAACCGTTTCACGTGGGAACCCATCCTCGAAGTCGCTTTCCTGTTCATCGGTATCTTCATTACGATGACCCCCGCCTTGCTTTACCTGCAAACTCATGCTGCAAGCCTAGGGTTGCATTCTCCGTTACATTTCTTCTTTGCTACGGGCGCGTTATCGGGTTTCTTGGACAATGCCCCGACGGCACTTGCTTTCCATTCTGTTGCACAGGGCTTGCCCGTGTCTGACGTACCATACGTTGCGGGGATTCCGGAGGTGTTGCTCAAGGCTGTTTCGATGGGAGCGGTGCTCTTTGGCGCAATGACCTATATTGGCAATGGACCGAACTTTATGGTCAAAGCCATTGCTGAGTCAGAAGGGGTGAAGATGCCGAGCTTCTTTGGCTATATGTACAAGTTCTCGCTCATCATCCTCCTACCTCTGTTCGCTATCATCGGCTTCTTATTCTTGTAGTAAAGAACGTTATATTGCGAATCGTTGCACCCCAAATGCCGTTGACGGTCTTTGGGGTGCTTTCGTTTAGGGACGAATCCGTCGAAACTTTCTACCTTTGCCAAAGAAACAAATAAGATTCCTATTAGACGATGAAAAAGCAGACCTTGTTCCTCTTCTTTGTAGCCCTACTCTTCCCCCTACTCACGTTTGCAGCTTCTGGGGTTGAAGTAACGTTTGACTTCCATAAGAAGCTTAAGAAGGCAACCAATCAGTACGCTGTGTGGGTTGAAAATAGTAAGGGCGAACTGGTTCGTACGCTCTTTGTAACATCCTTTACGCCTGACAAAGGATGGACTAAACGTCCTTCTTCCTTACCGTCTTGGCGTAAGTTCTTTACCTCGCAACCCGTAGACGGCGTCAGTGGTGCCACTCCTGCAGAGTCGGGAAAGCTCTCTTACACGTGGGACTTGAAGGACGACGCAGGTAAGGCGCTCCCCGCAGGGCAGTATACCGTGCGTCTTGAAGGTAATGCAGCGATGGAGACTTATGTGCAGTGCTCTTGTCCCGTTACCATTTCTGGCAGCAGTGCTACCGCAGGTGCTGCGCAAATGAAGGTTACTGGGCAAGAACCTCTCGAACAAGAGATGATCTCCAACTTTACCGTAAAGGCAAAGTAAAGGAGTCTTGGTGCTACGCATGAAGGTCTTGACCGTAGTCGGTGCACGCCCGCAATTCGTGAAGGCGGCAGTGGTGAGTCGCTCACTCCGTAAGCTTGCGGAGGAGCGTATCGTCCACACAGGGCAGCATTATGACCCTGGGATGTCAGACGTCTTCTTTGAGGAGATGTCTATTCCGCGTCCTGATTGGAAATTGGGTGTTGGGGGACTGCACCATTCCCTTGCTACTGCGAAAATGTTAGAAGGGCTCGCTCAAATCTTGGCAGATTATCAGCCTGACTTTCTTCTCGTCTACGGTGATACGACCTCTACGCTTGCGGGGGCACTTGCTGGTGTGCAACACCGCATCCCTGTGGTGCACGTTGAAGCGGGGATGCGCTCTGGCGACATGCAGATGCCCGAGGAGGTGAATCGCGTTTTGACTGACCGTCTTGCAACCTTTCTCTTTTGCCCTACGCAGCACGCGTTGCAGAACCTCAAAGACGAAGGCTTTGACACGCGCCCTAATCACCATCTCTCCGTGGTTGGAGATGTGATGTTTGACGCTACGCTCTTCTACCTTCCTTCGGCGCGTCCGCCAGCCGCGACCTTGCCTGACAGGTTCAACTTGTGTACCTTTCATCGTGCAGCGCTCTTAAGGGACTCTGTGGCGTTGCGTGAAACAGTAACAGCCTTAACTGCGATAGCTGGGCGCTGCCCCGTAGTACTCCCACTTCACCCCCATACGGCAAAGGTTTTGCAAGAGCAGGGGATTGACCTCGCGACCTCGGGCATTACCGTGATCCCCCCTACTTCTTACTTTGAGACACTGTGGCTCTTGCAGCATACCTATATGGTGTTGACAGACAGCGGTGGTTTGCAACGCGAAGCCTATTTCCTTGGGAAGCCCTGTGTTACACTCCGCGACGAAACGGAGTGGGTTGAGCTCCCTCAGTCGGGGCGTAATGTTTTGGCAGGGAATACGACCACGGGGATTTTGGAGGCTTATGAGAAGATGGAGGTGGTGGCACAGAACCCTATCCCTCCAGCCGATGCGCTCTTTGGGGATGGGAATGCTGCCGAGCGTATTGTTATCGAACTCATTACCAAAGGTTAGTCACAGCCCATAATGGAGAACTTTGCCATTATTGGTTTGGCGGGGTACATTGCCCCACGACACCTTCGTGCTATAAAAGAGACGGGGAATACGCTGCTTGTGGCATACGATCCGTTCGATTCTGTGGGGATTATCGATTCCTATTTTCCACAAGCACGTTTTTTTACCGAACAGGAGCTCTTTGATCGTTTTAACCAATCGCTTCGTGCGACGGGTTCGCCTATTACGTACCTTACTGTTTGTTCGCCCAATTACCTCCATACGCCTCATGCGCTATATGGGTTGCGGCTTGGTGCGAACGTGATTTGTGAAAAACCGCTTGCATTGAACCCAGAGGATATCGATGAGCTTCAGGAGCTCGAGCGCCTCTCGGGACGTTCAGTTTATAGCATCCTTCAGCTTCGCCTCCACCCTGCTATTAAGGCTTTGAAAGAGAAGGTTGCGGCTGCCCCTTCTGACAAAGTTTACGACGTAGACCTTACCTACATTACCTCTCGAGGGCTGTGGTATTATACTTCGTGGAAGGGGGATGAACGAAAGAGTGGGGGCATCGCAACGAACATCGGGGTGCATTTCTACGATATGCTCTCTTGGGTATTCGGCCCACTGCAGCAAAGTATCGTGCACGTTGCCTCGCATGATCGCTGTGCTGGTTTTTTACAGTTCAAACAGGCACGCGTGCGTTATTTCCTCTCCATCAATGGTGACCTTTTACCTCCTAATGCCGTGCAGGGGGAAAAGCGCTCTTTTCGCACCCTTTCTATTGATGGCGAAGCTTTTGAGTTTAGCGAAGGTTTTACCGAATTGCATAACGAGAGCTATCGGCATATCCTCTCTGGTGAGGGATTTACGCTCAATGATGTGCGCCCGTGCATCGAACTGGTACATTCCATCCGCCATGCGACGCCCGTGGGGCTTGTGGGAGATTATCACCCGCTAGCGACCACACCCCTAGCACCACACCCCTACGGGTGGAGGAGCTAATGTGGCGCTATATCCTGCCGCTTCTTGTCTGCTTCCTCTTGGGTGGAGGGCAGTTGGGGGCGCAAGTGCGAGACTCGGTCGGAACGCTTCCTGCAACGCTGTCATCATCTGATGGAGGTACGCCGCGCAAGGATTCTGTTCAGCGCCTTCCGCTTACCCTATTTTCGCAGATGCCCACCACTACAGGGCGCGACTACGTACACCAGTGGCGTTTTCAGTCTGAGGCATGGCGTTATACCCCAGTCCCGATAGATAGTTCCTTTCACACAGCGCACCACTTTGATGATCGCCTTAAGCCCGACCGCCCGCGGCAACATCTTGGCATCCGGTATGCGCCCCTTCAGTACGATGAGTTCTTTGCGCGTCCGATGTGCCAAGCCTTGCTGCCGCCTTCGCTTCACTCTATTGCGCAGCACCTTCAGCCACAGCACGCTACCTTTCAAGCCCAAGGACCGTACTCACATTTCAATGCTTCGAACCACTTTAGCTCCTCTGAAGGGGAACTCTATGCTCGGGGTTTCTACACGCAGAATCTCGCGCCAGGAGTGAACTTTGCCTTCAACGTGATGCACGCTGAGGATAAGAGCCCGATGGTCAACCTCTCGTCTCGTTACAACTTGGGCGAACTCTATGCTTCGTGGGTACAGGGGCGTTGGTATGTGTCTGGTTCTGCCATCGTAAGGCGGATGGAGCATGCGCTTAATGGGGGGCTTGATTCGCCTTATTGGCAGCGCGATACGGTAATGCCGCAGGGGCAAATGCCTGTCTCACACGTTAAAAACAATACACTTGCTGCTGCCGATCTCTTCACCTTGGAGGAGGGGTTTAATATCTTACAGCAGACCTTTGAGCGGCAAGACACGGTCGAGCAGATTCGCTATCAGTATACTGAGCCTGTGCTTACGGCGTTCCTTATGCAGCAATACCGTCGTTTCTCGCGTACTTACGTAGAACCTAAGCCGCCGGAAGGGAGAAAATACCTCATTGCTGACAATTATACGCACGATTCTGTAGCGGTTTCGGAGCTTGATATTCGACTGGCGTTAGCCTATCGTCATCAGCCGCATAGTCATCTCTTCTTCCCGTCGTTGCGTGCATGGGTGGGGATGGAACGTAGTGACTACCTTCAGCCACAACACCTCCTCTATTTGCGAGGTTATGCCAAGACTGCCGAGTCTTCTGCCTACCTAGGGGCAAATACAGATTACAATTTGCGCTATCTTTATTTGCAAGCCCATACGCGTCTTTATGCACTTGGGGCGAGAGCGGGGGACTTCACTTTGCAAGCGTCGTTACGTTTGTTACCCATTCCTACGCAAGAAGACTTTAACCTGCTCATCCATTTTGCTACGGTGCGTAAGCGTCCCGCTTATTTAGCCCGCCACCACTATTCCAATACGGCGGCATGGGATCGTGAGCTTGCACCGACGACCTATCTCCATACTGATGCGGCGCTCTCGCTCCCGTGGGCAAATATACAGATCGGGGCTGCGAATCGGGTTTACCGTCGCTTCCTCTATTTTGACAAGGAGACCCTTCCGGCACAAGCCGATTTGCTGAATATCTTAGCGCTTTACTACCAGCAGCGCCTTGTGTGGAAAGGGCTTGATTTTTCGGGACGTGCGGTCTTTCAGACCTCTTCGGATGTGCAGGCTTTGGCTTTACCACGCTTAACAGCGTATGCCTCGTTGGGCTATGAACTAGAGCCCGTCCCAGGTGTATTGCGTATGCGTTTGGCGCTTGATGCCTCTTACCGTACGCCCTATTACGCTGATGCATATAACGTGCCTTTGGGGCTATTTTATCGCCAAGATACCTATCAGTTAGGGAACTATCCACTCCTAGACCTTGTGCTGAATTTGAAGTGGAAGACGGCCAATGTCTTCGTTATGGTCGGGCACTTGAATGAGGAGTGGTTCGGTCGTGATGCGTTTGCGGGGGTTCTCTATCCAGAGCGTGAACGTAATTTCCGTTTCGGTTTCCAATGGTATTTCTATACCCCGCATGACGAAGAAAAGGCGTTTTGAGACGGGAAAAGTGCGTTCTTAAGACGAAGCTGTAACTTTTTGTGGCTAAGGGCGTCTTACGTTCAAATAACTTAAGAACGCTAATACGTTAGAGCGATGAAGCGATACTTTTTACTCGCCCTTTTGCCAGCTTTTCTTCTTTGTCAATCGATTGCCTGTGTGGCTGCAAAGTGGGAGAAACTCCCGACTAAGGAGGAACGAAATTACCCTTTAACAGGTTTTAAGCACGTGATGCTTGGCATTCCCGCTGAGCTTAAAATCCGACAAACGGACGAATATTCCCTCAAAGGCGTCTCAAAGTATAAGGGGGCGTTAGACGTACTTTCCCTCAGCGTCAAAGATTCTACGCTTTATATCACTTGGAAGGATGATGGGAGTATGTTATATCGGAGTTCCCCTAAAGTGGAGTTCTTTCTTACGCTCCCTGAGCTTGTTCGGGCAGAGCTGAAGGGATCGGGAGATATTGACCTTCGAGGTGCATTTACGGGAAAGGACATGACCATCGCGCTTCAGGGGTCAGGGGATTTTGAAGTGGAACGTCTTACCCTTACAGGAGCTCTGAGTGTAACCCTTACGGGGAGTGGCGACTTTGATTTTAAGCGTGTTACTGCCGAACGAGCAGAGATGACGCTTCAGGGTTCGGGCGATATCGAAGGGGAGGTCTTGGAGTGTGAGGGTGCTCTTGATACGAACCTTCGTGGTTCGGGGACGATAAAAATCAAGGATAGTAGAGCGAATACGATGCGCCATAACCTCCAAGGTTCGGGAGATGTTAAGCTTACGAATGTGAGGTATCAAAAAGAGAATCTGGTGGAGTTGGTGGGGAGTGGCGACTTCGTTGTGAGCGACTGTGCAGGAGATGGAAAAACTAATCTTCGATTGCGTGGTAGTGGGGATATGCGTATTGCTAATCTCAATGCAGCGGCACTGGATGCGGAGCTTGTGATGTCGGGCACGATGCGTATTTTGGACGGTCGCGTCCCCAATTTGACAATTTCTCTTATGGGATCAGGCGATATGCTGTTTAAGGGGATGAAGGTGCAGAAAGCGCGTGTTTGGCGTAAAGGATCGGGCGATGTAGAACTCTACGTGACCGACAAGCTCTATATTGACGAAGCTTCGGGCTCTGGGGCATTACGTTACGTGGGTTCGCCCGCTGTTATGGTCAAGAGATAGCTTACTGTTTTGGCTTCACAGAGCCACGAGGACGGTGTTCGTCTTCGTGGCTTTTTTTGTGCCGTTTTCGCGCTCTAGGAGTTTTTGTGCTTTCGATGGGTGGTGTAACAAGTTAATCAATATCGCGTTAACGTTGTTAAAATCACAATTAACGGTTCTTGCAATGAAAAGCTGGTATGACTGGCCTCTTAAGACCAAACTGATGGTCTGTTTTGGTTCGATTCTGTTACTTTTTGCGGGCACAGGAGTTTACCTTACCCGAGCTGCTTATGTACGTAGTGCGATAGGTCGTATTTTGGAGTATTCTCGAGATGTCGAGCGTGCGTTCCTCAAGGCACGTTTTCTTCTCAAGGATTATTTTGTTATGGGGGATGTGAAGGGGTATGAGGAGGCGGCGTCTCTCGAGAAAGAATGTCAGGCGGCGATACAAGAACTTGAAAAAACGCAAGACTTGGAAGCAACTTTCGGTGAAGCGATGGGGGCTCATGCGCAGCAACTTCAAGTGGCATGGAAGGCTTATATCGAAAAGCTGGAATCTGCACATAAGGCAAAAGCATTAGAAATACAGGCTAAAGAAGCCCTCCGGGAGCAGTATGCGCACTACTACGACATATTGAACACCCTTGATGGGATAGAACGGTCGGCGATTGCCCCTCTGATACAGATTGGAGGATCGCTCGGTGAGTTCTTTGACCTGCGCGAGGCTCGGTATTTGGCACAGGTGCAAAAGGATATTAACGAGGTTCAGAAACGAAACGTCTATCCGACCGAGGTGGATAATATGATTAAGAGACTCTACGAGAGTATCAACACAACCTACAAAGCCTCTTTGGATAAAGAGCAGCTTCTTGCCAATTATACGACGCTCTCTACAGACCTTATGAAGGCGATCAGCGTACATGCTGACTCGTTGACACAGTACAGAACTGACTTTGAGAAGGATACCTCCATGATCGCCTATTGTTTTGTTGTGGTGGCAATGTTGGCTTCGTGGTTTTCGGTTTGGGGGATTAGTCGTTATATCAACCGCACGATGAAGTCTCTCATTGGGAAACTGCAGGAGTGTGCAGGCGGACGCTTCGTGAACGATGTCCCTGCGGAATACCTCAAACGAACTGAGGAGTTTGGGGCAGCTGCGCACGCTGTAGAGACGCTCATTGTGCGGATGCAGGATACGATCCGAGAAATCCAGCGCGGGGCAGAGGAGGTGAATGGAGCTAGTGAGGGACTCGCCTCGGGTTCGCAGGTTGTTGCACAAGGCGCTAATTCGCAAGCAGCTAATGCGCAGGAGGTGAGTGCAGCCATGGAGGAAATGTCTGCTAACATTGACAACAACGCCGAGCGCGCTAAAGGAAGTCAGGAGCTCTCGCAACGGTTGGCATCGCGGATTGCCGAACTCGGACAACAGTCGCGTGACTCGCTTGAATCTGTTGAGACGATTAGCTCGAAGATTCTGGTCATTAGTGAGATTGCAAACCAGACGAACATTCTCGCTCTCAATGCAGCTGTTGAGGCGGCGCGTGCAGGTGAACATGGTCGTGGCTTCTCTGTTGTTGCGGCCGAGGTTCGTAAGCTTGCTGAACGAAGCAATGATGCGGCCAATGAGATTGTCGCGCTCTCGGCACAGTCTCGCGAGGCTACGCAAAAGTCTCATGCAACACTAGATGCCATCCTTCCAGACATGGATCGTACGCGTGCGCTTATGGAAGAGATTGCTTCAGCCTCTGACGAGCAACGCTCCGGAGTCAGCCAAATCAATTCGGCGCTCATACAGCTTAACGATGTCATTCAAAACAATGCCTCCGCAAGCGAACAGATGTCGGCCAGTGCAGAGAAGCTTTCTAGTGAGGCTACGAGGCTCAAAGAAGCTATCGCTTTCTTCTCATTAGGTGAGTAAAAACGTCTACTTAGAAAATAAAGCTAACTTTGTTGTGCTTAGTTTCTAAATAGAACGAAAAGACTAATGGCACAAGAGGAATTTTATACTCGGCATATAGGCACGCGCTCCGAAGAGGTGGAGCAGATGCTCTCGACCATCGGAGTGCAGTCGCTCAATGAGCTTATCGAACAGGTTGTACCATACGACATCCGCCTTCCGAAGGCGCTGCGCCTTCCAGAGCCCCTGAGTGAGTGGCAATTGACTGAGGAGCTTCGACGTAAGGCACGCAAGAATAAGCTCGTGCGTTCGCTTATTGGGTGTGGTTACTACGGCACGAACACCCCGGCAGTCATCCTGCGTAACGTCTTTGAGAACCCCGATTGGTACACTTCTTACACCCCTTACCAAGCGGAGATTAGCCAAGGGCGTCTTGAGGCATTACTCAATTTCCAGACCATGGTGACGAGCCTTACGGGGATGGAGATTGCTAATGCGTCGCTCCTTGATGAGGGGACGGCTGCTGCCGAGGCGATGATTATGATGTTCAACCTTCGGAGTCGTGCGGCGGTGAAGGCAGGGAAGAATCGTCTTTTTGTAGACAATAGCGTCTTCCCACAGACCTACGCCGTATTGGAAACGCGTTCTGCGCCGTTGGGTATTGAGCTTGTAAGGGGTAATTACGCTGATTATGCTTTCTCGGGGACAGAGTTCGGAGCGTTGATTCAGTATCCGAATGCCGACGGGGTGGTGTGTGACTACCGTCAGTTTGTAGAAAAGGCGCATGGGGCGGAGGTGCTTGTCAGCGTAGCAGCAGACCTGTTGGCCTTGACCCTTCTCGAAGCGCCAGGCGTTTGGGGGGCTGATATCGTCTTGGGGAGTTCGCAGCGTTTCGGCATCCCGATGGGGTTGGGCGGTCCGCATGCAGGTTTCTTTGCAACGCGTGAGGCTTATAAGCGGAATATGCCAGGGCGTATCATCGGTATATCGATAGACCGTCACGGTAACCGTGCCCTTCGGATGGCACTTCAGACCCGCGAACAGCACATTAAGCGTGAAAAGGCAACCTCGAACATCTGTACGGCACAGGCGCTTCTGGCGACGATGGCGGGGATGTTTGCTGTTTATCATGGTCCGACGGGCTTGCGACGCATTGCGCGTAATGCGCATGGGGCGGCACATCTTGCAGCTAAGGCGCTTAGAGAATTGGGCTATAAGCTCTTGGGTGAGCTGTTCTTCGATACGATTGTCGTAGAGATTCCTTCTGATGCAGTGCTTGCACAGTTAAAGCAAGGGGCTAAAGAGGCAGAGTTGAACTTCTGCTATCGTGCTGACGGGCGGGTATCGCTTTCATTTGATGAACTTTCTACGGCAGAGGAGGTGGCGCGTGTGGTACAGCTCTTTGCTGCTGCGGTGGGGAAGCCGACGATACCAGTTACCTCTATCGAGGTTTTTGATTCTATCGGAGGTTTGGGGCGTTCGACACCGTTCATGACCGAACGTGTGTTTAACACTTACCACTCTGAGACGGAGATGATGCGCTATATCCACAACCTTGTGCGTAAGGATATTTCGCTTACCAATAGCATGATATCTCTGGGGAGCTGCACGATGAAGCTCAACTCGGCAGCCTCTATGTTACCCCTTACGTGGGCGGAATTTGCTGCACCACACCCCTTTGCACCTGCAGAGCAAGTGCCGGGCTACCTTGAAATGATACGGGAGCTGGGTGAGTATATCTCCGAGGTTACGGGCTTTGCCGCGACGACCTTCCAGCCCAACTCTGGGGCAGCAGGGGAGTATACGGGGCTTATGATCATCCGCCAGTACCACATTTCTCGCGGCGAGGCCTTCCGTAAAACGATACTGATCCCCGCTTCGGCACACGGGACGAACCCTGCTTCGGCTGCGATGGCAGGGGCTGAGATTGTCACCGTAGCGTGCGACGAACGCGGGAATATTGACGTAGAGGATCTCCGCGCTAAGGCGAAGGAGCATGCGGCGACCCTTTCGGCTTTCATGGTAACCTACCCTTCCACGCACGGTATCTTTGAGAGCCGTATCCGTGAGATGGTAGAGATTATCCACGCTGCGGGCGGACAGGTCTATATGGATGGCGCTAACATGAATGCGCAGTGTGGGCTTACGAGTCCGGGCTATATTGGGGCGGATGTTTGCCATCTCAATCTACACAAGACCTTTGCTATCCCGCACGGGGGAGGTGGTCCTGGTGTCGGGTCGGTTTCCGTAGCGGCGCACTTGGTAGAGCTTCTGCCGACGCACCCAGTGGTAAAAGTGGGTGGACATGAGGGGATTACGGCAGTATCTTCTGGTCCGTGGGGGAGTGCGAGTGTGCTTCCGATTACCTACGCGTATATCCGTATGCTGGGGGCAGATGGTTTACGCCGTGCCTCGGAAAATGCTATTCTGAATGCTAACTACATGGTGGCGCGCCTTAAGGATACTTATGGTATTGTCTACTCTGGTGAGACAGGGCGCGTGGGGCACGAGGTGATTGTGGATTGTCGCAACTGTAAGGCAGATTATGATGTCGAAACTGCTGACATTGCACGCCGTTTGATGGACTATGGTTTCCATGCTCCGACCCTTTCGTTCCCAGTACACGAAACGTTGATGGTTGAGCCCACGGAGAGCGAGTCTAAGGCAGAGATTGACCGTTTCTGTGATGCGCTGTTGCAGATTCGTGAGGAGATGAAAGATATCGCTGCAGGGCGTGCAGATCGGGAGGACAATTTGCTTAAGAATGCGCCTCACACTGCCGCCGAGTTGGTCGCAGACAAGTGGACGCACCCTTACACGCGTGAGGCGGCAGCGTATCCGTTGCCATGGATTCGTGAGGCGAAGTTCTGGCCTACGGTCAGTCGTATTGACTCGGGCTATGGTGACCGGAATTTGGTTTGTACCTGTGAGCAGTAGGAAAACAAAAGGCAATACAGAGCGTGCGGTGGGGGAGGATTTCCTCGCCGCACTTTTTTTAGGACGGTAGTGGACGGCAACTCTTGTAGGAGACGACTGTTGCAATTTTTGCAACAGTCGTAAATAGGGGATTTTGGGAGAGGTAGAAGAGGGGACGTAGACTTCTATCATCTGGATATGACAGAGTGCCTTTCTTATGAGAAATCTCCCCAATCTTCTCAAATGTTGTATCTTCGTCTAACCAAAATGAGATGCACCCATGTCGCTACTCGAGCTCGTAACCCGTACGCGTACCGTACGGCGCTATCAAGAAGATAAGGCTATTTCCCTCGATACGCTTAGAGGGTTGGTGAACTTGGCACGCCTTGCGCAGTGCGGTGCGAACCGTCAGGCCATTCGCTACTACTTGGTAACCAACCCCGAGTTGCGTGAACAGATTTTCCCGACTCTCGGTTGGGCAGCCTACTTAAAAGATTGGGGAGGCCCTGCAAAGGGCGAGCGTCCAGCAGCTTATATCGTTCAGGTGGAGGATGAAGCATTCCCATGTTTACGCCCTGTCGATCCCGGCTTCGCTGCACAGAACCTCGTCTTAGGGGCGGCAGAGCAGGGGCTCGGAACCTGCCTGATAGACAATGTGAAGCGGGAGGAGTTGGCTAAGGTATTAGGTTTGCCGCAGGGATGGCGGGTGCTCTACGTTGTGGCGTTGGGTGTACCTGCAGAGACGGTTGAGATCCGCTCTGTAACTCCAGAACACGACATTCGGTATTGGCGGGAAGGGAGCTGCCATTGTGTCCCGAAGCGGTCACTCGAAGATGTAATTTACGCGGAAGATTAGAAAATGGAAGAACAAGGCGCTACGCTCCGACAACAGCGAGTTTCGCGGCAGTTGCAACGAGACTTGAGTGAGATGTTCCAGAAGGAGCTTTCTGCCCTCTCTGTGGGAGTGCTTATCTCGGTCACCGATGTCTGGATTTCGCAAGACCTTGAGCAGGCGAAGGCTTATTTGAGTATCTTCCCCAAGGAGCATGAGAAAGAAACGTTTGACAATATACAAAAGAATGTCAAGGAGATACGCTTCCAATTAGGGAAGCGCGTCCGGCGTCAGTTGCGCGTCGTGCCAGAGTTGCTCTTCCGTCTTGACCAGTCGTTTGACGAGGCAGAGAAGATAGAGGCTATCCTTCAAGAGATACACAAGAACGACCCCAAAGCCGAGTCGTAGGTCGGGAGATGGGGCTTATCTCTTTTGCCACGCGCTTTGTGCCGCGCCCAGTGCTTCACCGTTTCGCCCGTTTCGGTGGGTGCTTTTTAAGCCTTTTCTTGCGTGGAAATCGTTACGAAGATCCGCTTGACGGCTACCGCTATCGGCGTTTGCTTACTTATGGGCGTTTGAGACCGCGTAAGAATGCCCTTGCGCCACACTCGCTTTCCCTAGAGCGTCATCGCTTGATTTGGCTCTATCTTACCCAAGAGTTGGATATTGAACACCAAGCATTTAATGTGCTGCATATTGCCCCAGAGCTTTGCTTACAGCGGCGCTTGCGGGCGCTATCGCACCTGCATTATACTTCGGCAGATTTAGAATCGCCGTGGGCGGAGGTGCACTGTGATATACAGGCGTTGCCCTTTGCTGCGGATACGTTCGATTTGATTCTTTGTAACCACGTCTTGGAGCATATCCCAGACGATCGCCTTGCGATGCGTGAGCTCTTGCGGGTGCTTGCCCCTGAGGGGCGTGCGTTGTTACTTGTCCCGATGGATACTTCGCGCGAGACAACCCTTGAAGACCCTGCAATCAATACCGATGCGTTGCGAGAACAGTACTATTGGCAGCGCGATCACCTCCGTCTCTACGGGCGGGACTATGTGCAGCGTCTTAGGGAAGCGGGGTTTCGTGTTTCGGAATTAGACTATGTGGGGCTTCTCCCTGCGGAGTTGCGGCGTCGCTATGCGCTTCGCACGGACGATAAGCTTTTTATCGCCACTAAATAACAGAGCGCCGTGCCTTGGATTCTCTTTGTTGCCCAACGTTACCTCTTTGCGAAGAAGAGTCGTGTGGCCATTCATGTCATCTCGTTGATCGCCATGGTGGGGATTGGCGTTTCCACGATGGCGCTGGTGGTGGTGCTTTCGGTCTTCAACGGGATTGCGAGTTTGGTGGGAGGAATGTACTCAGCCCTCGATACAGATCTGCGGCTCGTCCCGCGAGAAGGCAAGGTCTTTTCTTACGGGGCGTCTGACCACTCTTGGCTTATGGCGCAGCCTGAGATAGCGCATGTTGGGCGAACGCTCGAGGAGAACGCGCTTTTTGGCTACCAAGATAAGCAGCACCTTGGGCGACTCTTGGGGGTGGATGCGGCTTATGCGGCGATGGTCAACCTCGCTTCGCATACTTACGAAGGAGAGTTCCTTTTGATGCGAGGTTCGCAACCCATCTTGGCGCCGACCGTGGGGATGACCTATATGCTGGGGGCATATCTTGCACAGTATGAGCCTATTTCGGTTTATATACCCAATCGTACGGCGAAGAATTGGTTAGACCCATCAACGGCGTTTCGCAAAAAGGTCGTGGCTTGGGAGTCTATCGTGAGTGTGAACGGTGAGTTTGATGCGAACACGGTGCTCGCGCCCCTTGCTTTGGTGCAAAATCTTTTACAATACGATTCGACGATGGTCTCTTCTCTGGCACTGAGTTTACGTGAGGGGGTGCAGGTCGATGCGGTGCAAGAGCGCGTGGCGCAGCATTTTGGTGATCGGTGTGAGGTGCAGGGGCGAGAGTTGCAAAATGCGTCGTTGTATCGGACGATGCGGAGTGAGCGGCTAATCATTGTCATTATCCTCTCGCTTATTCTTCTCATTGCGGCGTTTAACGTGATGAGTTCGCTGGCCATGTTGGTCATTGACAAACGGACGGATCTTTACACCCTTGCGTGTCTTGGGGCAACCTCTTCGGCGCTGCGACGTATATTCTGGACAGAGGGGGTGTTGATCGCTTTGCTGGGCGGGGGTGTTGGGCTTATCCTCGGTGTGGTACTTACGCTTTTGCAGCAGCATTTCGGTTTTATCTCTTTGGGTGAAACGACCTCGTTTGTTGTGAATGCCTACCCTGTGGAGTTGCGATGGGGCGACCTCCTCTTTGTCTCTTTATTGGTGCTTGGGTTGGGCTTCTTGGCGAGTGTGTGGACTTTGCAGGGGAAAAGAGCGATATTTACGTCGTAGGGTGCGGGGGTGTGCCACTAAAGGGAAAATTGTTTAGCTTTGTGGGTAGAAAAAGGAGCGTTGCGCCGCTCGTGTCCCTTGGCGCTTAGGATGCGAATTATTAACAGTACTAGAAATGGATTTTTCACTATCTAAGACGGAGGAGTTGTTTCTCCAGATGATACGTTCGTTTGCACGTGAGGAGATAAAGCCCTTAGCTGCTGAGGTGGACGAACAGGAGCGTTTCCCCAAGGAGTCGCTCGTCAAGCTGGCGAAGATTGGTGCGTTTGGCATCCCATTCCCCAAAGAGTATGGTGGTGCGGGCGCTACGAACGTCATGTATTCGATGGCGGTAGAGGAGCTCTCGCGTGTTTGCGCTACCACGGGGGTGGTGGTGTCTGCACATACGTCGCTCTGTGTCAACCCCATTTACGAGTTTGGGACAGAGGAACAGAAGATGCAGTATCTGCCCAAGCTCTGCTCTGGCGAGTGGATCGGGGCATTCGGACTTACAGAACCGAATGCGGGTACTGATGCGGCTGGGCAGCAGACCGTAGCCGTGCTTGATGGGGATCATTACGTCCTCAACGGTTCGAAGATCTTCATTACCAATGCGGCTTTTGCGGATGTCTTCGTGGTGGTGGCTATGACAGACCGCTCGAAGGGTACGCACGGCATTTCCGCTTTCATTGTGGAAAAGGGCATGAAGGGCTTCTCGGTAGGGAAAGAAGAAAAGAAGCTGGGTATCCGCGGTTCGGCTACCTGTGAGTTGATTTTTGAAGATTGCATCGTTCCCAAGGAAAACCTTTTGGGGCGTGAAGGACAGGGCTTCTCGATTGCGATGAAGACCCTCGACGGTGGACGTATCGGGATTGCTTCGCAGGCGCTCGGGATTGCGCAAGGGGCGATGGATGAAACCGTGGCTTACACGAAGGAGCGTAAGCAGTTTGGTCGTTCATTGAGCCAGTTCCAGAATACGCAGTTCCAGATGGCGGATATGCAGACGCGCGTAGCGGCTTCGCGTTATCTCGTACGTGCTGCGGCATGGAAGAAAGACCAGAAGCTCCCTTACAGCGTAGATGCTTCCTACGCTAAGTTGTTTGCAGCAGAGACCGCGATGGAGGTCACCACCAAGGCGGTGCAACTCCACGGGGGGTATGGTTATACACGCGACTACCCGATCGAGCGCATGATGCGTGACGCGAAGATTACCGAGATTTACGAAGGTACCTCGGAAGTGCAGCGTATGGTCATCGCCGCTAGTCTTTTCAAGAAGTAGTAACGGGTAACACTATAGAATTTTGCCAAGACCATGAATATCGTAGTTTGTATAAAGCAGGTGCCCGATACCACCGAGGTTCGTATCGACCCAGTGAAGGGGACAATCATCCGCGAGGGTGTTCCAAGTATTATGAACCCAGACGACAAGGGTGGGTTGGAGCTCGCACTTCGTCTGAAAGACCAGTATGGTGCTAAGGTGACGGTGATCACGATGGGACCTCCGCAGGCAGACGCTATCCTTCGTGAAGCGTTCGCAATGGGGGCTGACGAAGCCATCCACCTCAGCGACCGTAAGTTTGCAGGGGCTGATACGCTTGCTACTTCCAATGCGTTGGCAGGTGCTATTCGTACGTTACCTTTTGATATCGTTATGGCGGGGCGTCAGGCGATTGACGGTGATACGGCACAGGTAGGTCCGCAGATTGCAGAGCACCTCGGCATCCCTCAGGTGAGCTATGTAGAAAGCCTTGAGTATGATGGAAAGTCTACTTTGAAGGTACGTAAGGCGACGGAAGAGGGCTATCAGATCGTAGAGATCGCGACGCCCTGTTTATTGACCTCGGTGGTTCCTGTAAAGGAAACGCGTTATATGACCGTTGGAGGCATTGTAGATTCTTACGCCAAGGAGGTGAAGATCTGGAGTGCAGACAACATCGACGTAGACGAGAACAAGCTCGGGATGAAGGGTTCGCCTACCAAGGTACACAAGTCGTTCTCGAAGGGCGCGAAGCCTGCGGGTGAGCTCCATGAGTTGACGCCCGAGGAGGCAGCTGACCTCATTGTTTCTAAGTTGCAAGAAAAATTTATAATCTAGGTGGGTGAGATGGATAAGTCGCAGTTCAAAGGTATTTTTGTATTTGCCGAGCAACGCCACGGCAAGATCCAGAATGTGGCGTACGAGCTCCTAGGGAAGGCGCGCGATTTAGCTGACCCCACGGGACAAAAGGTGTACGCAGTCCTTCTGGGCGATAAGGTCGCTTCGCAGGCAAAGGAGCTTATTGCTGCTGGTGCTGACGAGGTATTGGTAGCCGAGGACGAGGCACTTGCGGTTTACACGACAGAGCCCTACGCACAGTCGTTGGCGCACCTGATGGACAAGTATAAGCCCGAAGTGGTGCTTATCGGTGCTACGACAATCGGTCGTGACTTAGGTCCGCGTCTTTCAGCTCGTACCGTAACGGGTTTGACGGCAGACTGTACGAAGCTGGAAATCGGAGAAACGGGCGATCTGCTTATGACGCGTCCTGCTTTTGGTGGTAACCTTATGGCAACCATCATTTGTACGGAGCACCGTCCGCAGATGGCTACGGTTCGTCCAGGGGTGATGAAGCGTCTTGCTAAGGATGAGGCTCGTAAGGGTAACGTAGTAAATGAGACCATTCCCTTCGATCGCAGTAAGTTCTTGGTAAAGGTCGTGAAGGAAGAGATCGCGGCAAACGACAAGGTAGATATTACCGAGGCTCGGGTGCTGGTTTCTGGAGGACGTGGTGTAGGCAGCAAGGAAGGTTTCCAGAAGTTGGAAGCGCTTGCTAATGTGATGGGTGCGCAGGTATCTTCTTCGCGTGCTATGGTAGATGCGGGGGTTATGCCTCATGATCGCCAAGTAGGGCAGACGGGGAAGACGGTGCGTCCGGCTTGCTACTTCGCTTGTGGTATTTCGGGTGCTATTCAGCACTTGGCAGGGATGGAAGAGTCGGAGTTCATCATCGCAATCAATAAGGACAAGGATGCGCCTATCTTTGGGGTCGCTGACTTGGGGATAGTGGGTGACCTTCACAAGATTCTCCCGCTTGTGACCGAGCGTTTAGAGAAGCTCCGTAAGGATAAGTAGGCTATCCGATTTAGTGAAATATAAAAAGGGCGCGTCCTCCTGATAGCTGGGGGACGCGCTCTTTTTTGTGGAGCAAGGGTGAGGTGTGTTACTTGTCTATCATCGTCTATTTGTTCTCTAAAAAGAGCTACCTTTGCCTCGTTCTCTTTCTAGCGCGCTCTGGGCGTAAAGGAAGGTGGGGACGGGTGGATAGAAACGTAATTACAAAGATTGAAGGTCTATGAAGGTTATGCGTATTCTGAGCGTCGTAGCTCTGGGTGCAGTGGCATTACTTACGAGCTGTTCGAAGAGTTCGATGCAGTTCCAAGGAAAGGGGTTTTCTACAACAGAGGAGATGGTCTATCTCTTTGATGCGGAGCACCCTAGCAGTCAACCTGTTGATTCTACGAAAATCGTAGACGGAGCATTCCTCTTTAAGAATGAAAAGATTAAGACGGGGCTCTATTTCATCACCATTAAGGGGATGGATCGTTACCTTGTAGACTTTGCCGATACGAACTGCGAGATCGTGTACGATGAGGCTACGAAGGGCATTACGGTAAAGGGGTCGCAATTCGACGAGCTGTTTAATAGCTATTATGCGCTGCGCGCGGAGAACCGTAAGGTGGTGCAGGAGTGTGAGACAGAGGCGCAAAAGTTCCCACGCAACGAGGAGGAGATGACCGAGGAGCAGAAGGCGGAGTATGAAATCATCATAAAGCGCTATTATGCGGCTAATGACAGCTTCGTTAACGGCATGAAGGGGTTGGTATTCAAGAACCCTACTGCGCCCGTGTCGTTCATCTTCCTTTCTTCGGTCTTGGATGACCTCGAAGAGAACGAACAACAGAAGGCTAAGGAGATGCTCAGCAATTACAAGGGCGAGGAGTTCGCTTCGGTGAAGCGCTGCCGCGACTTCTTTGAAGTCCAAGAGGCTACGGCTGCGGGCAAGCCGTTCCGCGATTTTGAGGTGCTTGACCTCGAAGGTCAACGCTCACGCCTTAGCAACGTTGCAGGTAAAGGCAAGGTCGTTTTGGTAGACTTCTGGGCTTCGTGGTGTGGCTATTGCAAGCGCGCTTTCCCAGAATTGAAGGAGCTTTACAAGGAGTTTGCACCTAAGGGGTTTGAAATCTACGGTTACTCCATTGATAAGGATAAGAGTAAGTGGAAGGCACAGATTGAAACTGACGCCTTGCCATGGTTACAGTTCGTGACCGATGAGGCTATCGAGCCTAAGGGTGAGAACCTCTATGGGGTGCGAGGGATTCCCTTCACGGTGCTCATCGACAAGGATGGCTCTATCTTAGGAACGAACCTTTCGATGGATGAACTGCGCGCAAAGCTCGCTGAAAAGTTGCAGTAGTGACCCTAGTGGCGATGAGATAGTCCTTGTTGGTGCAGGACGTGTGGCAACCCAGCTGGGGTTGGCGCTCTGCAGAGCGGGAGTATCTGTCCGAGGGGTTTATAGTAGAAATGAGGGAAAAGCCAGTCTGCTCGCGAGCAGATTGGCTTCTTCTGTTTACTGCGGCACGTGGGAGGAACTCCTAAGGCAGCTGCCGCGCCGAGCAGTCTACCTCTTCTGTGTTTCTGACGATAGTATTGTACCGCTTGCGGAGCAGTGGGAGGCGCTAGAGGGCACGATAATCCACACTTCGGGGAGTGTACCGATGTCTCGCTTACAGCACAGCCGTACGGGGGTCTTTTACCCTTTACAAACCTTTTCCCTGGAGCGTGAGGTCGACCTTTCGCACACCCACTTCTTTGTTGAGGGCTCTGACGAGGGGGTGGTCGCTATGCTTACCGGTTGGGCAAAGCGCCTTTCTGGGACAGAGGTGGTTACGCTAGACTCTGGGCAGCGGCAGTGGTTGCACCTGCTTGGGGTTTTAAGCAACAACTTTACCAATGCGCTCTTGGTGGAAGTACAACGTCTTGCTACGGAACACCAGCTACCCTTCAATGCCCTCGAGCCGATCCTCACTGAGACGCTCGCCAAGGCATTTGCCCTCTCCCCCCTACAGGCGCAAACAGGACCTGCACGCCGCGGCGATCAGCATACCCTCGCCTATCACCGCGAGTTACTCGCCACCTCGCCCCGCCTCCTTCAACTCTACGACCTTTTTACCGCCCTAATCCAAGCCCAAGACGCCGAACCATGATAGACCGCCAAACCATCGACCTTATCCTGAGCCGAGCCGACATCCTCGACGTGGTCGGAGACTATGTCTCGCTGCGACAGCGGGGGGCGAACTGGGTCGGCTTATGCCCTTTTCACAACGAGAAAACCCCTTCTTTCTCTGTGAGTCCCTCGCGTGGTATCTACAAGTGCTTCGGCTGTGGGAAGGGGGGAAATGCCCTTAATTTCATCATGGAGGTGGAGCACCTAAGCTTCGTCGATGCGGTGCGCTTCTTGGGGAAAAAGGTCGGCGTTGCCGTAGAGGAGGAGCAGCAGACCCAAGAGCAGATTGAGGCGCTCGCCGAAGAAGCACGCCTTATCGAGCTGAACGAATGGGCACAGAGGTACTTCCATAAGTACCTTACCGAGGACGAAAAGGGGAAGCTCATCGGGCTTTCCTATTTCACAGAACGTGGGCTTACCCTTGAGACCATCAACACCTTCGGGCTAGGCTTTTGCCCCGACACGGGTGCACAGATGACCGAGGCGGCGCTTGCCAAGGGGTGGTCTGTGGCTGACCTTGTTAAGATAGGGCTCACGGTCGCACGCGAGAACTGGAAGACCGACCGTTTCCGCGGACGGGTGATTTTCCCTATTCATTCGATTAGCGGGCGAGCTATAGCCTTTGGGGGGCGTGCGCTCCGTACAGACGAACGTACGGCAAAGTATGTCAATTCGCCCGAGAGCCCCATTTACCACAAGAGCAACGAGCTCTTTGGGCTATCAATGTCGCGCAAGGGGATCGCGAAGCGCGATAAATGCCTTTTGGTGGAAGGGTATATGGACGTCCTCTCGATGTGGCAACGCGGCGTAGACTATATCGTCGCCTCGTCGGGGACGGCGCTCACCGTCGAACAGGTGCGGCTCATTCACCGCTTTGCACAGAATATTACGGTGCTCTACGATGGCGACTCGGCGGGGATTAAGGCTGCTGAGCGCGGCGCGGGGCTTCTCTTGGAGGAGGGGCTTGCGGTGCGTATCGTCCTCTTGCCCGACGGACAAGACCCTGACGACTTTGCCAAGACCCACTCGCTGGAGGAGATAGAAGCCTATATCGCTGAGCATGAGCAGGATTTTATCCAGTTCATTACCTCGCTCGCGCTTGACGAGGCTAAGAACGACCCTAATAGTCTGACCCGCCTAGCGGAGGCTGTACTAGCAAAGGTGGCACTGGTACCCAATCCGCTCACGCGGAGTATGTACATCCGTCAAACCAGCGAGCTCTTTAAGCTTAGTGAGCAACTGCTTACCGATGCGGTGAACGACTTACGCACGAAGCGGGGGATTACCCTCCAGCGTGAGGCAGCTCGTGATCTACGTCGCGCGCAAGAAACCCCTTCTGAGGCGCAAGAAGGGCCGAGTAGTATTCCTCCAGCCTCGGACACAGAACAGCGTTTAGACGCCTCAGAACGCGAAATAGTGGAATTCTTGCTCCGTTATGGGAGGGAAGACCCGTGGACGTGCTTCGATTTGGAAAGTGGAGAGGAGCTCCTCGGTGCTACGATAGCGGAGTTCTTTTTCAAGCAGCTGGACGTTGATGAGATTACCTTCGAGAACCCCACCTACCGCGACCTATTGGCTGAGTATCGCGAGGTGTATACCTCCAATCCCGACGTCGATTTGCAGGAGCATTTTACCCTACACCCCTCGCCCGACTATGCGAAGCTGGCCGTAGAGCTCACCGTGGATAAGTTCACCCTCAGTCGACGTTGGCAACGCGACCTATCGCCCAAGATGATAGAAACTTCACACAATGCCTACTTGTCGCTGGCAGCCGAGCGGATTATCTATACCTACAAGGCGCGTGTGATTATGCTGCGGCTTCGTGCCCTCGAGCAGCAACTTGCGCAGACGGAAGACGAAGCCCTCCAGCTGGAGCTTCTACGGGCAATTCAGGAGCAAAACCACCACCGTCACCGCCTTGCCGAGCTCCTCCGCCGTACGCAACTTTAGCCCTATTCTTTAGCCTTATTCGTCTTCGGGGGGCGTGTCGTTGCGCTCCAGCGCTATTTCCTGCATCGCCCCTTCGTGACAGCGATAGACCCGCGCGCCGAAGCGTTTCACAATGCCGTAGTTATGGGTGGCCATAACTACGGCTTTTTTACGTTCGATGAGCGAAAAGAGGAGCTGCATAATCCCCTCCGAGGTGGCAGGGTCTAGATTCCCTGTCGGTTCGTCGGCAAGGATGAGGGGCGGGTCATTGAGCAGAGCACGTGCGATGGCGACGCGCTGCTGCTCTCCTCCCGAGAGCTGGCTGGGGAGTTTGTATGCCTTGTGCTCTAAGCCTACGAGCCCGAGCACCTCTGCGATGCGCTCGCGGATTGCCCCTCGTGACGACCACCCCGTAGCTCGCAATACGAAGTGTAGGTTGCGCTCTACCGTCCTATCAGGCAGTAGCTTAAAGTCTTGGAAAACCACCCCGATGTTTCGACGCAGGTAGGGGATGTCGCGCTCACTGAGCGTCTGGAGGTCGTAGCCACATACAGCCCCCTCGCCGATGCGTAAGGGGATTTGCCCCGTAAGCGTTGATAAGAAACTAGACTTGCCCGACCCGACGCGTCCGACCAAATAGGAGAAATCCCCCGCCTGTAGCGAAAAGTCCACGCCCCGCAGCAGGATATTCTCCCCTTGGGCTATCGCTGCGCCATGTAGGTAAACCACCTGTTCGCTCATCCTTTGCCTCAAAATGCTATTTTTCCTCACGAATGGCGGCTATCCCTGGCAGGTTCTTCCCTTCAAGGTATTCGAGCATGGCGCCCCCGCCCGTGGATACGTAACTTACTTCACTTTCCAAACCGCTGGCTTTGAGGGCAGAAACGCTATCGCCTCCGCCTACGAGGGTATAGGCGCCGCCCTTTGTGGTGGTAGCGAGCGCCTTGGCAATAGCGAACGTCCCTTTGGCAAAGCGCGGCATTTCAAATACCCCCATCGGTCCGTTCCAAAAGACGGTTTTACTCTCAAGAATGGCTTGGCTAAAGCGCGCGCACGAAGCCTCGCTGATGTCGAGCCCCATCCACCCCTCGGGGGTTGCTTCGATAGCGGAAAGGGAGGTAGCGGCGTCGTCTGCGAACTTGTCAGCATTGACGGCATCGACCGGGAGGAGCAGTTCCACACCCTTCGCCTTCGCTTTGGCAAGGAGTTCGCGTGCCGTTGCGAGGTGCTCCTCTTCGCAGAGCGAGTTGCCTATTTGCCCCCCTTGCGCCTTTACGAAGGTGTAGGCCATGCCCCCGCCGATGATAATCTTGTCGACGCGCTCGAGCAGGGAGGAGATGAGCACAATCTTGTCAGAGACCTTGGCGCCCCCCATGATGGCACAGAGCGGCCGTGTCGGGTTCTGCATCACATAGTCGAGGGCGGCAATCTCTTGGTTCATCAGACGCCCGAACATACGTGCCTCTGGGAAGAAGCTGGCGATGTGCGTGGTCGACGCATTGGCACGGTGCGCTGCCCCAAAGGCATCGTTGACAAAGCAGTCGCCACATTCGGCGAGTTGTGCTGCGAAGCTTTTTTGTGCCTCTTTCATGGCGGCTTTGCGTGCCTTGTAACTCTCGTCGCTCTCGCCCTCTTTTTGCTTTACCTTGCCTTCGTCCTCTGGGTGAAAACGAACGTTCTCGAGCATGAGAATCTCGCCATCTAAGAGCTGTTTCGATGCGCGTACGGCGTCCTCGCCGATACAGTCGTCACAGAAGGCGACGTGTTTGCCGATAAGGGTCTCCACGGCATGGAGGATGCGCCGCAGCGAGAGCTCCTCTACGGGTTTTCCGCCGGGGCGTCCCATGTGCGAAATGAGCACCAAGCGCCCTCCCTTGCTCGCAATCTCTTGTATGGTAGGTAATGCCCGCCGAATGCGGCTATCGTCGCTAATGAGCCCCGTATGCTTATCAAAGGGCACGTTGAAGTCCACGCGCAGGAGTACGCGCTTACCTCGGAAGTCGAATTGGTCTATTGTGTTCTGCATCGCTATGCGTTCTAATGGTTAACAAATATAGGGAAAAAGCGGGGTTATGGGCGCTATTCTTGTGCGAGCCACAAGGCGAACACAGGATCGGTAAAGGTCAGGCGCTCGTGCTCCACCGCTATAATATCGCGTTTGATGAGTGCCCGTTTGATTGCCATGACATTCGCCGAGGAGTTCAGTTTGTATTTTTCAATAGCGGCTTGTGTGGTGAGTTTCTCTTCGCCAGCGATAATGGCTCTTAGAAAACGTAGTTGCGTGCCCGTCAATTGGGAGGCGATCGGTGAAGAACTCGTCGGAGACTGCACGCCCGAATTGGAAGGGAGCAGTCATAGTAGCTAGGATTTGGTTACTAAGCGTTCTCTTACTAAGCGTTCTCTTACTAAGAAGGTTCTTACTAAGAAGGTTCTTACTAAGAAGGCTCTTACTAAGAAGGCTCTTACTAAGAAGGCTCTTACTAAGAAGGCTCTTACTAAG
>CAJPTV010000007.1 GCA_905373665.1 Bacteroidia bacterium
AAAAATACAGAAAAATCAGTTTCATCTTCATTTCTAGAGAATGATTACATTTGCCGTGTAATTACGCTATTGAAAATGCTGGCGACATTTACCGTTGAAAACTTCCTTTCGTTTCGTGACCCCGTTACTTTAAGTTTTGTACCGACCAACGACAAAACATTTAAGGACGAGTATCTGTATACGGTGCGTGACGGTGTACAATTGCTGAAAATAGGTATCATCTACGGCGCTAATGCTTCGGGAAAGACAAACCTGATACACGCGCTGTATCAGGCGTGCAATATCCTTTCTCGTCCCACGGTAGATAAACAGCAAGGCTTGAAGGTGCTCCCCTTTTTGCTAGATACGTCGTCACGCGAGCTTCCGTCCCGTTTTTCCTTTACATTTTACGTGGCAAAGGAGAAGTATCTTTTAGAATTGGAGGTAGACCAACAGCGTATTTATTCCGAACGACTCTTCTTCTATCCCTCTTCAAAGGCGGCTTTGTTGTACGAACGAGGGTATGATGCATCGCGCGATCTTGCAACAATCCGTTGGGGTGGATATATTGGCATGAACAAAAAAGAGACCTTGGCAATAGAAGGGAATACTATTCCCAACATGTCGGTGCTTGCTGCGTGGCGTAAGAGTAACGTAGAAGCGCCGCACTTGGCGAAGGTATATAGTTTCTTTTCCGAACAACTATTCCTTCCCTCCTCTACAACATCTTGGGTTTCTTTTGCCAAGCTTCAATTTCACCAAGACAATCTGGGGAAGCTCCACTCCTTCGTTCGACGCTTCTTACAAGCTTCAGACTTCAATATCTCGGACATCGCGATAAAGGAAGAGGTTATCCCCAAGGATGCTGTGAATGCGCTGATCTCGTCATTGCCCGTCTCAAACGAAGAGAAGAGTAGCTTGTTCAGGGAACAGGATTTGAAAAAAGAGACTTTTATGTTTCAACATCACACCCCTAGTGGGGTGTTTGAATTGCCAGAAGGGCTCGAATCTACTGGTACGCTTCAGATGTTGGGGCTTTCAATTGTGCTCTACAGGCTTATTTCCGAACAACATTTTGTCGTGATCGATGAGATAGAGTCGAGTTTACACTACGAACTCCTCTCCTATTTTATCCGCACCTTTCTTGCCAGTGGTGGTGAGGCTTCACAGATGCTACTCACGACCCATGACCTCAACCTATTGAACGAGGATTACATTCGGCGAGATGCCATCTGGTTTACGCACAAAGCGGCGGAGGCGAGCAGCGCTCTTACACGCTTGTCAGCTTATGGGTTGCACAAGAATATTTCGCCTTACAACGCTTATCGGCAGAATAAGTTAGCGCCGTTGCCTTTCTTAGGTTCGCAGTATTTCTCACAGAACGAGGATTGAGAATCATGGTAAAAAAGAGTGTCGCTATAATCGGCGAAGGTGAGACGGAATGGTTCTATTTCGATAGATTGCGGACTCATAAGCGTTATCGCTTTCAATTAAAACCCACCTTCCCGAAACATTCCAGCTGGCAGAGTCTTTTCCAAGATGCGGAGAAATGTAAAGCACAAGGGTATGACAAGGTCATCGTCTTAGTCGATATGGATGTGATTTACAATACCCCCCAACAGGATAAATATCAGAAAGAGAAGAAAAGAATACAGAAAAAGAAGATTCAAGTGATTGAAACCAACCCCTGTATAGAATTTTGGTTCTTACTCCATTTCTTACAAACACTTTCTACAAAGTGCTACGAGAATTACGAGGCGGTGGTAAAGGATTTGCGTCGTTATTTACCAGACTATGAAAAAAGTAAGAAATACCTCAAGAATGAGAAACTCTACCGAGAACTATTTGACAATGAGAATTTGTCTCGTGCGACAGATCACGCAGATCAGCTTCTCAAGCTAGCCCAAGAGACACCAGAGGCGCTTCACTCTTATACAGAAATCCACGAAGTATTGAAATTGCTAGACTCGTTTGAAAAACAGAGTTCATAACACAGCTCCAACCTATTGAAGCTCTTTTTGAGACGTAGTGCCGAAGTTGTGGACATACCTCTCTATGCCACGACACCGAAGCCACTGCAGGAAGAATCGATAGACCCTCCCCTAGCGTCAAAATAATCAGAGTTCGTGTGGAAGAAGCTGCGTACTTTACGAGCGATTTTTCAACCTCTTTCGCCTTTTCCCTCTTATTTCGCGCCCTGCAAAAGCTGCGTAGACGGCAGGGACAATAAGAAGCGTAAGGAGGGTAGAGAAGGTCAATCCTCCAATAACGGCAACACCCATCGGTCGCCATACCTCAGAGCCTTCGCCAGAGCTTAGGGCAAGAGGCACCATCCCGAGGATCGTCGTGAGCGAGGTCATCAGCACGGGACGAAGACGCGACTTGCCCCCTTCGATAACGGCACGGAAAGTGGAATAGCCTCGCTCGCGCAGGAGGTTGGTGTAGTCCACCAACACAATACCATTTTTCACCGCAATCCCCACCAACATGATAGCCCCAATCATCGAAATAAGGCTTAGCGCTTCACCAGTAATGAGGAGCGCAAGGACGACGCCGCTAAAGGCGAAGGGGAGCGAGAGCATGATGATGAACGGGGACTTAAAGGACTCGAATTGCGAAGCCATCACGATATAAACAAGCATGAGGACAAGCAGCAGGAGCAAGCCCATATCTTGCTGCGACTCTTGCTGCTCTTTAGCCGTACCGCCAATGCCGATGGAGATGTCGGAGGGGAGATCCATGCGGTGCACCTCCTCCCAGATGGCATCGACAATCTTCGACATAGAGGCATTGTGCATACCCGTAGAGACGGTGATGCTACGTTGGCGATTCTCGCGCGTGATGTAGGGCGGGGCGTAGAATTCGGTAATGCGCGCCACCTCTTTAAGCTTAAAAGGCGCTCCCGAAGGAGTGTAAAGCGTAATATTTTCGACATCGGCGAGCGAAGTGCGGTGCGCCTTGGCATAGCGGACACGGATATTATACTCCTTGCCCCCCTCGCGGAATTTGGACGCCACAAGCCCGTTCATACGGTTACGGACGTAAGTCGCCGCAGTGGCGGTGTTGAGCCCGTGAATCGCAAGTTTCTCTCGGTCAAACTCGATGTTGTATTCTTGTTTGAAAGGGTCACGTTTGACTTGGACATCGCGCGTGCCCGGGATGGTGCGGATGTACTCCGCAAGGTGTTCGGCAATGGGGGTAGTTCGGTCAAGGTCGAAGCCGAAGACATTGACGTCGATGGTCGGTGCGCCGCCCATTCCCCCTTGGTTACCGCCAGGTTTGACCGTTAACGTTTCTATTTCTGGGAAACGCCTGAGGGCCGCCCGCACAGAATCACTGATAGTAAACATGGAACGGGCGCGCTTGTCGGGCTTAACAAGGCGGATATCGAGCTGCATGATGTTATTGCCACTGCCGTTAAAGGCGGCAAAGAGGTTGTCACTGGAGGCTGCACCGTAGGTCGAGGCTAGGAGTGTAATCTCGGGGTTCTGGGTGTTGAGAAGTCGCTCAATGGTATCGACGATACGTCCAGTATATTCTACCCTGACCCCTGTTGCGAGTTTCGCTGTGACGCTGATGCGGGAATTATCTGATTGGGGCATAAACTCCGTACGAAGGCGCGGGATGAGGAGCATACTGCCAATGAAAAGCAACGTCATGGAGGCGATGACGAGGGTGCGGTGTTTGGTCGTCCAAGTAAGGGTGCGCGCGTAGACATTGTCTAGGGCGAAAAGGATTTTTTCAATCCCGCGCTGAAGCGCATTCCCTTGCGAACGAGCATTTTTAGGACGGAGCTTGAGAATGCGCGAGGAGAGCATAGGGGTGAGTGAAAGGGCGGCAAGGACGGAGATGATAATCACGAGCGTAACTGAAGCGCCGAGCTGTCGGAACATAATACCACTAAGCCCATTGATCATGGTCAGCGGTAGGAAGACCGCCACTACGGTAAGGGTTGCCGCAATGACGGAAAGGGCGACCTCGTTTGTACCGTAGATAGACGCCTCGCGGGGCGAGCTGCCGCGCTCGAGGTGTGTGGTGACATTTTCAAGCACAACGATAGCATCGTCAACGACCATCCCGATGGCTATGGAGAGGGAGCTAAGGGAGATGATGTTAATCGAGTTGCCAGAGACAAAGAGGTAGATGAAAGCGGCGATGAGAGAGACAGGGATGGTGATAATGATAATAAACGTCGCACGCCACCGTCCAAGGAAGAACAGGATGACGAGGGTCACAAACAGGGCAGCGTAGAGGACGGTCTCGGTGAGCGCATTGATACTGTTTTCGATAAACTCGGAGGTGTTGAACAGGGTGGCTATTTCGACATCTTGCGGGAGGTTGCGTTCAAGCTCGGGGAGCATATCCATGACGGCACGTACGACCTTGACAGCATTCGCCCCAGACTGCTTTTGGATAGAGAAGCGAAGGGCACGTTGTCCGTTGCGTCGTACGACCAGAGTCTCTTCGGCCAGAGAGTCGTTAACGCGCGCAACCTCGTCAAGACGGATATTGCGCCCTTGGAACTGTCCGACAATAATGCTATTTAAGCGCTCTGAGGCGTCAAATTCTCCTTGAACCCGTAGGGCTAGGCTCATATTACCCGTAGAGAGGTTTCCCGCGGGAACGTTAACGTTTTCGCGCGAAATGGCAGCGCCGATCTGTTCGACGGTCAGGTTATAGCCTTCGAGGCGCTTGGGGTCGACGTCGACCATAACTTCACGTTTCTCGCCCCCCGTGATAGAGATGGCTCCGACGCCGTCGATGCGGTTAAGGGGATTGACGATAGCATCTTCGATAATCTCCGCTAAGGCGGGGGTGCTCTCGCGTGCCGTGACCGAGAACTCGAGGATGGGGATCATCGTGGTGTTGAACTTGAAAATAATCGGCGTTTCAACCCCCGTGGGCAGCTGTTTGGTAATTCGGCTTAAGGCGTCGCGGATGCTGTTGGTCGCCTCGTCAAGGTTTGCCCCCCACTCGAACTCTAAGAACAGGAAAGAGTAGTTCTCGTAAGAAGAAGAGGTGAGCTTCTTGAGATTAGAGACGGTATTGAGGTTGTCTTCGAGGAGGCGAGTAATGTTGGTCTCGATGTCCTCGGCATTTGCACCTTGGTAAAAGGTGAAAATAGAGATGTAGGGCGGATCGATCTCCGGGTAGAGGTCGACCGCCAAACGGTTGTAGGAGAAAAGACCAAAGAGGATAACGGCAACGAAAAGGAGGAGGGTCGTGATGGGTTTTCGGACGGCGGTTTCGTAAAGTTTCATGGGGGGCGACCCAAAAGGGCGTTAGTGTAGGACGCGAATAGCGTGTCCGTCTTGTAGGAAGCGGAGACCCGTGGTGATGACCGAATCAGCAAGGCGTAGACCATCGAGGATCTCGACGTATTCGCCCTGTCGGTTACCCAATTTGACAATTTTGCGGAGGGCTTTGCCTTGGTGAGCAATGAAGACGGCACGGTCATTCGTACCTCGCTGTTGTACGATAGCAAGGTCGGGGACAAGGAGTCGCTCCACTTCTCCAAAAGAGAGGTTCATTCGCGCAAACATGCCTGGTTTAAGACGGAGCTGAGGGTTGGGTACTTGCACCTGCACCTCTAGGGTGTGCGAAAGGGCGTGTACGGTGGGGGCGATGCGATAGACAGAGCCTTGGAATGTAGCGTTAGGGTAGGCATCAAGGGTGACGCTGACGGGCTGTCCGACTTTTAGGGCGCTGAGGCGTCCCTCGGGAAGGTTAAACTTCACCTTGACGGGGTTCATCTGCATGAGCGTGACGATGGCGGAGCGTCCACCCGATTCGGGGGTGGGCGACATGGTAAAGAGCTCGCCGGGATGGAAATAACGCCCCGTCACGACGCCAGCAATAGGCGCAGTAAGGCGGGTATTCTTTTGCAGGTTAGCGACTTGGGCACGCGAGACCTCAACTTGGGTGTGGAGCTGGTCGTACTGTTGTTGGGTCACACTGCCGAGGGAGCGGAGGGTATCGAGACGTGCGAGGTCACGTTCGAGCGTAAGGAGCTGCGCACGCGAGGTAAGCAGCTGAGTCTCATCCATCTGAACGAGCAGTTGCCCTGCGGAGACAATATCGCCAACGTCGACCAATACAGCATCAATGCGCCCGGCAATGGCGGGACAGACGTGATTGACCTCGAAGGCATCGACGGTCGCAGAGAAAGTCTCAGAGTCTTCCACGCGGGCAGAAGAAACAAGCGCGACACGCACGTCTAAGGCTTGTTCTGCTTCGTTTGATGAGTGTTGTGGTGAAGTATTACGACAGGCGGGTAAAAGGGCGAGAAATCCTAGGCTATAGAGCGCTAGGCGGGCGATGCGTGGTATTCTCATTAACGAGTCAGCTTTTCCAAATCGAGACGCAGCTTGATATAGTCGAACTCTGCCTTAAGATAGTTGAGTGCGGCTTGGGTGAGCGCCATTTCGGCGTCGTTGAGTTCTAGTAGAGTGGCAGCCCCCACTTCGTAGCGTCCGCGTGCGATGACGACGCCTTGCTCAGCCAAAGCTTGTGCGGCTTGACTCGCCTGCATAGAGGCACGTGCGGCGTTCATTTGTTCGGCGAGTACATGATGCTGATTGTGAAGCTGCTGTACCGTGTATTGACGTTGGAACTGCACGCGGCGGATGCCGACCTTTAGTTGCTGTTCTTGGTGGTATTTGGTAAATCCGGCAAAGAGCGGAACTGAGAGTTGGAGTCCGACAAGGGAGATGTCCACCCAGCGGTATTTACTAAACTCGAAGTTGTTGGCTTGCGTTTGCCACTGGTAGCTAGCAAAGGCGGAAAGGAGTGGAAAATGAGCTGCACGCACGAGCTTCCGTTGCCCTTCGAGCTTGTCTTCTTGAAGAGAAAGAAGACGCACAGAGGAGTTATTAAGCTCACCAGCAAGCAACGGCGTAGTGGACAACCCCTGCAGCATAGAGTCTAAAGAGCCTACAGGGGTGACAGGGATCGAGTCGGGGAGTCCGACCATAAGACGCAAGGTAAGTAGGGCGACTTCAGCACCAGCATTGGCCTGTAAAACGACGGGGCGGAGGTTAGAGACTTGCACCTCGGCGCGGATACGGTCGTAGTCAGAGGCCATCCCTTGCGAGGAGAGGTTCTTCAAGCGCTGTAGGGTTTCTTCAGCGCGTAAGAGGGTTGCACCAACCACCTTTTGTGAGGCTTGAGCAAGAAGAGCATTAGCGAAAGCGAGGCGGAGGTCTGCATCGAGGGCGACACGTGCACCGCGTTCCGTCTCTTTCGCAATACGGAGGTCTGTTTTAGCCACGCTAATTTGTTGGTAAAGGGGAAGGGCGAAGAGGGGAAGCTTGGCAGAGAATGTAGCTTGAAAGCTATTGTCAGAGCCGAGCTCGAGGACATTGCCCATAGGAGAACCTTCAGGTAGGAAGATGACGGGCTTCTTGAGATGTCGGTTATATACGCCACTTGCGTCGAGGGAAGGGAGGAGCGCTCCGTACTTTTCTCGTACAGCAAGCACGGCTTGTTCTACGCCCTCTGTCGAAGCACGTAGTTGTAGATTAGCCTGCTGTGCTCGCGCGAGTGCATCGTTAAGAGTGAGGCGGAGGGTATCTGTCGTAGCGGCAAGGCTCGCTTCGCAGCCGAGCAAGAGGATTACGAAGAAAAAGAGTAGTGTGTGTCGCCCCCTCATGCTAATAAATCTTCACATATAACGGACGTTTAGAAAACGGCACAAGAATCGTACCGAAGGAAGGGGACAAAAAAGGCGAGCTTGAAGGCTCGCCTGAATGATGGAAAGAAATCCCCTACATCACGACACGTCCGACAGCCCCCTGAATATCCTGTTTCATGGTCTGAAGGAGTCGTGTGTCATAGCCATTTATCCAGTTTTCCTCTCCTCCGAACTCGGCTTCCGCTTTGATATCTACGCGAGTCCTGTCTGTAGAGAATTTGAAAATGATTCGCGCCCGATACTTTTGAGTATACTGCCCTTTGGTATTCCAAGTGTATGTCCAATTACTACGAGCATAACCACTTTCCTTAGAGATCATATCCATCTCAAAACGACGGGCACAGATATCCAATACTTCACCAAAGGCTTTCTCATAATCTAGTCCGTCGCGCAAGACAATGGATGCCCAATCGCCCCCAGTAGAAGAAGCAATAAAAGAATTTGGCTTCGCCAGACCTAAAAGACTGCACGAACTAAAAAGCGCTACAAAGAGCGCCACCAAAACGAGTAAATATCCCTTTCTCATATCACACGATGTGTTAATATTAAACGCAGCAAATTTATTTTTTCGGACGTGACCAAATATATACTGGTATTTCTTTCATTTCTTTTCAAACACCCGTTCATCACAGGGGGATAGGAAGGCAATAAAAAAAAGCCCCCCGCTAAAAGCAGAGGGCTTGAGTAATCTAATAAGCAGGGAGGTCAATTCTCACCGTCTAGTAGCGATAAGACGCCGACACCCATGCCTGCCTTTCCGTCCTTAAACGAGAAGAAAAGATGGTAAGCTCCCGTCTTGGTACAGATGTAGTCAAAGCTAGGATAATCTGCCCCTGTTGCAGGATTATTAGTTGTCGCCATAAGGCGGTTGCTATCAAAGAGCTCGAGCTTCATAATCCCTTCAAAGTCCTTAGAGCTTGCGATAGAGAAGCGGTAGCGGTTACCCTTCTTAAGCACGACTGGATAGCGCTGTATAGGTGCGGGATCTGCCGCATCTAAACGAATCTTGAAGTCTCGTAGATAAGTAGCTTCCGAGCCAGCCAATGCACCACAGATATCCAACAGTTCGTCCTCTGATTGTCCAAAAGCCAAACCCGGAGCGAATAATAGGGAGAGTAGCACTATAGCCACTAAAAGAACGCGTTTCATAATGTTAGTTACCCTTGTATGTTATTAGTTCGGTTCGAATGGCAACAATCTCATTCATCAACTGCTGCATCAACTCAGGAGTATAATCTACAATCTGTTTATCCTTCTGCTCGACCACCAGTTTACCATCCACAATTTTCGTTTCTGGTGTGCCTTGTTCGTAAGTAATACGAATGTCATCATAGTATGTACGCAACGCCTCTAATCTATCAGCAAGGGCTTTGATATCTTGGTCTCGCTCATAGACACGCAGGATCGGAATAAGCGTAGCAAGTACGACCTTCTGGTCAGCGACACTCTCCTCTATCCGACGATTCTTGGTAATCTGAGCGACCCGAGTGGAAAGATACATCCCTTCAATCCATACCCCAGTGATAATCACAACGCTTAAGGAAGCGCGATTGGTTGCACGAAGATAGTGGTCTATCTTGTTATAACTCTGCTGGGAGATGTATATAAGGGAGTCTAGGTTCTCATTGTTTGAGGCAAGACGCTTCAAAGTAGAGAAATCAAAGAACTGCCCCACCTGTATCCCATCAGCCAAGGCCTTCACAGAAGAGATGTAATTCAAGACAGAGGAGGTCTTTTCATACATATTCAGATAGCCCAAATCCGTCCCATAAAGACCTAACCCCAAAGCTTTCTCAAAGTTCGTATTCAGGTGATCTGAGACGTCGGTTGAAATAAGGAAGTCTTTATTAAACGGGACTTTCAAGCGCTTTATCAATGCCGCGGTTTCTACAGGCGAGGAGATATTCTCCACCATTTTCTCCGTAACCGACTCTGACAACTCAACCTCCGTTTGATTCTTTAAGGAATCTGGAATATTAAACTCTTGTGAAACGTCAGGTCCCGTTCTGGTACACTGGCATCCACCTAACAGGAACCCCGTCAGAACGAATGCCATTATCATTATCCTTTCTACTCTCATCGTGTAAAATCTATTTAGACACTAGCTATCCCAATAACCAACTTATCGTTTTACAAGTCTTTGAATGAAGGAGAAGAGCGCCCCCACTCGTCGCAACAACTCAAAATGCAACGCAAGATATAAGCATGCACTCATCACCCAAAGAATCACCAAATCAAACCAATAGGTATCAAAATAATGCCCCATAAAATGCTTTCTCGGAGCAAGGAAATGCGAACCTATATCAAAATACGAATTAGGTATCGGGTCTCTATACACGGGGTCGTATTGTTGCACCAGTTGGTCTTTGAATTGGAGAATCTTGTTCTTTTCAAACACCTTTTGCGCAAGGTCTGCGACACTCTCATTATGATAAGCCGCCCGCTTAGCCTCGTACAACTGAGGGTTAGTAGACATCAAGTGTGACACGATTGCATCTCGTTGCTTGTTCTTCTCTCCGAAGATTTTAGCATACCTTTCCTGCAGCTGATCGATGTAGCCGACGGTCTCGTACAATGCTTCCTCTGTCACACTATCATAGTTCAAACCAGAAAGATATGTATAAGGGATGTCCGCAGCCTCAACCTCATGTTCTCTCTTGAGACTACGGTGCAATACACCCAGCGCATCCCGTAACCTCAACTGTATATCAAGCGAATCTCGCTTATCCCAGTTCTCAATACAAAACTCCAAACGCTTCTGTAATTCTGGCAACAAATAAACCGTCTTATAGTTTGCGTTCCGTTCCCCCTTCTCTAATTCATAGAAATTACGTTGGAACTCATTGTCCTTAAACTGCAAAACGACCAACGACTCATACCCCCACTTCGTAGGCATAAACTCGGCAATCAAAGGCACTCGGTCAAAACTACCTACAGCACGATTTAACTTCTCAAAAGAGAACATAGCCCCAGAGAGCACCATCATTGGAATCATCAATAATGGAATCACGATATAGATCGTAACGGCACTATTAAACGTAGCAGAGATATTAAGCCCAATCAAGTTAGCACACACGGAGGTGGAGAACAAAATAAGCCAATACTCTAAGTTCAAACCGCGCAAACTCAATATACTATTCGCTATCAGGACAAAAGAGAGCGTCTGTATCGCGGACAGTACCAAAAGGATGAAGATCTTGCTAAAAAGATAAGAAGTGCGGCTTAGGTTCAAATATTGCTCTCGCTTAAGGATCTTCCTATCCTTAAATATTTCCTCTGCACTCACCGTAAGCCCAATAAAGAGCGCAACGATTAGCGACATGAAGATATAAATCGGTATATTCTCATTCTCCCGAAAGATATACACATTCGAGTTCGGATCTGGGATATACCGTATCACATACGCCAATATAAAGGCCAAAACTGGCGTTTCCAACAGGTTCAAGACGATATACTGCGTATTGCTGATTTTAGAGCGGAAATCTCGCGCCGTATATATCAGGAACTGTTTTAGACGCGACGGAATGTTTAGAGACTTAGGCGGTGGCACGGACTCCTCAATAACATGAGTCTTAGGCTTTTGTTCTCTGAAGATCTCTTCCCAACGCTGTGGCTGCACCTTGCGGTTCGGAGTATAACGACCGAATTCATCAACCACGTGCGACTCAATGATATTGAATATCAACTCTGGATTGACATTACCACACGTCGGACACTCCCCGACATCACTATTCACCTGCGCATCAGCCTTCTTGAAATACATAACGGCTTCTACGGGATTACCCCAATAGACAAGATAACCGCCCGTATCCAAGATAAGCATATCGTCAAACATCTTATAGATTTCAGACGAAGGCTGATGGATAACCACAAATATTAACTTGCCCTTTAGGGTCAACTCCCGAAGCAAGTCCATCACATTTTCCGAGTCTCGCGACGATAAACCAGAAGTCGGTTCATCAACAAAGAGAATCGAAGGCTCACGAATCAACTCAAGGGCTATATTCAAACGCTTACGCTGCCCCCCAGAGATCATCTTATTTAGAGGAGAGCCAACCTTCAAATCTTTACGCTCTAAGAGTCCTAGACTTGCTAAGGTCTTATCCACTAACTCACAAAGCTCATTCTCTGCCTTATCTCGGAAACAAAGTTTAGCACTATAATATAAGTTCTGAAAGACGGTCAGTTCCTCTATCAAAAGGTCATCTTGTGGAATCACACCGATCGTTCCCTCAAGACGCTCCGTATCCTTATATAGGTCAAGACCATTAATACGAACCTGCCCTGCAGAGGGTTTAGACGAACCTGAGAGAACATTCAAAAGAGTCGTCTTTCCTGCACCACTCGCCCCCATAATCCCGACTAGACGACCATGCTCCTCGGAAAAAGAAATATTCCGAAGCCCCAAAGCGCCATTCGGGAAACGATATGAGATATCATCCACAACGTATGAGATCGGAGTCAGACTCAAATCTGCCATAAAATGGGAAACGACATCTGTATAATAGATTGGCTTCCCCTTAGGTAACTTGATACTGCTACCGCTTGCAAAAAGGTAAATACGACGGTTATGGATCGGCAAGCCGTTAAGATAAAGATCTTCACTCCCTACGTAGCGTAGAAAGTACAGATCCTCTGAACGAATACGAAGAATAGCAATCGGACGATCCAACGACTCCACACAAATTTCCTTAGAGAGTTCCTCCTCCTTATGCTCCACCTCATGTTTTTCTGCATGGATGAGTAAAATAGTAGAACGCTGGAGCGTTGTCAACTCCTTACTCAGGACGAAAGCCTCGATATCCGCAAATTCTTCAGGTTCTACCTTAAAGACCTCAGAAACCGTATTGATAATCGCCATACGTTGTTCGCTGAACTTGCCCTCTGCACTCACAAGCTCGAACAAACGCACTAGGACGACTACTTTCTGTTTCTGTGTCAGGGTCTTATTGATTTTTTTACAGATCCCGAGGATACGTACAGAATCTCTCACAGAGGTTAGCTTACTGCCCCCTCCCTTGTCGTCATTCACATACCCATCAAACAACGCAAGATAGTCGGCTACGGCTTCAGCACTAATCTGTTGTTTGAGAAACACCTCTACATACTCTCGCTCACTATCGCCAAGACCTTCATCCTGCTTGGCAATAATGGCAAAAAGCTGCATCAGCGCTTTCAATATTTCCTCACTCATGCAATAAGACTCTCAAATAAAAGTCAGGGTCAGAATTAGGCGACCCTCCCATAGAAAAAAGCCTAATAAAACCGAAGCCACCTACGCGATATCATACGAAACCTGCTCGAAGGGGATGTCCACTATCTCAGCATACTCTTCTCCAGCATCCTTCATATCCTCGTCATCATCTGGATAGCACCATTTCACTAAGACATCATGCCCGTCTTCATGGATTTTCTCAAGCTTAACCAAGATATCTAACAAAAGCTTCGAACTTGCCGTGTTGAAATAGACAAGCTTGAAGGTGAATACCGTTTTGGGATTCGGATTCCCTGCATAATCATCCAACCAACTCAGTATGGGGGCATAAAAGGCTGTTACGTCTTCAGGCAAAGAACGACCAGAAATCTCAAATAATCCCTTATCGGCCTCTAACGTCACGGTTGGGGTATCATCTGTCCCCTGGATCTTAATTACCTCCATTTCTTCCTACTCCTTTCAGTTTATACCTTACGCGTTAATTTAAGTTTTAACAAATAGAATTGGCGTTCTGAGTTGATCTCTGCAAAGAGATAATCAATCTCGCTCACCTTTCTCGCCATATCAATGAGTCCGAGTCCAGCTCCTCCCTTATCGGAAATTTCATTACCCTTCAAACTCATGCGGTGCATTAGCTTAAGCTCTTCGTCATTCGCTTGCTTAAGACGCTCAAGACGAGAGCTCATATCTGCAACGCGAGAACTCAAAACTATGTTTCCAACAAATACATGATAGGATTCCTCCGAACGAATCAACATGACAACGCCTCGTCCGCTGAACATCGACGTCCGTTCTCCCTCAAGCGGATCCGCATGCTTCATAATATTCTGTAAGCCCTCAACAAGGGTATGAAAAAGTTGTTTTTGCAGCTTCGATTCCTCTCCAGCTTTGACAATTTCCAACTCTATCAAACCAGTTAGAGCAAGGATCAACGATTGAGAGACCTCCCCCTCATAGGCCAACATAACCTCTCCACCGCCGAGCTTATGATACTCTTGCTCTACGAACTCAAGATAGTTATCTACATTCACTTGCGACATGATCACTCCTCTTTTTCCGCATCAAAGGTAATTAGAACTCTATACCTATGAGCAAGACATCATCCATTTGTTTCCAAACACCCCGATGGTGCAAGAAATCTTCCTCAATAAACTGCGCCAAACGCGCCATAGAAAGCTCTCGTTGCTCCACTAAGACTTCTCGGATATGTTGTGGGCTATACTTTTTTTGCCCGCTCTCACCTCCCTGTTGGTCAGGCAAACCGTCAGAGAAGAAAAAGATCCGATCCCCTGGCTTCAAATCCAAACTATAGTTTGTAAACTCCCCTTCTGGCTTACGCGCATTCGGTATACCTCCTATGGCTCGACGATCCCCCTTATATTCTTCAAGAGAAGCCTCCCGAACAAAATAGAGAGGACGATGTGCTCCTGCATACTCCATATGCATCTGTTTTAGGTCTATCTTACACAACGCGATATCCATACCATCTCGAGCATCCGCATCGGCTCGTTCCTGACGCAATGTCTTACGCACCCCTGCATGCAAAAGGTCTAAGACCTTCCCTGCACTATATGAGGCATCGTGATCGACCACATTATTGAGCGTAAAGAAACCGATAAAAGAGAGCAGCGCTCCTGGCACCCCGTGCCCTGTACAGTCAACAGCGGCAATATAGATATTATCGCCCTTAACAAAAATCCATGGGAAATCTCCACTCACGACATCTCGCGGACGATAGTACATAAACGACTTGGGGAAGTATTGCTGAATTAGCTTAACATCTGGCAAAATAGACGACTGGATTCGCTTCGCATAATTGATACTTTCCTGAATCTTATGACTCTTCTCTTGGATTTCGTTCTCTATACGTTTTGCTTCAGTGACATCATGTCCGACCAATAGGATAGTTTCCAATTGCCCTTCATCAAACTCGGGAATAGCCAAAAGCTTTAAGATGAGCTTCTCCTCATCTCGTTCGATCGAGACCTCTTGTTCCCACTTCTCCTGAGTAGAAACTACCTCGTGTATCGCATTCGAAATGCTCTCACGAAGCACGTCTGGCATCCCCACTTCAAGAAGATTTTTGTCAACTACCTCTGCTACAGAGACACCAAAGAATCGCGCAACGATTGGGTTGGCATAGAAGAACTGTCCCTCTGGATCAAGGCGGACGATCATATCCACAGAGTTTTCCGAAAGAGACTGCATCTTGCTCTTCATGCGCTCCTCCTTTTCCGCACGGAGACGCTCTGTAATATCACGAGAATTCAAGATAAGTCCTCGAATCGCGGGGTCTTCTAAGAGATTCCGTCCCGTGACCTCCATAAAGACCTTCACACCATCTTTCTTCATAAAGATATATTGGCAGGTCACGGCCTCATGAGGCGTAGAAATTAGCGCCTCAAACATTTCATCCAAGATACGAACGCCTTCTTGAGTCAGACGCTCGCGATCCTTTCCGTCCATCATCTCTTGGGGCGTATACCCCAAAATCGTGGTGACTGACGGACTGATATAAGTGATACTCTTTTCCTTGCTATAAATCGTAATGACTTCACTCGCATTTTCTAAAAGAGAATGAAGTCTCTTTTGGGCATTCTCTGCCTCCTTAATCTTTGCTTCAAGCTGAATATTTGACCGCTCCAACTCCTCATGCGTCTTCTGCATTTCTTCTGCATTTTGACGCAACAAATCTTCATTTGCGCGAAGCTCCGTGGTCATCTGCTGCGCCTCATGGAGCAAAGCCTCGGTCTTCTGACTAATCCTTAGGTTAAATACGACGCGGGCAATCGTCTCGCCGACCTCCTCTAAGAATCGGATATCTCGCTCACTAAAAGCAACCTGTATAGAAGCGAACTCTATCACCCCTTGTAGTCGCTCATCTGTAATAAGTGGCACTAAAAGGATACTTTTCGGACGTGCATCACCCAAAATCCCCGAGGTTATCGAGACATAATCCTCAGGTATCTCTGTCCGATGGATTATCCCACGTTCATACGCACATTGCCCCACGAGACCTTCACCGATGGCAAATTCTAGATGATTTAACTTTTCCCGATTATATGCATACGTAGCCAGCCCCAAAAGCCGCTCTTTCTCTTTATCGTACAAAAACAAGCCACCTTGTACAACATTGATATACGCGACTAGCTTCTTCAGAACCTCATATCCCAATTCCTGAAGATTGGTATACATACGCAAGACATAAGCGATATCCTCTTTCCCCTTCGCAACCCAAGAATGTTCATTCTCTTTCTGCGTATTCTCAAGCAAGTTATCTCGCATACGCAACAACGAGGTTCCTAGACGATCTCGTTCCCCTCCCTGCAGTTCGAGACTCGCGTCATACCGACCATCCCCAATAGCCGTCGCAAAGTCTGCTTTTTCTTCAATGCTAAGACTTTGAGCAGCATTCTGTTCCTCAAGCTGATGAATCAACTGCGCATTTTGAGACTGGACGAATAAGAACCCCAAAGCGACGCCCAAAGGAAAAAGATCCACCAAAAAGAGCAACGGTTGCTTTTCATGTAACGACAAAAGTGTAGAGAGGCTAAATTCTCCATTAAGAGAAGCCGCCGCCAACACCCAACACATGACAAGAAGGAAACAACTAATGCAAAAGAGCAGGATAGAGATCCCGATATCGCGAGACCTCAAACGCCACTGCCAGAATTTGACAACAGAGGACACCGTAACCTTACTCATTAGAACCTCTTTTCGATTTCTTGGACAACCTTCGCAGTAAGACGCATCAACATATCTCGCGCGTTCTCATCCAATGTCTTCACAAAAGCCAATTCAAAGACACCCAAGGAGACATTTCCGCCCTTACTCATTACAGGGAGCATATACAAACAACACGGCTTAGAGCGCCCCGTCCCCGAAGCGACCATAATACTCTCGCTTTCCACGTCTTCGAGGAAAAGCGGCTCATTCTCCTTTACCACTTGCCCTAACAGAGTTTCCCCAACTCGGAACTCCAAATCTGCAGCTGAGCTAAAATAGGCATAACGAGCTTTTACCCGATACACGCCGTCATCCTGCCTGATAAACAACAATCCCTGCATCAATTCCCATTGAGAACCAAGAAGGCTGAAATAGGAGTCTAGATAAGCCTCACGCGAATCCCCCTGCAATGTGGATAGGAGATCAGAGAGCTGCTGATTACGATCTCGCAGATCATTCTTCCCCTGATCCTTTTCATCTCTTAGTAGTTTCAGTTGCCGCTCAAGCTCACCTTTTTCATCCGAAAGAGCCTGTATCATTTTTTCTCCCTCCTCACGTCGTTCAATCTCTCCTCGAATAGCCCGTATCTGATACACTAGGACCGCAATCAAGCAAATACTCAATATCACAATAGCCCAATATTGGGCAACGAGCCCTTCCGTCGGTCGATATGCCAACAAGACAATGCCCCCACTCAAGAGAAAAGAAAGGCTAATCAACAGATACTGACGTATGCCACGCAGCCGCTTCACTTCACTCTTTGCCATAACTCACAAGCTCAAATCCTTCAAATACTGTATAATGCCTTCTGTCGAAAGCACCGCATCAACCGACGTCAACTGCAATGAAGCCTCTGTCATCGTCCGCACCTCACATTCAGCAGGATCTTGCACAATAGCAGTGCCCCCCATCCGCTTCAAACGCGCTAACCCCATCGCTCCATCTCGATTCGCTCCCGAGAGAATAATCCCCAAAGCATGTTCTCGATACACACGAGCTACAGAAAAGAACGTGAGATCGATTGACGGACGAGAATGATTTACCACCTCATCAGTAGAAAGACAAAAACGATTACCGAGTTCCACGAAAAGATGATAGTTTGAAGGGGCTAAATAAGCCACTCGAGCACGGATATTTTCCTTATCAAGAGGCTCGATAACTGGAATCGCAGAACGCAACGAAAGCGCCTCCTCAAAGCCCGTACGCACATGTTTCAAGCGGTGCAAACAGAGAATAAGAGGCAGCGAAAAAGAGCTAGGTAGTGATTGCAAAATACGCACCACCACCTGAAAACTTCCCGCAGAACCGCCTATTACGACAGCCTTATAACGCGTTCCCACTACAGTCGCTTTCTATAAAGACTTTCGTCTCCGTTTAATACTGTAAATATACTATCATTCTGATAACTCTCCAAGTTTTCCTTAGTTCCCAATGCGACGACTCCTCCTCCCACTAAACTACGGAACAAGACCGCCATATTTCGCATCCCGAGCTGAGGGTTAAAGTAAAGGAACTGATTTCGACACAGTATCAGATGAAACGTCCCCTCATTCTGCAAAGAGAACTCTGGAGAGAGCCTAAAGAAATGCACCCCCTCCAAATATTCAACGCGAAAAGAGACCACATCGAGCTCGGATTTGATAAAGGCTTCGTACGGACTCTGCGTCCCCAATGCATGAAAGTTATTCTCATCCAAATCTTTACGCCTTATTGGCAAGAGCCCCCTCTGTATAAGAGAGAGATTTTGCTCACAGGCATAAGCACACGAAATTGCAACCCGTTCTCGCATTTCCAATAAATGCAAGACAATCAACAACGAATACAATTCTTCCCCAGAACCTAATGCGAGCTGAAGAATACGGAGATCTCCAAACTGTTTTAGTAATGCGGGAAGGATCTCCTCTTTTAATAATTTCCAAAAGGTCGGATCTCGTAAAAGCTCTGTTGTTGGCGGAACGAGCTCTGCAAGGAATCGATCGTAGAATTTTGCATCCCCAGCCGAGAGTATGTCACATAAGGCATCCACCTGTCGCACTCCAAGACGATTCATCACCATCGCAAAACGACGACTCAGAATTCCGAGATTAAAGTCCGTA
The DNA here is from genome assembly GCA_905373665.1 of Bacteroidia bacterium. GTDB lineage: Bacteria > Bacteroidota > Bacteroidia > Bacteroidales > CAJPTX01 > Bacteroides_D. The sequence continues at coordinate 18,710 of CAJPTV010000007.1, forward strand.
AAATCATCACCATGTCCTAGACGGATCGCGGCAACGACCATTCGAGTCTCCTTTATTCCCAAATCTTGAAGCTCAGAAATGAACATTTCTACCAATAAAAAGGCGCTAAAAGCATTATGACAACAGAGATTGAGTTGGCATTTCTTGCCCGATCATGTAGATATGATCTACACCATCCGATGCCAATACGGCAAACGAACAGTAAAGTTGCACTGCACTATCCCCCTTAAACGAAAGTTGTTTTGTATGACAAATGCCACCACGAATTTCCCTCCACAGATCTTCGACCGTATACCCATGATGCCCCGAGTCTACCGATGCCCAATCAATAAGATTGGAAAAAGTCAATTCCGTAAAATCGGCAATCCCGAGTTGATGAAAATATTCCTCTAAACGATGATTCCCTTGGATATAACGCCCATCCACGCCAAACTCTGCATAATACAGCGCACTATCTACGACACACTGCAAAACTTCAAACTCTTGTGTACGACGCGTCATTTCCTCTTGCGTTGCTTGCATCTCCTCAAGGTTCTGACGCATCTCTTCCTCCTGTGAACGCATTGCTTCTCGCTGCTCTTGCGACTGCCTTAAGAGCTCTGCAGTTCGCTGCGTACTCTGCGCCTGTTGCAAGGTTTGGGCGATGCTCACAGAGAGTAGTTGGGCGAAATTGACCATATACGGCGCAAAACCCTTCAAAGAAGCAAGTTCCAAGACACCTAACAGCGCATCATCCGTCTTTAGTGGCACAATCAATAGTTCCTTAGGGGGCGTATTCCCAATCCCTGAGGTAATATCACAATACTCTGGCGGCAAGACATCAATATGCACAATCTCACGTTCTATCGCACAGGTGCCGACCAGACCTTCACCCAAGGCCAAATCCTGCTGCATATACTTTTTACGGTTGTAAGCAAATGCAGCCGCTAAGTGCAAAACTGTCCCCGTTTTACGTTCTTCTGCGATAAAAAGCCCCCCTTGCGTGGCATCTAGGTAATTAACCACTTTCTGAAGCACGATCTCCACCAATTGGCTCGTATCATTGTTATTCTCTCGTAACAGCTTAGCAAACTCTGCCAAGCCCTCGTTACTCCAACTGCGTATACGCTCTTCCTCCTTGATGTGCGCGGCTTCAAGCTCCTGCTTCTGCAAATTTGAGCGCAATGCTAAAAGCGTATTGCCTAACTCATCTCGTAAACCGAGTGGAGTATATTCCGATGTCAAATCATTCTCAGCCATTCGCTGCACGAACGAAGTCGTTGTTGCAAGGTTCTCAACAACGAGATTGAACGATGTAGCAATCCCGCGCATTTCCGCTCCCTCCTTTACTGGCATCGGAGATGGCAAAATCCCTACAGCGAGATCAGATAAGTTCTTATGCAATAACTTATAAAAAGCCCCCTCCTTACGCATATTATAGGAAAGGATAAACCAGACCAAAAGAGACCCTAAGAGAAAAAAGAGCCAACTATAGACTCTCAAACCATTCATAGTCCCATCAAAAACCTTATCAGAGACCTCAATGGCAAGAAAACAGTCCAAATCTCTTACGAATGTAAAGATGATGTCCTTCTCCGTCTCGGAAGTCTCGCCAAAATTCACTCGGATACGACCGCGTCGACTTGGCGCCGATGCCATCTGATCTAAGACCTCTCGCGAGAGTCGATCCCCATCCCGAAAGAAATGGAAATTGATCTGCCCAGTCATCTGGATAACAAAGGGATATCCTGTAGCCCCATACATAGGATCGCGAAAAAGCTCTCGTAATCCCCGATAGTGCGCAGAATCCAATTGCCTGAGATCAACATCTAGCATCTCTAAGGTTTGAGAGAATTTTTGGGCAAAACTCTCCAAGGTGCACGACAATTGTTCGTGCGATTCTTTATATACCAGTCGTTCAAAGATGAAAATGCAAACACCAAGGAAGAGGATAAGACTCCCCATCATCATCATTCGGACACGGACAAGTATCCAACGACTATACAGCGCTCGTAAGACGCGTAATATGTACTTCCTCATCCCTCCTAATCCTTGCGCATATAGACTTGAGAAATACGTTCAAAACGATCTGCCCAAGACCCTAGAATCGACTCATGGGCGCCGAGGACGAGAATTCCTCCCGGATACAAATTCCGATAGAAGACCTCGAAGAGCTTATTCTGCAGCGCAGCGTTGAAATAGATCAATACGTTTCGACAAAAGATGACGTCGTAACGCACAAAAAAGGGATTTACCCCCTTTACCAAGTCATTAGCTCGAAAAGTCGGCTTCTTTCGCAAGAAGTCATGCATCCGAATAAGATCCTTCGCCTCGTCAATGTCAAAATACTTGGAGTAAGATACATTCAACTTTTCTTCATAATTCAGCGGATTCGTGTTAACGACCAAATCAAAATTATCTAGGTAGGACAAATTGAACCGATAACGATATTCGCCTAATTGTGCCGCAGTCAGTATTTTTTGATTGATATCACTAGCATAAACCCGCGCCTTCTCATACAACCCCAACTCGTTAAGCAACATAAGGTTGGAATAAACCTCCTGTCCCATCGAACAGCCAGCATGCCAGATGTTGAGATAATTCTGCGTCTTAAACCTCGGGTAAATACGCGATCGTAACAGAAGCCAGACAGAGGGGTCGCGAAATAACTCACTCGTGTTAACGGTTATAGCCTCGACGACATGGTCTCCATAAGAAGCATCCTTCGCGATATTGCCGATCAGTTCATCAAGCGAAATGCGCTCATCGTCAAGGACTTTATAAAGACGACGCAACAACGAACGATCCGAATAATCACTCAGATCATACGTCGTATATGTACGAAGTGCTGTCACAAAACGTGACAAATCATCCGTGTTTCCCACTGCCAACCCTATTTCGTCCTAACTACGCCTCAAGCCTCAGAAACAAAGTTAAGAAAATATTATAGCTCACGCCCTCTACCAGTTCTGCATATTATGCAAACGAGCATAAGCTCCACCACGAGCGAGAAGCTCTTCGTGTTTCCCAACCTCAATGATCCGTCCTTCTTCCATCACACAGATCAGATCTGCACGCTTTATAGTGGATAAGCGATGTGCGATGACGATCGACGTCCTGTTCTGCATAAGATGCTCCAGCGCTTCTTGCACTAGGCGCTCAGAGGCTGTATCCAAAGAAGAAGTAGCTTCGTCTAAAATCATAATCGGCGGGTTCTTAAGTATCGCACGCGCAATACTTAGACGCTGACGCTGACCTCCCGAGAGCCGTCCCCCACGATCACCAATTCGAGTATTATAGCCCAACTCGGTTTCCATGATGAAGTCGTGAGCATTCGCGATACGCGCAGCCCGCTCGACCTCCTCCATTGTCGTTTTTTCAACGCCAAAAGCGATATTGTTATAAAACGTATCGTTGAAGAGAATCGGGTCTTGGTTGACATTGCCCATCAATGCCCTCAAATCCGTAACCTTATACTCGCGAATGTCGTGACCATCTAAAAGTATCGCCCCTTGAGAGACATCGTAAAAACGTGGCAATAAATCCACAAATGTAGTCTTACCTGCCCCCGACTGTCCCACAAGAGCAACCGTCATTCCTCGTTTTATCTTCAGCGATACTCCATGCAGTATTTCTCGTTGATCATACGAGAACTGCACGTCACGATACTCAATCTCTTCTGTGAAAGAGGGTGCTGGTCGCGGCGATGTTGGCGACTGGATTGGGTTCTGCGCGCCAAGTACAGAGTCGATTCGCTCTGCAGAGGCAAACCCCTTCAATAGGCTAAAATATGCCGAAGAAAAGGACTTTGCAGGATTCAATATCATATAAAAAAGCCCCATATAACCGATGAGCGCTTCTGGACTCAAGCTCGCTTCTGGGGAAAAGACGAGACTCCCCCCATACCACAACAGGCCGCCCATCACCACAGTCCCCAAGAATTCGCTTAACGGACTCGCTAAATCCTGCCGACGATTGATAAACAACGCCATACGGGTATAGTAGTTGTTCTCGTCACAAAATCTCTTGTAAGTGCGCTTTTCGGCATTAAATGCCTTTACAATCCGAAGCCCCCCGAGCGTCTCCTCTATGATAGTGAATAGAGCTCCTAAGCTTTGCTGTGTCAAAGACGAACTTTGTTTCAAATTCTTACCAATTCGCCCAATAATGAGACCCGAAATAGGGAGTAGGATAAAGACAAAAAGCGTGAGCTTCACACTGACGACCAATAGCCCAGTAAGGTGTACAATGATGATAATAGGCTGCTTAAAGATCATATCCATCGAACGCATAATGGAGTACTCGATCTCCCCCACGTCGTTCGACATTTTACTCATAATGTCCCCCTTGCGTTCTTCGGAATAATAGCCAAGCGGGAGCTCTAGTATCTTATGAAAGAGTTCGTTCCGGATGTCTCGCACGATCCCCAAGCGGATAGGTGCTAAATGCCAAGAAGCAAGATAGTTAAACAAGTTCTTCAGCAAGGCGTTGAAACAAACGAACAATATCACCACAAACAACGCCCAGCCACGCCCATAAAGACGAATAATCTCACTAATGTGGAAGTAAATAATCCCCGTCGCAGACTCCAAATCTAGGTGAAACTCAGGACAATGTTCCACAAGCGGTAACGTCCCAAAAAGAACCCCCAAAAAGGGGATCATCAATGAAAGAGAGAAGAGCGAGAAGAAAGCCCCTAAGACATTACAAACGATATTCGCAACCGCTCGCCACTTATAAGGGAGCACATAACGCAGCAAACGCTTCAAATCTTTCATTACTTCTCATGCTCCGAGCTCAACGCATGGGGTAGAATGCCGATGTAGGTAAATGGTGTTAGAGCACGCAACTCCTCTTTCACTTCGGGGCGTACATCTAGCGAATCAATAAAAGCCGTAAGCGTCTCTCGATTCGGACGCACTTCACGCCGCGACAAGCCTTTTAGGATCTCATAAGCCCCCGCGACCCCCTCGCGACGCAAAATCACTTGGAAACCCTCCGCTACGACCTCCCAATGCATCTCAAGATCGCGATCGATCACCTCACGATGTAATGAAATTCGTCCCAAGCCCTTCTTCAAAGAGAGGAGTGCGATCAACGTATGCCCCAAAGGGACACCGATATTCCGAATCACCGTACTATCGGTCAGATCTCGTTGCAAACGACTCACAGGGAGTTTCGATGCCAGATGTTCAAATACGGCATTAGCTATGCCGAGATTGCCTTCCGCATTCTCAAAGTCAATCGGGTTCACCTTATGGGGCATCGCTGAAGAGCCCACTTCGTTAGCCACGATCGTCTGACGAAAGTAATCCATCGAGATATACATCCACATATCTCTGGCGAAATCCACTAGGATTGTATTGATTCGGCGCAGCGCATCAAATATAGCCGCGAGATTGTCGTAATTGTCTATTTGTGTTGTCACCTCAGAGCGGGTTAGCCCCAGACGATCATTCACAAAATGGTTCGCAAACACTTCCCAATCCACAGAGGGGTAAGCGGCATGATGTGCGTTAAAGTTCCCAGTCGCACCTCCGAATTTCGCAGATGCTGGAATGCTTCGCAGCTGTTGCAGCTGAACACGTAAACGCGAGGTATAAACCCCGATCTCCTTCCCTAAGACGGTTGGCGAGGCGGGTTGCCCATGCGTCCGTGCCAACATCGGTACGGAACTCCAAGCCTCAACCAAAGCATCCAAACGTTGGAGCAAATCGAGCAGTTGTGGGTAATACACTTGCTTGATTGCATCCTTGAGCATACAGGGGAATGCCGTATTATTGATATCCTGACTTGTAAGCCCGAAATGAACGAACTCGGCATAACGTTCCAGGCCTAATTCAGCAAACTTGTCTCGCAAGTAATACTCAACAGACTTTACGTCGTGATTGGTTTGCTTCTCTACAGCCTTGATTAACAAGGCTTGAGTATCATCAAAATCTTGATAAAGCGCTCGCAAATCATCAAACGATGCCTTAGGAAAATCAGACAACTGCGGCAAGGGGAGCTCACAAAGAGCGATGAAATATTCGACCTCTACGATGAGGCGATAACGAATCAATGCATACTCCGAGAAGTACTCTCGCAGTTCACTCGTCTTCGACTCATAACGCCCATCCAATGGCGAAAGGGCATGCAAAGCAACACTATCCATATTCCGCTCTATAGCTGCATTTTTACAACGTAAATTCTTCCCGCAGACCGCGAACTCGTCTCGACCCCCAAACCTAAGACAAAGTACGTTTTACCTCTGTTTCTCGGTAAGCCTCGATCAGATCCCCCACCTTGATATCGTTATAGTTCTTAACGCTCATACCACAATCCTGCCCTACGGTAACCTCTTTAGCCTCGTCTTTATAGTGCTTGAGGGTTAATAACTCGCTTGTGTAGACCACGATCCCGTCTCGTATGATACGAACCTTGCTTCCTCGCAAGATCTTCCCTTCGCGCACCATACAACCTGCAATCGTCCCCACCTTGGAGATATGGAACAACTCTTTCACCTCGGCTGTCCCCAAGATTTCTTCCTTAACCTCAGGAGTCAACATCCCCTCCATGGCTTGACGCACCTCTTCGATAGCATCATAGATGACCGAATAAAGGTGAATATCAATACCATTTTCCGAAGCCACACGCTTAGCCTCCATATTCGGACGAACTTGGAAACCGACAATGACCGCATCAGACGATTTTGCCAAAGAGACGTCAGTTTCCGTAATCTGCCCCACCCCCTTGTAGATGATAGCCACATTGATTTCGGGCGTAGAGAGCTTAAGCAGCGCATCCGAAAGCGCCTCCACAGAACCATCGACGTCCGCCTTGATGATAAGCTTCAACTCCTTGAAATCGCCCAAGGCAATACGACGTCCCAGCTCATCCAATGTAATCGGTTTTTCAGAGTTCATCTTCTGCAAACGACGAATCCGACCGATCTTCGTAGCCATATCCCTAGCCTGCTTGTCGGTATCCACCACCAAGAGGTGATCCCCCGCTTGCGGCTTACCGTTCAAACCAATCACCATGACAGGCAACGATGGCTCTGCTGAAAGAACACTCTTTGAATTGTCATTATCTACGGACACATGCAAGGAACGTACACGCCCATAATACTGCCCCGCAACGATACGATCGCCCTTGTGCAACGTACCATTACGCACAATCACGTTCACACAAGCCCCTAAACCCAACTTCTGCGAGACCTCCAAAACCACAGCATCTGCGTGCCGCTTGGGGTTTGCTTTCAGTTCCATAAGGCTTGCTTCAAGAAGCACCTTTTCCAAAAGCTTATCGACATTCGTACCCTGACGCGCAGAGATCTCTTGGCACTGATACTTTCCTCCGTACTCCTCAACCAGATAGTTCATATTAGCCAACTCATCCATCACGCGACGCGGGTTGGCCTCAGGCATATCGATCTTGTTGATAGCAAATACCATGTGCACGCCGTTGCTTGCAGCATGGTTCATTACCTCGACCGTCTGCGGTTGCACCCCTTCCACAGCCGAGATGACAATAATCGCCACGTCGGCAATCTTCGCACCACGCGAACGCATGGCAGTGAAGGCTTCGTGCCCAGGGGTGTCAACAAGCACCATACGTTCCCCTCCGGGGAGTGTCACAATATCCGCAGTAATGCTCTGTGTAATTCCCCCTTCCTCTTGCTTTTGACGCTTGGTAATGAAGTTACAGAGCGACGTCTTCCCATGGTCTACGTGACCAAATACCGTAAAGATCGGTATACGTGGCACGAGATCCTCGGGATTATCCTCCTCGGCGCTAAGCTCTTCTTCCAAGGTCGGTCCCACGAACTCCACCTTAAAGCCGAATTCGTCCGCAACGAGCACCAACGCCTCTCCATCCAAACGCTGATTGATAGAAACCATCAGGTCTAGACTCAAGCACGCATCAATAACCTCGGTAACGGGGACCTCCATCATACCAGCAAGCTCATTCACCGAAACGAACTCACTCACTTGCAATGTGCGACGTGCCTCCTCATTCCGCAAGTTCTCTTCCTCGCGGCGCACTTCTAACAAACTCCGCTTTTCCTTGCGCAATTTAGCCACCTTCGACCGAGCGTTTTCTCGTGCCGTGATTCGCGCACGCGTCTCCTTGTAACGCTCTTCGATTACATCACGTGTAATCTCTGGCTGCGGCTCGGGTTTCTTTGGCAACTTCTTCTTGTTGCGCCGATCGCCATCCCGTTGCTGCGAAGTATTATTCTTAAAATTCTGTTGTTGGGTAGAATGCCCACTTCCACCTCCCTGCGAAGAAGAGGATGAAGGGTAGGCATCTTCGCTACTCCCAATCTTTTTCCGACGACGTCGCTTCTGAATCGCCCCCCCGGGGGTCGCACTCGCCTCAGGCTTCCGTCGCGTTTTTTCTTCTAATGAAGCGAGGTCGATCTTCCCGACCACGGTCGTCCCCGCCAGCTTCGTCACATTGGTTCTGAAGACCTCTTCAGTAACAGCCCCCTCTTTAGGAGCTTCCGCGACTGGCGTAGTCTCTATTTTCTCCTCGCGTTGCGATACAGGCTTAGGAGACTCTACGAGTACTTCCACCTTTGCTTCATACTGCTTACGTTTCCCATTTTTGGGCGACTGTTCCGTCAAGTCTATCGTACGAAGCACCTTGGGTTGTTGTACATGTGGCGTACGTGTTTCCACAAATTCGGGTTCACGTAGCTTATTCCCCATTTCAGAAGCCACGGTAGGAGATGGTGCAGGAGACTCTTTTGGAGATTCGACGACGACTTGTTCCGACTTTACCTCGGGCTTTTCGTTCGCAACAGCCTCTTTCTCTATCTTTACCTCCGCTCCAGCGGTCTCCTTTACCGAAGCGTTAGTTGCTGCCGCAATAGCAATAGGTTCTGAAGCTTGTTTCTCAACAGAAGGAGAAACAGGCTTGGTCTCTGTACGGGACGATGCCTTTTCCTCGTTCTTCTCTTCGTTTTCAACAAGGGGCTTTTTGGGCAGCGATTCCTGTTTCTTGTCAAGCTCCTTCGGCGTATCAAGCTGCTGTTCCGCCGTTGGTTCTACCTCCGCACCCTGAACAGTTCCTTCGGTCACCTCTGCTTTCGCCTTCTTCTGCGAAGGAGTGGGTTGGGGGGCAACCTCCTCGGCAGGCGTATCCTGCTCCAACGAAATTTTCCCTTTGACCTTGACAGCAACCTTCGGCAGCTCGGTTTCCACAATGTCCGATACCGTCGTTGCGACCGCTTCCTCCTCGGCAGGGGCTGGCGTAGTCTTTTTCACGGTCTTTTTTCCCCCTGTACTTTTAGGCGCACGGGATGGTGCAGGACTCTTCTCTTCGTCAGTCAAGCCCTTTTTGTTAGGGAGTCCCCACTCCTTAAGGAGCACATCATAGGCCGCGTCTTCTATCTTCAGACTCGGGTTCGCTTCTACCTCGAAACCGTGTTTCGCCAAAAACTCGACCAACGTATTTAAGCCGACGCCGTAATCTCGCACTAAGGCGTTGAGCCGTGGACTTTTCTTTTTCTCTGTCATACAACGCTAAATAAAGCTCTTACAAAAAACTACTCGGACAACTTACGTTGGCACTACTCATCAAACTCTCGTTGCAGGATCTGCAATACCTCGTTAATCGTTTCCTCTTCCAGATCCGTACGCTGGATAAGGAACTCTGGGCTCATCTTCAAGACACTGCGCGCGGTATCACACCCCACGCCCTTGAGCACCTCTATAATCCATGGTTCGATCTCATCGGCAAACTCCTCGAGATTGTAATCATCCTCCATCTCGTTATCAGAGTCGCGAAAGACATCTATCTTATAACCCGTTAACTCACTAGCCAACTTGATATTATAACCATTCTTACCAATCGCCAACGACACTTGGTCGGGCTTCAGGAACACCTCTAAGGTATGCCCATCATCCTTAATTTCCAAACGAGTCAATTTCGCGGGACTCAAAGCACGCGTGACATACACCCGTGGATCTGACGAATAGCTTATGACATCAATATTCTCATTACGCAACTCACGCACAATCCCATGAATACGCGAGCCCTTCATGCCCACACATGCCCCAACGGGGTCTACACGGTCATCGTAAGACTCTACAGCGACCTTAGCACGCTCTCCTGGGATACGAACCACTTTCTTTATGGTGATTAACCCATCAAAGATTTCCGGAACTTCCAACTCCATCAGACACTCTAAGAAGCGGGGGGAGGTACGCGAAACAAAAACGAGAGGCGAACTACGTCCCACCTCGACGCGATCAACGACCGCCCGTACACTGTCGCCTTTACGGAAGTGGTCTGAGGGTATCTGCTCAGATTTTGGCAAAAAGAGCTCGTTTTCTTCGTCGTCACGCAAGACAATCTCCCGTTTGCGAATCTGATACACCTCGGCAGTAACCAACAGCCCTACGCGCTTCCGATAGCGTTCGAAGAGGTTGTTGCGCTCCATCTCTGTGACACGGGAGGCGAGATTCTGACGGATAGCCAATATGTTACGGCGGGCAAACTGCTCAACCTTAATCTCTTCGGTATACTCCTCCCCTACCTCATAGTCATCTGCAGCAAGGCGCGCCTTAGAGAGTGGGATCTGGCGGTTCTCGTCCGTAAAGTCCTCATCTGCCACCACTTCTAGAATCCGGTATATCTCAAAGTCTCCTTTATCGACATTGATGATGACATCATAGTTCTCGTCAGACCCGTAATTCTTAACCAATATGGCACGAAAGACATCCTCGAGGATCTCCTTCATGGTTTCTCGATCAATATTCTTCTGATCCTTAAACTCCGCAAACGACTGGATTAAATCCGAGCTCTTCATATCTACCTTTTTCCCAACTTAATAGTCACCCTCTGCGAGCCGCTAAACAAATAATCTCGCGTCCGCTGTACCCACACCGGACGCTTCTTTCCCTCTTGGCGCTCCTTGGCCTCGTATGTCAACGTAAAACCCTCTGCGCAGACGTGAGTAATCTCTCCCACCAACGTCCCCTCGGCATCGACGACTTCGACAGTCCGTCCGATACTCTTCTCATACTGACGAATATGCCGCAGTGGCGTAGTTAAACCAGGAGAGGAGACCATAAGCGCCACATCCCACCCCGCTTGTTCACACTTCTCACTAAGATACGAACAAAGCGCAGCACACTCATCAGAGGAGATGCCTGCCGTCGTATCTGCTTCCACAACAAGAGACTCGCCCCCATCCTCGCTTCTCACGTCCACGAAGAAAAGAGCCTCATCTCGCGCACCATACTCAGCAAGCCACGACTCGACCTCTGACAACACAATCCCCATACTCAAAACGCCCAAGACGTTCACTACTACAAAAAAAGGGGCATCCTGCCCCGCCCCACATATTCAACCATCGCAAAGGTAATAATAATTTGCAGATTACCACACGCCGAGCATACACACAGCCCACACTTGTCGCCTGCAACAAACACCCCTACACGACGATGAACAACCACACAATTCGCCACGAACACCCAACCTCTCCCCGCTCTCGACAAACCTCTTGCAGACGCTACACACCCATGAGAGGCGCAAAGAACCCTACGAGAGTAACCGAGAGAAGAAAACAAAAGAGGAGAACATTACGCGTCCTCCTCTTCGTATCCTCGTTTTTGTGACTCCGCCAGGATTCAAACCTGGAACCTCCTGATCCGTAGTCAGGTGCACTATTCAGTTATGCTACGGAGCCCCTTTCTTTCACACCACAAAGGTAATACTTTTTATTGAAGTAGCACCCTTTTCTCCAACTTTATTTTGTGCAAGCTCAGTTTTAGATTCCACGACAAGAGACCTAAGCCTGTGCCGCTGCGGGTTGCTGCGCCAACTGTGCTAGTTGTGCGGCAGCAGCAAGCGCCTTCTTGGTCGGACGACGACGGAGACGCTCAGCGAGACGCTTCTTCCCCTTCATGTGGCGAACGTAGTAAACGCGTGAACGACGCACATCCCCGACCTTCAATACTTCTACGCCAGCAATGAACGGAGAATTCATTGGGAAAACACGCTCTACGAAGAACCCCTTACAGCTATTCTTTCGAACGGTAAAGCGCTTGTTCATCCCCTCGCCACGAACCTGTATCACCACTCCAGCATACTGCTGAATACGCTCCTTATTTCCTTCCTTGATCCTATAAGAGACATTCACCGTATCGCCACTCGTAAAATAGGGCATCTGTGGCACATCCTGTGCGCATGCCTGCTCGGCTATCTTAATTAACTGCTCCATTTCTTTACCACTCGCACTTCTTAACTGCTAGACTGCGCACATGCGCTCACTCAATTTCGTGGCAAAGGTAAGAAGTTTTACCAAACTACACAAAAGATGAGCAATAAAAAGCTATCCTTCAGTCCGACACCTCGCGGCTTCAAAAAAAATCATATTCTTTCCTTGCCGCCTCCCCTCTCGTATATACGTAGAACTGATGTCGAGCAAGGGCGCCTCTAACAGACGAATATTTCCTTGCTCCTGCCACGGCTGAGGGATTTCCTGCACCGCTCCGCGCGGATAAACCCAAATCGGATAACGCGCCAAGATTTCCTCGCCGCGATACCAACGGGGAAGCGATACCAACGAATCGCCCCCGATCAACAAACCAAAACGATGTTCTGGGAAAAGGCTCTCTAGGCTTGTTAACGTACGGATCGTGTAGGAGGGACGTGGTAAGTTGTCCTCAATTTCAGAGATACGCAACCGCCTGTCGGCATAATAGGCTAACGACTCTCGCAGGGCCGCAACCCGCTCATGATAAGGCGTGATTGCGGTAAACTCCTTCAGCGGATTGTGAGGCGAGGGGACAAGCCACAACTCCTCGACCCACCCCGTATTGAGCAAATGCCCCATGATCGCGACATGCCCCACGTGCAGCGGATCAAATGTCCCGAAAAAGAGGGCAATGTCCATCCACTAGGCAAAGGGGGGACGTGCCAAGAAATCCCCGACGACCTGCTCCAGCTCCTGCTTGGCGCGCTCGAGTTGGTCGTTAATAACCACCCGATCAAACGAAGCTTGTTGCGACATTTCCCAATCGAAACGCGCGAGACGCTTTTCAAGCGATGCTTCACTCTCCGTCCCCCGTGCAATCAGACGTGCTTTCAAGACCTCGCGCGAGGGGGGCGCTACGAAGATGGTTAAGGCCAGATCGCCCAACGCCCGCTTGAGGTTGAGCGCTCCCTTCACATCAACGTCAAAAAGAACCACCTCGCGACGCCCCCAAAGGCGCTGCACCTCGCTACGGAGTGTCCCATAAAAACTCCCTGCATAGACCTCCTCCCACTCGAGAAAGTCGCCACGTTCGATACGACGACGAAATTCGGACTCTGGCAGGAAATAGTAATTAACCCCGTCCTGCTCGCCTTCGCGTGGCGCACGACTACATGCAGAGACCGAAAAGCGCAGATTGGGAAAGACCTCACAGAGGTGATTGATCAACGTCGTTTTTCCAGCCCCAGAGGGAGCCGAAAATATCAACGCCTGCCCCAGCGGCGTCGAGCTTGTCTTTTCCATCGCCTATAAGATATTCAGAACCTGTTCCTTGATTTTCTCTAACGCATCTTTCATGACGACCACCCAGTGCTGTATCGCCTGATCACAGGCCTTTGAGCCGAGCGTATTCATCTCACGCCCCATCTCTTGCGCAATGAAATTGAGCTTACGTCCCTGCGAATGCTCTTTTTCCAAAGCTTCGTCAAAGGTCAGACAATGCTGCGCAAGGCGTTTCAACTCTTCGTTGACATCCAAGCGCTGAATATGGTAAAAAAGCTCTTGAGCTAGGCGACCGTCATCTACCGTGATGGCTTCTTTCGCCTTAAGACGCGCCAATTCCTCTTCAAAACGAAGGCGGAAAGCCTCAGGACGCGCATCCTTAATCTCATCGACGTGCGCAGCTGCCGCGCGAATCACCTTTAACTGTTCGGCAAAGTCACGCGCCGTAGCCTCTGCTTCCTTGATGCGGAACTGATTCAGTTCATCGATGGCCTGCTTAAGAGCTTGGTGCAAGAGTATAAACTCTTGTTCGTCAGCATTTTCTTCCTCTTTGTGCCAGACGCCTTCGGTTTGCATGGCTGCTGAGAATATCACGTCATCTGAGCAGTGCAACCCCTCTCGCACACAAGAAGCTTTTAACAAATTCACCACGTGTGAGAACTGTGTCGTATTCAAGCCCGTAGAGAGAGGTTCGCACCCCTCCAGCCAAGAGAGCGAGACTTGCAGATCTACCTTGCCTCGCTCCAACCCCTCGGCAATTTCGTTGCGCACCAATGCTTCCTGACTCCGATAACGCAAGGGCAGACGAAAACCACCTAAATCTAAAACCTTACTATTCACAGACTTTAATTCCACGGTAAGGGCGAGCCGCTCATTAGAAGCCGTACCTTTACCAAACCCCGTCATCGACCGAAGCATCTGCTATTCCTCTGATTAGAAAAACGTTCTCTATTCCCTAAAAAGAAAACCCAACGGAGCACGCCACAGCACCCCGTTGGGCAAAAGTACAAAAGAAGTACTACAGTTTTTCCAACTGTACGGTAAAATGGCGCATAATGGGCGCTTCCCACGTGATCTTCACCCCACGCGTAATCGAGTCGCGACGGTCAAAGACATTCTTGAGTGCAGCAGCCACCACGTCCATGTGATTGTTCGTGTAGGTACGACGCGGGATAGCAAGGCGCAGCAAATCTAACCCACCGAAACGGTTTTCCTTCGTCTTCGGGTCACGGTCTGCCAAGATATACCCAATCTCACACCCACGAATCCCCGCCTCGAGGTAGAGCTCTGTGGTAAGGGTTTGTGCTGGGAACTCCTCCTTCGGGACGCGCGTTAAGATTCTGAGCGCATCCACAAAGATCGCATGTCCGCCCGCAGGGCGCTGGTAGGGAATCCCATACTCATCGAGTTTTGCACCTAAATAAGCCACCTGACGGATACGCGTATCGAGGCTATCGAACTCCGTATTTTCATCCAAACCCACGGCAAGGGCTTCCATATCGCGCCCGTTCATACCACCGTAAGTGATATAGCCCTCGTTCACAATACAGAAGACCTTTGCGGCGTCGTACCAATCGGCATGTTTCGTAGCAAAGAAGCCCCCCATATTCACAATAGCGTCCTTCTTCGCACTCATGGTCATCGCGTCAACGTACGAGAACATTTCCGCGCAAATTTCTTTGATGGTCTTGTTCTCATAGCCCTTTTCACGCATCTTGATGAAATAGGCGTTCTCTGCAAAACGCGCCGAGTCCATCACCACGCGAATGCCATGCTTGTGCGAGAGTTCTGCGACCTCGCGGATATTCTGCATACTTACCGGCTGTCCGCCCGCCGTGTTGTTCGTACACGTCACAATCACAAAGGGGATATTCCCCGCATGATCTTTGAGTGCCTTTTCCAGCTTCTTGACGTCGACGTTACCCTTGAAAGGAACTTCCAATTGCGTATCTTTTGCCTCATCTACGGTGCAGTCTAAAGCGACAGCCCCGCGCGACTCGATATGCCCCTTGGTGGTGTCAAAATGCGAATTACCGGGCACAACAGCATCTTTTTTCACCGTCGCCGAAAAGAACACATTCTCAGCCGCACGACCTTGATGGGTAGGCAAAACAAAGGGGAAGCCCGTAATACGCGTCACAGTATCCTTAAAATGGAAAAAAGAACGCGAGCCAGCATAGCTCTCATCGCCCATCATCATCGCAGACCACTGACGGTCGGTCATAGCGCCCGTCCCCGAGTCTGTCAGTAGGTCGATAAAGACCTCCTCGGCCTCAAGCTGGAAGACGTTATAATGTGCCTTTTTGAGCCATGCTTCACGTTCTTCGCGGGTACTCTTGCGTATCGGTTCGACCATCTTGATACGGTACGCCTCTGAAAATGGTAGTTCCATAGTTACTTTCCTCTCTTATTTTTACACTGATAGCTCTAGTAGCGTAGCGAAAGCTACAACCCAAAGTTACAAAAAAGTAGAAAAGCGCAACGCGCACCAACCCCGCGCCTTACTCATTTGCATTGAACGGAACGTCGCGCCCCTAACGTCTATCCTCTAACGACTTCTTTCCATTCTCCGACATTGCGCCTCTTTTCGTCAAAGCTTATCCCTACCAGGTGAACGAGACGCTTGGTGCGAGCGAACTTTTTCAGATACCCCTGCGACAGAATCTGGTCGATGGCATCTTGCGCCGTGCCAGCCGTGGAGACCTTAAATTCAAAAATATAGACGTGCTTGCGCGTCGTGACCACCATATCGATACGCCCTGTAGCACAGACCACCTCCGACTGCGCATGCAAGCCCAACAGGATGAAGACGGTGTAAAGCACCGACTGGTAATACTGCTCACGCAACGGACGCCCTTCCTCGCTGTTCGGGATATTGCCGTAAATGATACCCGCCAATATTCCCTCTATCTGTTTCATTGCCTCGGCGAGATCGCCCTTATTCAATAGCTGATAGAGATCCCACACAGAGGGTTCTATTTTGTCTAGCGGGAAGTTTGCATAAAGTGGGAGCAACTCTTCTAGAAAGCCAAACCTCACCTCTTTGTTCGGATAGCCTAAACGGAAGAGATTGGCTTGCGAGAGGTAGCCCTTAATCGTAAGATAACCTGATTGGAAAAGGAGCGGCACGATGCTCTCATTATCGTTGTAACGAAAGTCTTGAATGGCATTGACCCCGATGGTCAAATCTTTGTCTAAGTCTGGGATAAAGAGATTCGTCTGCTTTAGATAGTTCACCAGATAGGAGGGCGTCGCACTCTCAAACCAGTAATACTTAAACTTGCTTGTTGCCAATACCTTAAGTAGGCTATACGGGTTATAGACATGCTCCCCCTCCTCGGCAAAGCAGTAGCCGTCATATTCTTTCCGAAGTCGCGCTCGGGTCTTTTCTACCGAGCTCTTTTGTTTTTCAGCGAGGAGCTCTATTTCGGGAGCAAAGAGATCAAGCTCGGCTTCCGTAAAACCACAGATACCCGCATAGTTGTCTTCTAAGGTGATATCGATCAGGTTATTCACCCCACTAAAAAGCGTCGTCTTGCTGAACTTGGTAATCCCCGTGAGGAACGCAAAACGGATGTAGCGGTCGCACTGCTTGAGCACCTCGTAGAAGGCTTTGAGGAGCGAGCGGATTTCTTTGTTAAGTACTTCATCATCCACGGTCTCTAAGAGGGGCTTATCATATTCATCAACAAGAATGACTACCTGTTTGCCTGTGTTTTGGTAAAGAGCCTTGATAAGGTGGATAAAACGATCTTCGGGGTCCTCGCCTCCTTTCTCCACTTCATACCGTTTTTCCATTTCTGACAGCTGAGCTATGAGACGCCTCAATAATGTATCGCGACTCTCGTAATCCTTTGCATTCAAATCAAAGTAAAGCACAGGGGATACTTCCCACGGCTCTCTATTCTGTCGGCGGGCTATCTCTTCTTCTGCTCGTTCGATATAGAGCCCCTTGAAGAGCTCCTTTTTCCCCTCGAAGTAGGCGCGTAGGGTGGATAGGAAGAGGCTCTTGCCAAAGCGATGAGGGCGGCTCAAGAAGAAGTCCTTGTAGCGCGTAACGAGCTGTGCGAGGTACTGCGTCTTATCGACGTAGAGGTAGTTCTTTCGACGTAGGTCTTCAAAATCTTGAAAATAGAGGGGGAGGTCTCGTTGTGTATCCATGCGGCGCGTCGTTTGGTTGGTACGAAGATAAGGAAATCTCCCTATATGGCTTCCTGCCGCCCGTCAGGTGTTAGAACCGCTTTGCTCCTCTAACCACGAATCCAGCCCCTCTTCGTCACTGGGGCGCGCGCCCTTAGAGAACCTCTTCTTTCCATTCTCCGACATTGCGCCTCTTTTCGTCAAAGCTTATCCCTACGAGGTGGACGAGACGCTTGGTGCGAGCGAACTTTTTCAGATACCCCTGCGACAGAATCTGGT
>CAJPTV010000008.1 GCA_905373665.1 Bacteroidia bacterium
CCCTGCCCCAGAGGCGTACCCCCCCGCCACGACATGGCTCGAGATACGGTGGGACAAGATTGGCACGCCCCCGACGGGATGGCTCGAGGCGCTCCGCCATTCCTACGACAAGGTAATTTACACCCTTCGCCACTGCGGCACACGCTCTGATACTGCACGAGCCCACTGCTACGGCGCATGGATCGCGCAGGGCGTCCCCTTTGTCGACATTGACTACCAAGAGCCTTTTCTGAAAGCGCTTTTAGACGGATGGGCAGCAAGCCCGACACGCCTTATCCTCTCGCGACATATCTGGGAATACAACGGCGACCTCAACCGCTTACGAGCCGAACTCCGTGCCATGCTGGCGCTTCGCCCCTACATCTGCAAGCTAGCGGTATTATGCCAAAGTGCAGAGCACGCTGCCGAGCTGTTGAACTTATACCGCGAGTTCCGTCCGCCGAGCACGAACACTCCCCCTACCGACGATACCGCTAACCTGCTGATTTTCGCCATGGGCGCTGTCGGCGGCTTCACCCGTCTCGCAGCCCCTTACCTCGGCGCGCCCTACACTTACGCCGCCTATAACGAGGGCGTTGCCCCCGGGCTGCTCCCAGCCTCCCTAATGCAAGAGATTTTCAACGTGTGGGATGAAGAATAATACCCTCCGCATGGGACTCTTGGGCTACCCTGTCGCCCATTCTAAAAGTCCCGCTCTTTTTACACAGCTCGGTACAGAGCACGGGATTGTAAGCCATTACACTCTCTTTGAACGGGCAGACGTTGGCGATATGCTCTCCGAACTAGAAGAGCTCTTTACGACCTACCACCTCGACGGGCTCAACGTCACATCCCCCTACAAGGAGCGCGTCGCCGAGGTCATGACAACGCTTTCGCCACGTGCCGCGAGTGTCCGAGCCGTAAACTTAGTCACACGCTCGGCAGAGGGTTTCCATGGCGACAATACCGACTTGGTAGGCTGTAGCGCAATGCTGGAGGGAGCACTCCTTCCGTCTACAGAAAGAGCACAGCACGGTGTCCATTTACAGCACCCCAATCCGATGCTCGTACTAGGGGCAGGGGGAGCAGCACGCGTCATTTTGAAGACGCTAGAAACCCTGAACAGGAGCGCCTATATACACAACCGAACAGAGTCCACAGGACGAAGCCTCGCCACCCAATATAGTGCTACTTACCTATCTACTGAAGATTTGTTAGCTCTTCGCATTAGATTTTCCATCTTTTCAGCCTTGCCAGCCTATGCTCCACTCCCCCAACTCCCCACCGAATATCTCGAAGCCTGCTATGACGTTGCCTATATAGACTCGCCCCTCAAGCAACTTGCTACCGAGATCAGATGCCCCTACCACGATGGTTACACTTGGCTTTACGCTCAAGCACGAGAGAATTTCAAGCTCCTAACGACGGAAGACTAAAAAAGTAATTTATGCGTACTGTTACCCTCCCCTCTTCTAAAAGTATTGCCCTTCGCACACTTTTGCTCGCCTCCGTCGCCCGAGGTGTTTCTGAAATTCGGGGGGTAACGCTCTGCGACGACGTAAAGGCACTTCTCTCCAATTTCGAGGCTCTTGGCGTACCCTATTCCGTAGAACCTGATCGCATCTGCGTAGAAGGGCGACGGTGGCAACCAGCGGAGCATCTCTATTGTGGCGAGTCGGGCTTTTTAGCTCGCACACTCCCCTTTCTAAGTGCCATACAGGGACATGCTGGCTCGATCGAAGGCTCGGGCTCACTCCTCCATCGCCAACTCAACGATCTTTCCACACTCTTCACCGCAGCGGGCGGAAGCTGTAGCAGCAGCAACGGCTGTTTACCCATGGCGTATACACCGCTCCTTCCCCAAAGAGTAATCGAGATCGATAAACTAGACTCTTCGCAATCGCTCTCTGGGCTCTTAATGGCACTCCCTCTCGCAAACAATCAAACAGACGTCAAATTCTCTAGAATTTCAAGCTTAGGGTATATTGATACCACTCTTGGCGTAATTCGCAAATTTAGCGGCGTTGTAGAGCGTTTTGAGGCATTGCGCACGAGTTCGCTTGCGTCTCCCATTTCCTATTTGAGTCTATTGCCTACGGGTTACCTCCCTTGGAACGGTACTGTAGAGGCTGACTGGAGTGCCGCAGCACAGGTCATAGCAACCCTACAAATAGGCGAGACGCTCTGCATGCAAGGGTTAAATCCAGACTCTTCTCAACCCGATCGAAGCATCCTACAGGTGGTAGAAAACGCTGGCTGGACAACGCAATGGGACGATGGAGCACTTTACCTCAACGCGCAGCAACCGCTACGCAGCTTCTTCTTTGACGCAACCGACACGCCCGATCTCTTTCCCGCCCTTGCTGCCTTAGCCACTCAAGCAGTAGGGCAAAGTGCCATAACGGGCGTTCACCGTCTTCGCAACAAAGAATCTGACCGCGCCACTGCACTACAGACAATGTTAAGCAGCTACGGGCTACAATGTCGTCTCAAAGGCGATACCCTCTACATTGACGGCGACCTCCCTCATGCACAAAAGACCATTCCAACCTTCCACGACCACCGTATCGCAATGGCTGCTGCGGCGATAGGATTACGCTGCCCAACACCTCCCTCACTAGACGATACAGCCTGCGTAGCAAAGTCCTACCCCAACTTCTTTACCTGCTTACTCACACGAGAATAAACAGGCGCTTTCTCAAAGATAAAAGAGAGCGGGGCAAACCTCAATGGTCTGCCCCGCTTTCTTATTGTAGGCGAATCCTATCCGCCACGACCCATCGGTTAGATTCCAATGATCGTAAAGTCTACACGACGGTTACGAGCACGTCCTTCTTTGGTCTTGTTCGTCGCCTTAGGCTTATCCGGACCGTAACCCTTCGCTTGGAAACGATCCTTGCTAATACCTTGTCCAATAATGTAAAGAGCAACAGACTTCGCACGTTCTTGTGAGAGACGCTTATTAGTTGTTGCACTCCCGACATTATCCGTATGACCACCGATTTCCACCTTCACGTTCGGGTACTCTTGGAAGAACTCTACCAACGCGTTCAACGAACGGAATGACTCTTCCTTCAGCTTACTCTTACCCGTTTCAAAGAAGATGTTTTCAATGTCAACCGACTGTCCGATCTCAAGCGGCGTTACAAAGAAGTCTCGATTGATCACATCTCGCGGCTTAGCATTTCGGAGGTCAACTACCTCAAGCTTGTTATAGAAGTTCTGTACGCTCGGCACAAGGTCATAGTCCGCCCCTGGCAAAAGCTTCAGCGTATAAGTCGCATCTGCAGGGTTGTAAACAAACGCATCAGATATTTGCTTATTCACGCGCATCTTCGCGGTAATGCTTGGGTCAAGCGGCTGCCCCGTCTTGGTGTTAATCATCCGACCTCGAAGGGTAACAAGATTATCAAGCTTCGGCTTAGCTGGAACATTCTGCGAGAGCTTCGTATACTCGTTGTGTTGTGTAAGATCCAACTCCGTCGGAATCGAGGTATAATCCGTAGCCTGTACCGCAAGGTTGTACTTACGTCCATAAGGCAAGTTGACAGAGTAAGACGAATTCGCGGGGTCAAACTTAAGAGAGTCACACTGCTTACCATCGATCAAAAGAACAGGCTTGTTCTTTGCAGGAATAGCCGTCTGTGACAAACTATTCGTCAAGATACCCGATACATTGACGTAAGGTAACGTGCGGAACGTAATCCGAATCTCATGCTCGCTATAAAGCTTGCTTCCCGTAACGTCAACCACAGCCGTATCAGAAGTATAATTCTGAAGGTTTGCCGTAAACTCATAGCGCTGTCCTAACGGCAACAGTGCAAAGAAAGTAGACTCGTTCATCACCACCGAATCGCTCGGCGCACCATTGATACGCACCTCTATCTCCTTATCTTTAGGCATCAGTTCCCCCGTCTTTGCATTTACGAGGTAACCCGTCACCTTAATCCACGGACGTTCCTCAACGAGCATCACCTTGTAGATATCAGACTTACCGTATGTCTCGCGGTGCGAACAGAAATAAGCATACGTACCCGCCTTGTGAGGTGAGAAATAAGAATCCCAAAGCTGAGAGTTAACCGTATCTGAAACTGGATGAAGATCCTTCCAATGAATCATATCTTTCTTGCTATCGACTGGCATAACCGAATAGAGCTTCGCTGGGTCTTTATCCGTCTCCGTACGGCGACCGCTAAAGTAGAGACGCCCGTCATACTCGGACAAGAAAGGAGACTCTGCGTGATAGAAATCTTGGAACGGCCCCTTAAGTTGACGCGGCTTAGTGTACTCGAGTATGATCGGCTCCACCTTGTTCTTCTTAACCACCTTTGCGCCACTATTGGCGCTCACGAACACCGAATCCAACTGGCGTATCGAGTCCTGCTGAAAGTACTTCTTAAGTTGAAGCGTATCCTTTATCTCAGAAACGTACATCCGCAAACGCTTACCCGCCCAACGATTGGAAAAGGACATAAAGATATACCTCGCATCAGGAGTAATCATCGCCGTAGCAAGATCCCCCTCATTCTTCCAACTATACCAAGGCATCTTGATACGTACTGGCTTCCCCCACGTACTGTCATTGTTGCGTTTAATAAGAGAGAAACCCTTTCGCAACCAGTACTCGCCTGGCTCATCAAAAATACCCGAAATTAAGTAGGTCTTCCCATCTGCCAACACTCCGTGCATAGAGTTGTACTGCGTAATATTGATCGAGTTCGGAAGACGCACTGGGTCTGTCCAACCGCCATCTTTCTTCTTCGTAGACATCCAAATGTCTTGCGAATCATACTTATAGCGATTCTCGGGGTGGTTCATTCGCCCAAAATAGAGCGTATCTCCCGTGATCGAGAGTACTGGGTTCACCTCCGCATACTCCGAGTTAATAACCGCTCCCAAGTTCACCGGAGGAAAAGACTGTGCCTGCGCCGTAACGGGTGCAAAGAATGGCACAAAGAAGAGTCCTGCCAAAAGACTCCAAAGGATGGATGTATGGTTTCGATTGCGCATCGTGCCTAATACTTTACTGGTATTCATTTTCGGCGTCCTCCTTATTTTTGAGTCAATTGACTGTTCGGATAGAGAGGTCCGATCACAATATTCATCCCGATGCGTAGATTGGTAGCCTTAAGGTCAATGGGGTTCAGCATACCATACAAGTTATCAGAGATGAGATAGAATTGATAAGCCCCCGGGCTAAAGACCAACGCCCCACCGACGTTCAAGAAAGAACGTTGATTGTAGCTCACCGCCAACTGCCCCGAGACAAGCGCACTATAGCCCTGCTGTATCGAAGCGGTGAAAGACGGATATACCTGCCCCTCATGTATCGTCATCGCTGCGGAGAGCCCTGCATGAGTCTGTCGTGCCAAACGATACGTTCCCATGAGGTAAAACTTAGGCGAGAGCCACGTGTTGTACGATTCGCCCTTCGTATGTTCCTCATCAAACTCCATATTGAATTGCTTCTTGAAGTTCTTTCCAGAAAGGAAACCCCAATCCATTTTCCTGCGGAAAAGAATCGTATTAAAGCCCGAAAGCCCCATTACCCACGACTGGTCTTCCTTAAGCTTTGCCTGTCCCAAATCCTGCCCCCAATGAATCATACCGAGGTCAGTAAACGCAAAGGTGAAACGGAAACGGTTGTTTTGAGGAAGAATGTACGTCGCCGCACCCGAGAGTGCAAAACCAGGGTTTGTAAAGTTCACATAAGTGCTGGTTTTCGTGTAATCTGGAAGTTCCGGTCTTCCCTTTTTGATCGGAAGCCCCGAGGTACGCAATACCCCCTTATGGTCAATAAGGTGAGCGAAGCGACGCTCCTGATCCTCAGAAATACTCAAACCAAGATTATCCGCAACAAGGTTTCCGTTAAACGAACCTCCTAGCAAAGAGACACGACCACCGAAAATCCAATCCTCATAGGGATGAGACGCGCCAAGCGTAATCTCATTATAGCTCGTAACATCAAAACGAAGGTCATTCATATCCAAGCGGTTACCTATGAGCCACTTGTTCCCCTCTACGCCCAAACGTACAAGCTCTGTAGGATAAACCAAAGACTGCGTAGTCTGGTTACGCCACCCAAACCAGAAGAACCAGCGACGCCACGCCATGCGGAAGTGCAAAAGATCAACCCCGAACTCAAAATACTCTTGCGAGGTCTTATAATTCCGCATCTCAGAGGAGAGCTTATCTGGCAAAAGGAAACGGGTCGACCCACGAAGCTCGGATACCGAACGCAAGGAGAACGCGTTGTTTATCGCCCCTACTTCAATAGACGAAAGAACCGGCACACCGATACTAAAACGGTGCATAGGACGTACGGCAGCATTAGCCCAACTTGACTGAAAAGCCAGATCATTGTAGGGCAAAAGCATCTGGGTTTGCGCCTTGACACCTGACACTGCACAGATGCCCAAAAAGGCGCACGCTAATAGTTTTTTCATATTCATTGTCGCCTCAGGGTTAGATTGTCTTACCTAGGTCTTTACCCATATTCACCAAATCACTCGGCTTGCCATTCGCTTTAACATCCACGGCAATCTGTAAAAGAACATTGTCGTCCTTCTTTACACGAACTTTCTTGCCCTCAGGAGTAATAAAGTAGTACGTCGTACGCATGAACTTCGCATTGTTAGAGAGGTTCTCATACATATCCTTCGAGATACTGTGTATATGCTCTCGGAAAGCTGGCTTATCCACACGTCCCTCACCGTTCACCTCCCCACAAGGGATAAAAAGATTTGCTCCATCCTTCGTTTTCCCACCTTCGTTACTTACAGAGAGCGCCATAATCGGACTCTTCCCCGCGTCAAGGAACTCAATCTTCGCATAACCATCCATAGGGAGCGTATTCAAAATACCGATGTAAAGCGTCACCGCCTGGTCTATCTCCGCCTTATTATCCGGGCTCTTAAGGTACTGCTTTACATCCTTAGGGAACGTATTATCCGAAAGGCGCATATCCGAGACCATCTTGCTCGTAGTAAGAGTCCCATAGAACGGAATACGCAACTCCAACTCATACGCAATCTTAGAGTCCAGTTCCAACGGCTTATCTACCATCGAGTTGTCAGCCTCTATCGAGAGGGTAACGTTCTGCACATTCAAATCAAACAACGCACCATTGAATATATCCGTAATGTTCGAATTAGAAGCATCCAAAACAAACGTCTTAGACGAAGCATCCCCAAGACTCTGCTCTTTCCCAATCAAGAGGCTCTTAGCCTTTTGCGCCTCTGTGAGGTTATCCACATTCTGATTCACCACCTCGACAGCCTCCGGATTATCTTCTCGAATCGTGTTCGGCACTGCCTGAATCTTCTCCACAAGGAGAGTAGCCACCATCTTCGGATTTTTGATCACTCGCAACGAAACCGTCGCAGCTGGCAAGTTTGCCTCGGCACGCAACATCGTTCCAAAGATGTCTATTTTCCGCTGCAAAGAGGTCTTCGTCTTCGCAATAACGCCCCCCACCTTCTGATGACCAATTGCCTCCTTAAGCTCCAAGTCCAGAAAGTCAACTCCTATCTCCAATTTCACTTTCTGAGTGCCTGTTGCACCAACAAGCGTTAGATCAGAGACTGTAAAAGGACACTTGTTGTAATACGTCCCATCATGAAAAGGAAACGCCTTCCCTGATAATATCTCCGTAGTAATATCAATGTCCGACTCTCCTCCAGCAGGTACCTTAAATTCCTTAGAAACGAGCGGATCGGCAGGATTCCCCCACGTAAACTTCCCCTCAAGCATCACCTCTGCAAAAGGCCCTTCAGCAACGTCCGTCTTTTCTTTCTGACGCGAGAAATGTATTTTGAAGACCTTAGCGCTCTTAAAAGTCACCTCTTTGACCTCATGACCCGGAAGAATCTCCCACGGGAAGTTATAGGTCTTCGAAGGCGTTGCGCCAACATCAAACGTTTCCGTCTCCGTACCTTGCTTCTGTGTAATGTGAGCCGAGAGACCATTGTTCAGAATATCCCGCTTCTCACGGTATACGGCTACACACGTCCCATCTGCCTCGTATTCGAAGAGGGTTTGCTCCTTCTCTCTCGTTAAGAGTTGCTCCACACGAAGCGTATCTCTCACCACTGGTAGAATGAACTCCGGATGAATGGGGTCTACCTCCATATCCATCACATCCTTGTAACAGGAGGTGGCGCCCAAGAGCACGCCTCCAGCAAGGAGCCAAAAGACGAATCTTTTATACATAGCTAAAGTGTTTAGTTTCCTAACTTTTTAACATGAGTAGTCGTTACTGTTACGCAGAACTGACTAAATGTGTTCCAGCAAAACAACAAAAATAAAGCCTAGACTCCATCTAGGCTTTATTTTCATTGACTAAAGAACAATATCGTGAGGTCTATGCCTCCAAATACCGTTTCTAGACGATAATCAACGTAGACGTGCAAAGATTAGTAGAACTTGCCGCGACGATCCTCTATCTTAGACATCTGCTCCAAGGCGTTGTAAGCATCGTACGATGCTCGACGAGACAACTCCTCGCGCGCTTGTTTCACATCAAGAGGACGCTCATTGCTATTCGCACTCACATTCTCCGCCTGAAGGATATAAACACCCTGATTCGCTTTGACTGGAGCTGTAATTTTACCCTGTTCCAGACAAGAAACCACCCCAACTACAGCTGGCTCATAACCCTCCGAACCAAACGAATAACTATCAAAATTGACCCCATTCGCACGCTTAACCCCATCCCCTAACTTAGAGGCAATCGCTTCCATATTCGATGCCCCTGCCGCTGCCTCTTTCATCTTAGCGGCAATAGCCTCCGCCTTCTTTTCCTTGATTACTGCATCATAGAGCTCCTGCTTCACTGCCGTCCAATCAGCATAAACCCCGTCACTCTCCTGAATGTCCTTAAGCATCGCCACAACGAACACATCCCCCAACTCAAACACCGAGGAAACATCCCCCACCTGCGCACCAAATGCCCAACGAATCACCTCTCGCGAATTATCCAACCCACGAATCGAGCTCTCCTTGTCGTCAATGTCATTCGCGCTTTGCAAAGCAATTGACTTTTCAGAAGCCAACGAATCAAAATTCTTCTGCGTCTTTGCGACGTATGCCTTAACCTTCGAATCAAAAAGCGAAGAGAACCACCCCGGACGTTCCTCATGTGCTGCCGTAGCAAACGAACTGGCCGTATTGAAGACTTGCTGATAGGTATGTTTCCCAGGAAGCACCTTGTGCACCAAAATCGCGAGGTCTACACGCTGCGAATCCCCCTTCTGTCCCAAGATTTCGATAATATGCACCCCAAAGTTCGTACGTACCACCACGATATCATCCTTCTTCCCCTCAAAACAAGCATCGTTAAATTCCTTTACCATACGCCCCTGTGCAAACCAATCAAGGTCACCACCCTTGCTCTTAGACCCAGGATCATCCGAGTACTTCTCTGCCAGCAATACAAAATCCCCTGCCCCCTTACGGATAAGAGCTGCAACACTGTCAGCCATTTCCTGAGCACGCTCTGCCGAATACTTGTTCGTCGAAAATAGGATATGACGCGCATGTACCGAATCAGGCATCGACTTCCGCTTCAACAGACGAGCTACCTTAAAAGCATCCGCATCATAAACCACCGGCGAGAGTTCCCCCTCCTGAGCTCCCGAAAAAGCCCAAGCTGCAAGCTCTCCAGAGAGGTCTGACTGCCCATACCACTTCCCCTCGTAGGGTTCATCACCCAACTGCGTTACATACTGCGAAGGGTTCTCCGTAATACGGAACTCTGGTATATCCTTCTCAAGCGCCTTTTCCGCAGTTTCACGGTCTTCCGCCTGCGCCGTCACAGGGAACGTTGCATAAACAATATTGCGGCGCTCCGTACGACGGAACGACTCTTTGTGTTTTTCGTAATAAGCCTTTGCCTCACTGTCCATCACCTTGTAGAGCGAGTCGGGCTCAGAGGAATAGGGCTTAAGAACGTAAGCAACGTCAACCTGATTCGTGCGAAGCTTATGAAGTTGCTCAGCAACCTTGGTAGGCATCCACAGCCCCTTTGAAACTAAGTTTGTATACTTCTGCATAAGCTGCTCATCAGCGATGCTACGCTCAAGCTCATACCAATATTCGCGTTGCTCTGGAGTTACCTTGTCCAAATTCTGCAAAAACGTAAGCATACGCTCACGGTCAAATTCACTCGTCTCCGGATTGGCAAATACCTGCTTTACAACCGGCATCGGGTCATCGCCCAAAATAAGAGCCGAAAGCTCTGCATCCGAAACCGCAAGACCGAGTCGGTCGCACTCCTTCCCCAGAACTTCCTTCTGCAAGAAATTACGCCATACCATCTCCCGAATCTGTGTCTGCAATTGCTCCGTAGAGCCCTGTCCCGAAAGCGCCTGACGCATCTTGAGTTGTCGGTCGACCGTAGCCTGGTACTCCGGATAGTCATACGCGACACCATCGACGCGCCCGACCTCCATCTCACCACGATTGAAAATAGACTGCCCCGAACCGAGCAAATCACCCAACACGAAGGCAAGCAGCGCCAAGCCTAAAATTACCGTCACAAACACCCCTGCCTTATTCCGCAAGGTCTCTAAGGTTGCCATCTTTCTCGAACAGTTTCTTTATGAAATATCGGTGTTACACTCACAATTCAGCTGCGCAAATATACGCTTTTTGCCTTGAGTAGTCAGAAGGGGCAAGACAAAAAAACCAGAGAAGAGATTACAGCCAAACAGCTATAACCTCCACACAATGCACTCGCAAAAGTAAAGAATAAAAAACAGACAGAACGTCCCCTGCCCAGCGACCCACAAAAACGACAGTGTATTATATCCACGCTCATCTTTCACCACACCCCGTCTGCCCTTAGCGCCGCGCCTCCGTGATTTGCATTTTACCGCACATCGCGCCCACTGGGAGGCGCGCCCTTAGCGACCGAATGGTGGGGTTCTGTAGGAGGGTGTGTCAAAACACGACTCTCCCGTCCCCTGTAGGGGTGTAGCGTGCTACACCCGCAACTCGCGGCGTATACCGCGCCTGCCAGATTATCCCTTTTCAACCGAATGGTGGAGTCCTGTAGGGGCGCAGCATGCTACGCCCTGCGCCGTAAGGCGCATAATGAATCGATGCAAAAAATGGTGTTGCATTTTGACACACCTTCGCAACTCGACATGGCGTGCCGCCTTGTTGATTATTTTATGCCTCTCCGCCACCACGGGCCGCGCGCCCTGAGCGCCCCGCACCTCCAACGTGAGAATCGACTCTAAAACATTCGCAGCTCTAGGCCAGCAACGCCTTCGCTTCCGCAAGTACTGCAATAGAATCAAGATTATGCTCGATCGCTCTTGAAAAGAATTTTATCAACGATTCGGCTTTTTCTTCAGGAAAACGAAGCTTCACAACCGTCTGATGACAATATGTTAACTCTTTGGGATCGATAACCCCATCCGCATACATCACCTGTATGTAATCTGCCAAAAGAATCAAACGCTCATCAACAGACTCTGGAATCCTGAACGAGATCGAATCTGGTTCGTTGAATATCCGATCGACCTCATCGTCTGTAAGACCAATACGAAGCCCTATTGTAGATATCTTATCTATCTCGTTATCATCAACATTCCCATCCACCGCAGCAAGCTCCATCAATGCCTTGATATGAGCCAAACGCTTCTTTCTGTCCGCTGAATCAAAAAAATGAGCAAAAAAGGACATTACTTCTGGTTGTTAGATTTTACGGCAATACTAGGCATAAAGATCAACGGAATCAGCACCAACAAGACCGACAACGTCAACACCCACGTACTATAAGCGAAAGGAACTGTCAGACTCGCAATAATGCAACCAGCGCCCCCCGCGAAACTCATCAGCCGAAATGGTAACTTTTTCGTTCTAGCCCCTACCAGCACGCCGATCAGCCCAAGCATAAGAAAAACAAGAAGCAATATCTGCGAAGAATAGCTGTCAAGCCAATCCGTTAGCGAATAGAGCAATACGAGGACAACAACGACCACTTCGCCAGCGAGGACAAAACGATCTACAAAAGTCCCTAAACGTTCGGTAACGTGAAACACAACAAACGATAGGTTAATTGAAATTCTGAAGCTTCTTCAAAAGCGGATTGATGAACATGACCGGCGTATCCACATTCACCACCTTAGAGGTGAAATACGTAGAGAACTGATCACTCATCAAGATGAGCAAATCCGCCTCAATCATATTGACAAACTCAAAGACAGATTCCTCAAATCGAGACTTCCGATTCCCCGTCTTTAACCCATAGACAATATCCTGCTCGTCAAGATACTTCTTCACGAAGTTGATGTTCGTGGAAAGATCAAACTTCTGCGCTTGGTCGTTCAAAGCTGGCGGACGGATTAGATTGACGTTACAGTGGTAATAGCTAGAAATCTGAATAATCCAACGCACCGTCTCCTTAAACGTACGGTTCGGCGTCACAGGCACCACCAAATCAGTGTAATACTTGTGGCTCGGCGCCTTGTTAACGATAATGAACGGAATCCCCTCCTGACGCGAAGACTTCACCTTGAGAAGGAAATCTACCATATCCTCGGGCTTCTTCCCCTCTTGTCCCACATACTGTCTGGTTACCACCAAGTTCGCGTTATTAGAAAAGTAGTAGTCCCGGAAGTCGTTCCTCAGGTTGTTATAACAGAGCACATCGCCCGTAATCTCGACGTGCTCATAAACCCGTTCATTACTAACTTGTTCCGAAGCTTGTTCTTGAGACTGTTGTGCGACCAAGAAAGCCGCCTTATACTCCTCGTTGAGCTGAGTGTTATAAGCCGAAGCCGCACTCTCTATCTGCTTCTTAAATTCTATGTGCTGCTCAGTAAACTTTTCCTTCTTGCCGAAAAGCCCAGGTTTCTCAATGGTCGTTAGGAGGACTATATCATCCCCCCGTACCTGCGCCAACTGGAACGCATGGAGAAGAGAGACCTTAGCCTCCTCCCTAAAGTCCCATGGGACAATTATCTTCTTCTTTGGCTCGTCCATCGTTACGTTACAGTTTACTTTTTCTGACAAGAAACACGAGACTTGCTACCACAAATGTACGGAATTTTTAACTCAAGAACCGCTCGCGCTCTGCGCTTCATGCCCAAAGCGCCTTTTCATCGAGACTAGTTTTTTCGCTTCTCATTCTCCTCTTCCGCCCGTCTCTGCCACTCCTGTAGCTCTTTAAGCTGTTGTTGTTTCGGCAACTCCCGTTTTTGTCTTGCCGTCTGTGTGTAATACTGATGTCGATTGATAAACTCTATTTGCTGTCCAACCCACGCAGCTTCGTCACCAACCATCCCACGTTCGCGTAATTCTTGATAAAGATTGTGCGCTCCATTAGAAAAATCCAAACGACCGAGGTAATCGAGGTCCGCATCACAGATAATCTTTTCAAGAAGATCCGTAGGATGTACGGGCATCTTGGTCGCCATGATAAGACGACTGATAACATCAATCTGCTCCTTCGAATAACCAAAATTAGGCAACGTCTGGCACGCCATATCAACCCCCAAACGCTCATGCTCGCTATACGAGATTACATGCCCCGAATCATGCAGCAACGCCGCCGTTTGAAGTAAAAGCACCTCCTCCTCCGAAACCCCCTCTGCACGACCGATTATCTCAACCTGAATCACCACATCCTGCGTATGCCGCGTATTGTGGTAGTAAAGCGACTGCGGAAGTTTCTTCTCAAGCCAATCAAAAATATACTCACTCAGATCCGCAAAACGCAATTGCTGGTAACGCGTATGAAACAGTGCATTCGGACGCCGCCCTTCACCATTCTCCGAGAGCTCTGGCACGATCCCCTTAACGAAGTACATCACAAGCTGCTTCCCGTTCTTAACGGTCATCCTCCCCCGATTCTCACACGCAAAGAAACTATGCACGACGTTGTAAGTATCCTCAGAGATGTTAATACGCCCCTCTGCCCCTGCCGACTCCATACGCTTCGCATTGTTTACCGTAGCACCCCAGATATCCATCGATAGGCGGTTGCGCCCCAGCACCCCAGACGTTACAGTCCCCGTTGCAATACCAATACGTACCCCCCAGTGAGACTTCTCCATACGGAACTCCTGATTAAGCTTATCGAGCGTCTCCAGCATCTCCATTGCCAAAAGAACCACGCGCACCGGGTTCGCCTTGTCATACTGTTCCATACCTGCCACACACATATAGGCATCCCCGATGGTCTTGATCTTTTCAACATGATGCCGTTCCGCAAGCCCGTCAAGCGCAAAAATGTAATGGTCAAGGAAATCCAGCAGCGTCTCACTATTCTCCGCATCCACGATAGAAGAAAAACCCACCACATCAGAAAAAAGTACCGTAGACTGCGGACACTCCTTGTTATCCACTCGCCCCACACGTTGAAGCTCCTTCACAGTATTTTGTGGCAAAACTCTATGGATGAGATTAAAGAGTTTATCTCGCTCGTTTATCAACTCATGCGTACGCAGGTGCAGTTCCAATTCAAACCGCGCGTAGGTTTGTGATTGAAAGAAAACAAACGCTCGGTAGAGCAAGAAAAAGAACGAGTAAACTAAGTAGGCTGCCGAGAGGATCAAGACTACGATGAGTAGGTATTGCAAAACCAAACAGATGTTAGTGAAGACGACTTAGTAAAAGACAGGAGCCGAACCAAGGAGTTCATCCTCAACATACCACGCAGCAAACTGACCTGGCGTTACGCCACGTTGAGGAAGATCAAAGCGAAGGAAATAAGCCTCTGATTCGCGATACAGACAAGCCCCCTGAAGCGGCTGACGATACCGCAAACGAGCATCCACTCGCAGCTCCTCTCCCACAGCAATTTCTCGCGTAGGATTCACCCAATGCACCTCCCGCGGCTCTAACCTCACCACACGCCGATTAAGATACGGATGGTCATGCCCCTGTCCCACATAAACCACATTTTCCAGCACATCAATCCCTAACACAAAAAGCGGCAACTCCTTTCCCCCGACCCCAAGTCCCTTTCGTTGCCCCACTGTAAAATACTGTGCTCCAGAGTGTTTACCGACTACGCGCCCCATTGCGGGCGTCAACGGATATGGCTTTGCCTGCTCCGCAAGGCTCTCCAAACGGTCAGGTAGCGTCACACTCCGCGGAATCTCAATAATCCTCCCCTCACGCGACTTAAGACGCTGCGCAAGAAAGGTCGGCAAGTCTATCTTCCCCACGAAACAGATGCCGTAGCTATCCTTTCGCTGCGCAGTAGCTAACCCCAGTTTCCGAGCCAATGCACGCACCTCACTCTTCTGCATCCCCCCCACTGGGAAAAGAGCATGCGATAGCTGCTCTTGATTAACTTGACACAGGAAATAGCTCTGATCTTTCCCCCTATCAAGCCCCGCCAAAAGGGAGTGGACTTCCCTCCCCTGCTCTACCTGCGTGCTCCGACGACAATAGTGCCCCGTCGCAACAAATTCAGCCCCACGTGCACGCGCCACATCCCAAAAGGCTGCAAACTTTATCTCACGATTGCACAGTACGTCTGGATTAGGGGTTCGCCCACGTGCATACTCCTCAAAAAGGTAGTCTATTACTGCGTGTTTATACTCTTCACTTAAATCGACAAGTTCAAACGGAATCCCTAAACGTCTCGCCACCATAGCGGCGAAGTCCCGATCTTCCTCAAAAGGACAATCTGACTTAAGAAGCCCAACGCTCTCCGTCCAATTCTGCATATAGATCCCCAAAACCTCATGTCCAGCCTCCAGCAACTGATAGGCTGCCACACTAGAGTCTACCCCCCCCGAGAGCCCAACGACAACCTTAGCCATCTCGTGCCCTACAGTTAACTCAACTGCGGTTTCTTTTTGAGAGACTTAGCACTCTCCCTACGCATATCCACTGGCGACCGCCGAAGGTAAAACTGCATACTATCCGCCTGCTGCAAAAGCGAGACCCCGCGCAGTAAAACCGTGTCATTTTGAAGCGAATATGCCAACCGTCCCGCACGGTAATAATAGCGCGAGAGTATCTCCTCCGAGAGTAACTCCTTCAACTCAGCGGCATGTGTGCGATAATAGTGGAAAAACGAAGAATCTAGCGTTAGACGCAGCGCCGCTAACGGTTTCGCCAGAAGCGAATCATTAAGCTCTGCCTCTTTCCCCATCCGCTGAATGCGCTGTAGCTCCTCAAACATCGGGTTCTTTTGCGCATAACCCTTCTCTTTCACAAGAGAAAAGAACTCACTCATATCCTGCTCAGTAAGCGAAAAATCCTTAAGGTCTGGCACCCCACCGCGCGTCTGCTGATACCGATTCGCATAGTCGTAAAACGCACTATTCACGTAAAGCGAAGCAACAAGCGGATTATACTCTGGTCTCGCGATCGGGATGTCTGGCCAGATTCCTCCGCCGTCATAAACCGTACGCCCACCGAGCGTCTGAAACGCTCGCATCAGCGAATCCGGAATAGACTCTACCCCCCCATTCGCATTCCGACGCGCATAGTCTATCGCCTGAATACAACGCCCACTAGGGATATAATACTTAGCCGTCGTGATCTTGAACACACCCCCATGAGGCAACGGACGGGTCGTCTGCACCAGCCCCTTACCAAACGTCTGTTCCCCCAGAACAAGAGCTCGGTCAAGATCCTGCAACGCCCCTGCCACCACCTCACTCGACGAAGCCGACTCTCGGTTAACAAGCACCACGAGCGGCAAATCCCGGTAAGGCGCATTCCCCGAACTGTAAAGCGTATTCACATTCTTCGGGTCTCTCCCCTTCACATCAGCCACCTTTGTCCCTGGGGCTACAAAAAGGCTGACCAGATCCACCGCCTCGTTCAGCAAACCTCCCGTATTCCCGCGCAGGTCTAAGACCATCCCTGCAAGCTTTTTCCCCGCGGGCGTAAGCGCCTGCATCGTTTGCTCAACCTCCTTGCTACACCCCGCCGTAAAGCTGTAAAGATTGACATAAGCCAGATCCCCCGGCAACAATGTGGAATAAGCGACCGCCGGAATCTGAATCCGCTTACGCATCACCTCCAAAGAAAGACCCTTCTCTCCGTAGGGACGATTGACCGTAATCGTTAGCTTCGAACTCTCCTTCCCCTTCAACTTAGCACTCACATCATTCACCGACACCCCCTTCAGCGCCTGCCCATCTATCGCCACAATCGTATCCCCCGTCTTCAGCCCCGCTAGCGCCGCTGGCGTATTCTCATAAAGCTGAGCGATTTGCGTATAAGCCCCTGCCTTCTGAATCAAAGCACCAATACCCGCATACCCCCCCGTCGTAATAAACTCAAAGCTCTCTTTAGAACTCTCAGGGATATACTCCGTGTAAGGGTCAAGCGAACGGAGCATACCCAAGATACCGCCATTGATCAACTGTTCTGGGTCGGGCTCATCTACGTCCATGAGCATCGCATCCCGGAAAACAGCAAAGAGGGTCTCAAGATTCTTCGTAAGGTCGTGATCCGAATAAGCCGAATAGCCAAAAAAGCTCCCTCCTGCGATTCCAAGTGCAAGGAGGGAGGCTGATAACCATTGTTTCCGACGCATACCGTTTGGCTTAGGGTTACAAGAGGAGGTCTATTGCTTAGTTTCTACCAATCATCTTTTTCGGGTCAACCCACTGGTCAAACTCCTCAGCAGAAAGCAGTCCAGAGTCCAACGCCGCCTGACGCAAGGTTATCCCCTCCGCATGTGCCTTCTTAGCAATCTTCGCTGCGTTAGCATAACCGATATGGGTATTGAGCGCCGTAACCAGCATAAGCGAGTTATTGAGGTGCTCCGTAATCTTTTGCGAATTGGGCAAAATCCCCGAGACGCAATGAAGGTCTAACGAGACGCAGGCATCACCCAGCAACCGTGCTGACTGCAAGAAATTGGCAATAATCACAGGCTTAAACACATTCAGCTCAAACTGCCCAAGCATCGCCCCAACTCCTATCGCCGCATCATTACCAAAAACCTGCGCACAAACCATCGTCATTGCCTCAATCTGCGTCGGATTAACCTTCCCTGGCATGATACTCGACCCTGGTTCATTCTCCGGAATCAAAATCTCCGAAATACCACTCCGCGGTCCCGAAGCCATCAAACGCAAATCCCCCGCTATCTTCATAAGCGATATCGCCACTTGCCGTAAAGCAGCATGCGACGCCACAAGCGCATCATGCGCCGAGAGCGCATCAAACTTGTTCGGAGCAGTCACAAAAGGATATCCCGTCAGCTCCGCAATCTTACGCGCCACAAGCTCCGCATAGCCCTTCGGAGTATTGATCCCCGTCCCCACAGCCGTGCCCCCCAGCGCCAATTCGTAAAGACGGGGCAACGTAGACTCCAGCGTGCGAATACCCGCCATCAGCAGCGAAGCATAGCCCGAGAACTCCTGCCCGAGCGTAAGCGGCGTAGCATCCATCAGGTGCGTACGCCCTATCTTCACAATATCAGTAAATGCCTCACTCTTCTCTGCAAACGAACTAGCCAGACGCTTAAGCCCCGGAAGCGTCACCTCCGAAAGAATCGCTACCGCCGCAATATGCATCGCCGTAGGGAACGTATCGTTACTCGACTGCGACTTGTTAACGTCGTCATTCGGGTGGATAAGCGGCGTTCCCTCACCGAGCGTGCCACCAAGAAGCTGATGTGCTCGATTCGAGACCACCTCGTTAACGTTCATATTGCTCTGCGTCCCCGACCCCGTCTGCCAAATTACAAGAGGGAACATATCAGCATGCTCGCCCGCCAAAATCTCATCACACACCTGGGCAATGAGCTGACACTTCTGCTGATCCAAGACCCCGAGCTCGCAATTAGCAAGCGCTGCCGCCTTCTTCAGAAAAGCAAAAGCTCGGATTATCTCCCGCGGCATACTAGCAGGAGCCCCGATCTTGAAGTTCTCAAAAGAGCGTTGGGTTTGTGCACCCCAAAGCTTATCGGCGGGTACACGCACCTCGCCCATCGTGTCACGTTCGATTCTGTAGTCCATCGTTACGCTCTGTTTTTAGGTGATTATTTTGAGGTTGTTGGTACAAAGGTAAGAAATTTTAGGGGGGAATTTCCTCTCCTCAGGACGACTCCCCTCTCCTCAACCCCACATCCAGTTTGAAAACTCCCCTTAACACCCCTAATTTACGAATTCCTAATGCTCTTTTTCAATACAGAAACCTAATAATATAAACAGGAAAATAAACAAAGTAGTATAAAACAAGCCCTTTTTACTGGGTATTTCCCCCCTCATTTCACAGGGAGAATATAAGGAGAATATAAAGAGAATATAAGGAGAATACAGAGCACACACAAGCCTCTACCCTATTCAGCCACTTTGCACAAGGTGCGCATCGTAGGAAATTAAGGAATATCTAAAGCTTTCTTCTTACTGTACAAAAAAGCCTGCAAGGCGCTACCTCAAAAAGCACCTTGCAGGCCATAGTCTAAAACAGTAAGATCTTACTCTTGAGAGAATTGTGACAAGAACTTAAGATCGTTCTCAAAGAACAACCGAATGTCCTTGATCCCATACTTCAGCATCGCCATCCGCTCTATCCCCATCCCAAACGCATAGCCCGAATAGACCTTCGAGTCGATACCACAAGACTCAAGCACATTCGGATCCACCATCCCACAACCAAGGATTTCAAGGAAGCCCGTCTGCTTACAAACATTACACCCCTTCCATCCACAAAGGAAGCAGCTAATATCCATCTCTGCAGAAGGCTCCGTAAAGGGGAAGTACGAGGGACGGAAACGGATCTTCGTCTCAGCGCCAAAGACCCGATGCACAAAGTAGAGAAGCACCTGCTGTAAATCAGCAAAAGAGACATTCTTATCGATATAAAGCCCCTCAATCTGATGAAACTGGCAGTGCGAGCGTGCCGAAATATCCTCATTGCGGAAGACCCGCCCCGGGCAGATCACCCGAATCGGCGGCTTCTGTTGCTCCATCACCCGCACCTGTACCGAGGACGTATGCGTACGCAACAGCACATCTGGCTGACGCTCCACAAAGAACGTATCCTGCATATCCCGCGCTGGGTGCTCCGGAGGAAAGTTAAGCGCTGAGAAGACATGCCAATCATCCTCTAACTCAGGTCCTTGTTGCACCGAAAAACCTATAGAACGGAAACACTCCTCGATTTCCCGCTGCAACAGAGCCAAAGGGTGATGCCCGCCGAACGAGTGGGCATGAGGCGTACGCGTCAAATCGAGATGCGCCGCAGCCTCCGCTTTCTCCGTATTCAGCGCCTCTTGCAGCGAACTAAAACGCTCTTGTGCGAACTGCTTTAACTGGTTGATCGTTACCCCGAGCGCTTTCTTCTCCTCGGGCGGCAGTTTCTTAAACTCGTCAAAGAGAGCGGGGATCTTCCCGTTACGCCCAAGGTAAGCGATCCGAAAGGCTTCGAGCTCCTCTGGCGTAGCGGGCTCTTGCGCTTCTATCTCCTGCCTAAGCGCCTGTATGGTTTCTAACATAGAAATAGGGCTTTGGAGTTATTTTCCTAAATTCTTAGGGGTATTGAGAATCGTCATCTTCTTGATAGTAACACGATTCTTTGGGACATCGCCCGCAGCCGTCTCAACAGCAGCAATAGCATCGACCACCTCTATCCCCTCAATGACCTGCCCAAAGACCGTATACTCGTTGTCAAGGTGTGGCGTCCCCCCCACCGTCGTATAAACCTCACGCGCCTCGGGCGAGAAGTGAAACTCCTCAATATGGCGAAGCTCTGCCACCATCAGAGAGTCAAAGATTTTACGCATATCCTCTTGTCCCATCCCCTCTTTCACCAACGTGCCTCTTTGCTCCGAGAAGCGTTGCATAGCGAGCTGTGCTGCACGGTTCTGCGTCATCCGCATCTCCATCTGCTCCATTTGCTCGGGGGTATAAACCGCTCCCTGCACAATGTAAAACTGCGAACCCGACGAGCGCTTCTCCGGATTGGCTTGATCCCCCATACGCGCTGCCGCGAGAGCCCCCTTGCGGTGCAACTTCCCCGCCACAAACTCCGCAGGCACAGTATACCCAGGATCGCCCGTACCCGGCATTTGCGTAGAATTGGGGTCTTTCGTATTAGGGTCACCCGTCTGAATCATAAACTCCTTGATGACACGGTGAAAGGAAACCCCGTCGTAGAAATGCTCATTGACCAGCTTAACGAAATTGTCACGATGCAACGGCGTATCGTTGTCCAACGCGACCACAATGTCACCCATAGAGGTTTCCATCTTAACGACGTACTGATCTTTAGGGTATTTCTTAGACGCAGCGCATCCACCAAAAGGAACTGCCAGTAGGGCGACGCCCAAGGCGATAAAAGAGAAATAAGCAAGACGATTCATATTTGTACCTTTGTTAGCTACTGCTAAGATAGGGTATTTTGATGGCACAAAGAGAAGTGACTCGTGGGCGCATAGAGGCTTTCCTAGTGCTGCTACTTCTTAGCCTTCTTATTACTAATCGACTAGTGGCACAAAGTGTAGGGCTCGCATTAAGTGGAGGAGGCGCTAAGGGGTTAGCACATATCGGTGTGCTAAAGGCTCTGGAAGAACACGAAATCCCGATCGATTATGTATCAGGAACCTCCATCGGCTCAATCGTGGGGATGCTCTACTGCGTCGGCTACTCACCCGATGAGATGGTAGAGATTTTCAAATCCCCCGAGTTCAAAGAGTGGCGCAATGGCGAAATACCCGAAAAGTATAAATACTACATCCGCCAATACGCCAACGACCAACGGATGTTAACCGTCTCGGTCAGAAAAGAAGAGCGAGATTCGGTCTTTAAGCTCGTCTTCCCCTCACACCTCCTCAATACCTCGCAAATGGACCTAGCCTTCATGCGCTTTACCGCAGCCCCCAGCGGTCTCGCAGGGCAAGACTTCAACCGACTCTTTCGCCCATTTCGTTGCGTAGCCAGCGACGTCTTTAACAAGCGAGCTAAGGTCTTTCGCAACGGCGACCTCGGGCAATCCGTACGCGCTAGTATGACCTACCCCTTCCTCTTTCAGTGCCAAGAGATTAACAACGTACTTTACTTCGACGGCGGGCTCTACAATAACTACCCGTGGAATGTACTGCACGATGACTTTCACCCCGATCTCATCCTAGGGAGTAACGTCTCTGGTCTCAACACCCCACCCACCAAAAACGACCTACTCGGGCAAATCGAGATGTTAGTCATGAACCCGACCGACTACGCACTGCCTGACTCCATAGGTATCTCCATCAACACCCACTTCACCGATGTCGGCATCCTTGACTTTGGTAAGTGTGACTCTCTGGTAGCCATGGGCTACAGCCAAACCATCGCCCTGATGCCCGAGATTAAAGCACGGATATCGCGCCGACAGCCCTACGACTCCCTCTCACAAGCACGGCAGCGCTACCGCGCATCACTCCCCCCACTCATCTTTTCAAGAAATACCGTCGTACGTGGGGTAAATCAAAAACAAGAACGCTACGTCGTCAAGGCTATCGATAAGCAACGCAATGCCTTTTCCTTCCAATCCTTTGAAGAGGAATACTACAAGCATCTGGCTGATTGCAATATAGACCGCATCTTCCCCAAGGCGGACTATAACCCCTATACCCGCCTCTTCCAGCTCGATCTAAGCATAGACCGCGCCCACCCCCTAGACCTCTCTTTCGGAGGAAACATATCGAGTCGCAACTTAAGTAATATATTCCTAGGGTTTGACTACAAGATATTTTCCAACTTCTCTGCACGTGCCTTCGCATACGGCACTATTGGGCATCTCTACTCCAATGCCCACCTAGGCTGGCGACAAGACTTCCCCACCGAACTCCCCTTCTACTACACCCTCGGCTACAACTTCTCTCGCTACGACTATCACACCACCTCACCTATCGCCATCTTCGAAGACTCTCGCCCCCCCTACATCAAGATCAAAGACAACTACCTCTACGGACTCTTTGGCTTCCCAAGCTCCTTCAACTCACAGTGCAACATCATGTTACACGGAGGCGTACGAATTGATAGCTATTACCAAGGCATCCACTTCTTGCGCAACGACATCCCCGACGAGACCCTAACCCGATACCTCTACGCTGGCACCGAGCTACACCGTATGACCCTTAACTACAAACAGTTTCCCACCAAGGGGCTCAAGTGGTTTTTACGGGCTGGCTTCTATTTCCTCAACGAAAAGCATACCCCAGGGACGACCTCCGTAGTCAAACAAGAACAGAGTGCGCGACACCTCTGGTACAAAGGACACGCCTATTACGAAAACTACCTCCCCATCGTCGGAGATTACGTCAGGATGGGGCTCATAGGCGAAGCCATGCTCCTACTCAAAGGCGCATATCGCAACTACACCTCCGACCTACTGATGACCCCGAGCTTCTCCCCCTCCGTCATCACCCGTTCTATTTTCATTCCCCGCCTTCACTCACCTCTTTACGCAGCAGGCGGCATCATGCCCACCTTCCAAGTCTACCCGAACCTCTACCTGCAAGGACGCGCATTTGGCTATTTACCGCTCTATACCCTCCGTGCCAACAGCGAACTCAAGAGTGTCTATACCACCA
Organism: Bacteroidia bacterium; assembly: GCA_905373665.1. Classification (GTDB taxonomy): domain Bacteria; phylum Bacteroidota; class Bacteroidia; order Bacteroidales; family CAJPTX01; genus Bacteroides_D. Next base: position 23,489 of record CAJPTV010000008.1, read on the forward strand.
ATTTCACAGAATTCTACTTCTTTGGCGAACTACACCTATTCTACCAAACCCTCATCGGTCCCGTAAGCTTCTCCGTAGCCTACCTACCCAACTGGCAACCCAACATCGTAGATAACTTCCTCATAAGCGTAAACCTAGGGTATAGTATCTTCAATAACACCGGACTTCGGTTTTAGATAGTAGAAAAATGGGGGTGCTTCGCAAATTGGCAGGACAATCGGCAATCTATGGGTTGAGTAGCGTCGTCCCCCGCTTACTCAACTACTTCTTGGTAACCCTTCATTCTCGCGTCTTTAACGAAGGTGAATACGGGGTCATCACCGAGCTCTATGCCTACGTAGCCGTACTCCTCATCTTGCTAACCTTTGGACTAGAAACAGGCTTTTTCCGTTTCGCGGGTAAAAAAGAGACACCCCAGAAAGGCAATCAAGTCTTCAGCACCATCTTTTACTTCCTAGGCTTCACAAGCCTCGCATTCTTTGGGTTAGGTTGGCTATTCTTACACCCAATAGCGAGCGCCCTAAACTACAGTGGTAACGAAAGTTTACTACTGATGATGTTCGCCATCCTAGCTATCGATGCCTGGAGTGCCCCCCTCTTTAACCGCCTACGATGGCAAGAGCGTCCCAAAGTCTACAGCGGGATAAAGATCATCTCCGTACTCGTAAACATCGGCTTTAACTTCTTGTTCCTCCTAGCTTACCCCTACCTAGGGTGGTATGACCCCGCCTTCGGCGTAGGCTACGTACTCCTGAGCAACCTACTGGGCAGTGGCGTAGCTTGGCTCTTAGCCTTTGCCATGTGTGGCACTCCACCCAAATTCTTCAGCAGAAAGATCTTGACGCCCATCCTAGCCTTTTCCTTTCCCCTACTCCTAAGTGGTTTGGCTGGCACTACCAACGAGTTTATGGATCGTATCTTCATCAAATGGCTCACCCCAGCCGCCGACCCAATGAGCGAACTCGGGATCTACGGTGCTAATGGAAAGATTGCCGTCCTACTCGTGCTCTGCGTCCAAATGTTCAAATTCGCTGCCGAACCCTTCTTCTTTTCAAGCGCTGACGAAAAGAACGACCCTCAGGTCTACGCGATGGTAACAAAGTATTTCTGGTACTTCACCCTCCTCGTTCTCGTGGCGATTATGTTTTACCTCCCCCTCTTCCAGTTCTTTATTGGTAAAAGCTTTCGGATAGGGCTGGGGGTTATCCCTATTCTCCTAGTAGCGAACCTGCTATATGGTCTCTTCTTCAATGTAAGCTTTTGGTACAAACTCCAGAAACGAACTTGGTACGGCGTATTCTTTACCGTGACGGGCGCCGCCGTGACCCTCGGTGTCAACCTACTACTTACCCCCCTACTTAGCTACTACGGTGCTGCTTTTGCAAGAGTGGCAAGCTATCTGGTTATGTGTCTCTTATGTGTCCTGATAGGTCGGAAGTATTTCCCCGTCCCCTACGAATACGGAAAGTTCTTTCTCTCCCTCCTCCTAAGCCTTTTATGGGTAGGGGCTGGGAGCTTACTCTCTGAGATGCACTGGGTCGTGATGCTCGGGGGGCGTTCCTTACTGCTGCTCTTGCTCGTATACTTATTGATGCGTCTAGAACATATCTCACCCCGCAGCTTACTAAAGCTATGGAAACGAAAGTAAACATCTTACTCAAAACAGGGGCACAGCCCCCAAGCTATATGACCACAGGGAGTGCCGGAGCAGATCTCTACGCTTACCTCGATGCGCCCCTCACCCTCCCCCCCTACGGTGGCGTAGCCTCAATCCCCACAGGCGTATCCCTAGAGCTCCCCACAGGGTTAGAAGCTCAGATCCGTCCGCGGAGTGGCTTAGCACGAAAACATGGGGTGACCGTACTCAACGCTCCCGGGACTATCGATAGTGACTATCGGGGCGAGATTATCGTCTTGCTCATTAACCATAGCGCCTCCCCTTACACCATCGAAGCGGGAGAACGGATAGCCCAACTCGTGATAGCTCCCGTACTACAAGCAACGTTTACCGTTGTGGAAACTCTAGAACCTACAGAACGTAACCAACAAGGATTTGGACATACAGGGAAATGAAGCTAAGAAAGCGATTATTGATACTACTGACCATCGCTACTGGTCTAGGCTTATTAGGGTGCAGCACCCAACAGAAGCAACAACAACCGCTGTTTGAAAAACAGGTAGGCAACCCCTACTTCGATAGCTACTACCTCTACCTGACCGACAGCACAGAGCAGATCTTGCCGCGTCTACGAGCCAACTTTGCCCAATCCCAATCGCCAGAAATAAGCGACCTTATCGCACAAGTATTTTACCGAAGCGGGAACTTAGACTCTGCCGCACACTACATACAACAAGCTTATCAACTAGACTCTAACAATGTGAACTATACCAAGAAGTACTACGCCATCCTAGAGGAGGGGCAACGCTCCCCCGAACAATTGCTCTACCTTGCCCATCGCCTAGTCCTCCTAGACAGCAGCGATGCCAAGAACCAGTATAGCCTCCTTATGGCCTACATCCGCAACAACCGAATCGACGACGCTATCCGCTACGCTCAGCAAAAACGAACCTTTTTCCGTCGCTACTTCGAGATTGATAGACTCCTCGTCAACCTCTACTTACAGCGACAATCACCAGACTCTGCCATGCTCGTAGCAGAAGAGCTCATAGCCAAAGATCCTACCGAAGCCGAAAGTTACTTCCTCGCCTCAATGGTCGCCGCACGCTGTGACGACACGCTTCGTTACAAACGATACTTCAAAAAAGGCGTACAATACGGCTGCCCGAGCGAAATGCTACTAGAAACCTACTCACAGTACATGCTTCTAGATCAGCGAAATCCACGCGACTTACTGCAAACCCTAGACACCATATTCGATCGCTGCCACTATCCCGAACCTTGGCTACTAGAGACTCTCACCAACCTCCGTTTCGTATTCACCTCCCCCCAGATGAGCGACCCCACCGAGCGCCACCTATTCGCCAACTTTGAGAAACAACTCGCCCAATCCTCTGAAGGGCAATTCATTCTCCTACAGTACTACCGACGCAACCAAGATACTGCGGCCGCACTAGCCTCCATCGAACGTAACCAAAAGCAATTTGCCCCAAGCTACCTATGGGATATGATCTACGTGAGCGAAAGCTTAAAATATCGCCCATTACCGAGCTTAACCACCTGGAATGACGAAACACGCGTCGTGCGAGAGAATATCACCAAATATCCGTTCGATCTCTTCTCCGCCTACGTCTATTTTGAATGGGTAGGACAACGTACTGATTCTGTTGGAAGAATAGACACCGTCAATCGCTATATTGGTCACTATAAAGAGCTGCTGAACAAAGCAAAGAAAGGAGATGTCTATACCTTCGAGCTCACCTTTGGCAAAGATACCACTGTGCAACAGATACCCAGCCTTCGCTATAACCTTTCCCGTCTCTACGGCTACAAAGGCGACGTAAGCCGAAAAGATCAAAACGCTTTCCAAGCCTACGAAGAAGCCCTAAAGTACAACCCAAACAACGAAGTAGCGCTCAATAACTATGCCTACAACCTCGCCATAGTAGACGAGAAACAACTCAAGCTCGCACGCAAAATGTCCGAAAAGAGCCTGAAAATAGACCCCAACAACGAGAACTATCTAGACACCTACGGCTATATCCTCTACCGCCTCGGACTTTACAAGGAGGCAAAAGCTGTCTTCACCAAGTTACTATCCATCAATCCACGTCCCGGTAAAACCTCCCTTTTGCACTACTGCGATATCCTAGAGGCGCTCGGCAACAAGGATGCCGCCGAGGTCTACCGTATGAAAGCCAACAATATGGAAAAGGAGTAATACCTCCCTAAAAGCGACAATAAGATGATAGGCAAGACTTTGTGTCGTTGGGTTCTATGCGCCCTACTCCTCTTCCTCTTTCACGAATGTGTAGCACAAAAACTCATAGACCTACAACGACAAAAAAAACAAACCCTCGAACGCATCTCAACCACCTCCCAACTCATCGAAGAAGGAAGTAAATCACAAGCTCAAAATACGCGAAAACTCGACCTCCTTACCGCACAAATAGAGACTCGTAACGACCTGATAAAGAATATCAACCAGCAAATCGAACTCTATAACCAAGAGATCTCCCAACGCGTGCGGAGCATCACCCAACACGAACAGGAACTAGATACCCTCCTCACCCAATACGCCCAATTCGTACGACGTACCCAGTTTCTACAAGGGCGACACGAGGTTCTGCTCCAAATCTTAGCCTCTAAGAACCTATCGCAGATGTACCGACGCATCCGCTTCTACCGCGAATATCTACAATACCAACATTCGCAGCACGAAACCATCCTCGCCCTCAATCAGAAGTTACACAACGAGCGCGACTCCCTCTTCGATGCACAAAAACGCCTAGTCGCCTTAAGAAACGAAGAGTACTCCTCTCGCAACCAACTACTTTCCGAAAAGAACCTATACAATCAGGAGTTGCAACGCCTCCTCCAAAAGGAAAAAGAGTTGAAAAACACCCTACTAGAAGATCAAAAGAAGGTACGAGAGCTTAACCTTGCCATCAATAAGCTCCTAGAGGAAGAAGCCGAGCAAAACCGCAAAGCAAAACACGATGCGCAGTACAAGAAACTTGGCAAGAATTTTGCTAGTAACAAAGGAAAGTTGCCATGGCCTATCCTAACAGGTTCTATCATACGAGGATACGGTCAGCAAGAAAGCAAACTTCTCAAAGGAATCAAAACCACGAGCGAGGGCGTAGACATCGCCGCAAAAAAGAATTCCGTAGTACGGAGTGTCTTTAACGGGAAAGTGACCAAAGTGGCGCGCATCCCCGGAGGCAATGACGTCGTAATCATCCGACACGGCGAATTCCTCACCCTCTACTCCAACCTCGTGAACCTAGTCGTCAATACTGGCGATGAAGTCAAAGCAGGACAAACACTCGGAACGGTCTATACTGAGAAAAACGCCGCACAAGGAACACTCCATTTCGAGATTTGGCAAGAGTTCCGTTCTCTAAATCCTAAAGTTTGGCTTCATCCCTAGATTATTTTCCTATTCTGGAAAATGAAGACCAAGACCCTAAACAACAGATAAACTGCTCACCTCCCTCGCTCATTCTTTTTGTGTAGAAAAAATAGTTGTCTACACATTATAGAAATAAAAGAAAATGGGCTAACTTTGATTAGGGAATACCTACTACTTTTCGGTAAAGAGAAAAATAGCATCAGGATTTTTAGGATAGAGACAAATACACGATACCATGGAGCGAATCGTCTTAGCGTCGACCGAAACAGCCAGTAACGAACTCTTAGAGTTCCTAGACACGCTGTTCATGAAAGTTGACGGTTTGGCAGACCTCGAGGCGAATGTACAAGTTGCCATCTGCGAGACCTTCAACAATGCTGTGGTACACGGAAACAAGCTTAATTTTAACAAACGTGTGACCTGCACCTTCGAAACCACCGATACCGACTTCGTTTTCACTATTGAAGACGAGGGCGAAGGCTTCGAGGTAGAAAAGATCCCCGACCCTACCCTTCCCGAGAATATCGAAAAAACGCGTGGAAGGGGGGTATTTCTCACTCAAAAGCTCTCCAGTAAGGTAGAGTACCTAGATAGGGGAAGAAAGGTGATTATTAGCTTCTGTAAAAAGAAATAAGGACGGTTTTGAGCATACTATTCCACACCCTAGGGGTGCATTACCTTTTACGACACAAACGGGAGATACGCGCCGTTATAGCGCTCATGTGCCAAAGCAAAGGATATCAGGTCGGAGATGTCAACTACATCCTCTGCTCCAAACGCGTGATCAAGGAAACGAACATCCGCTACCTCGATCACCACTACTATACCGACATCATCACCTTTCCCCTATCCGAGGAAAGCACCATCATCAGTGCCGATATCTACGTGTGCGTCCCCATCGTCTTTGAAAATGCCGTACGCTTTCACACCTCAGCCTATACCGAGTTGGTGCGCGTCCTCTTCCACGGCATCCTACATCTGATCGGCTATGACGACCACACCCCAGAAGATCAAACCGCCATGCGCGCAACAGAGGATCTCTGGCTCGCCAAATTCCAAGAAATGCTATAAAAGCATTTTCTTTGCTTCATGGAAAGAAGCAGAGAGATTATCGTAATCGGTGGCGGACACGCTGGTTGCGAAGCCGCCCTAGCAGCGGCAACTTTGGGCGTTAATACGCTCCTTATCACAACAGACATTACCAAACTCGGGGTGATGAGTTGCAATCCCTCCATCGGTGGGATAGGCAAAGGGCAAATCGTGCGCGAAATCGACGCACTGGGCGGCTTTACTGGCCAGTGTACCGATCAAACCACCCTCCAATTTCGGATGCTCAACCGCTCCAAAGGAGCAGCCATGCACAGCCCTCGCGCGCAGTGCGATCGCGATCTCTTTAGCCTACACTGGCGCGCAAAACTAGAGGCTACGCCCAACCTCTCCATTATCCAAGACACCATCGAAGAGCTCCTTCTAGAAACACATCAAGGAAAAGTGCAATGCGTAGGCGTACGCTCCAAACTACGAGGCGAACTCCCCGCCCAGCGGGTGATCCTCACTGCTGGTACTTTTCTCAACGGACTGATTCATGTCGGAATGTACCACACCCTAGGCGGTCGCATTGACGAAAGTGCCGTCCCACGACTCACAGAACAACTCGTAGCGCACGGTATCCGAGCCGCTCGCTTCAAAACAGGTACCTCCCCACGCATCGACCTCCGCACGATCAACTTAGACGTTTGCCGCATCCAAGCGGGCGACGAGGAGGGAGGCTGCTTCTCTTACTCTACCACCAGCCCCAGCCCACTCCTACAACGTCCGTGCTACATCACAGAAACCAATCCTCGTACCCACGAAATCCTACGAAACAACCTAGACCGCTCCCCCCTATTCCAGCATATCATTCAAGGGCGTGGTCCTCGCTACTGCCCTAGTGTAGAGGATAAGATTCACATCTTTGCAGATAAACCCTCGCACCCGATCTTTCTAGAACCAGAGAATAGCGAAGGAAACACCATCTACATCAATGGGTTTAGTACTTCCCTCCCCTACGATGTACAAGAGGCAGGGCTACATTCTATCCATGGTCTCGAGGAGGCACACATCATCCGCCCCGGCTATGCAATAGAGTATGACTATTTCGATCCACTGCAGCTCGAACACACGTTAGCCTCAAAAGTGATCCCCCAGCTCTACATAGCTGGGCAGCTAAACGGCACTACTGGTTACGAGGAGGCTGCCGCACAAGGACTTTTAGCAGGCATCAATGCCGCACACGCTCTAATGGGCAAAGCCCCCATCATCCTACGCCGTGCCGAAGCCTACATCGGTGTCATGATAGACGACCTTGTCACCAAAGGTGTCGACGAACCCTACCGTATGTTTACCAGTCGTGCCGAGCATCGCCTTTCGCTCCGACAAGACAATGCAGATGAGCGCCTCTACTCCTTAGCCCAAGCGATTGGCTTACGCTCCGCCACAGCACTCGAAAACACTCGCGAGAAGTACGAAAAGGTAACACTCTTCTCTACCCACTTATCGCAATCTTCTCTCACCCCCGAATCAATCAACGCCTACCTCACAGCCCAGAACTCCACTCCCCTCCCCCAAGCAATCAAAGCTCATAAACTCCTTTTGCGTCCCGAGGTCAAACTAGATGCCCTCCTATCTCACCTCCCCACACTCATTCCTAACGACTTCACACTCTCTTCCGAAATAATTCACAGCACCGAGACGCGCATCAAATACGCCAGTTACATAGAGAAAGAGGAGCAAGAGAGTGAACAGACCCTCAAGATAGACACCATACACATCCCCGACACACTAGACTACTCCACCATAGAAAGCATCAGTATCGAGGGACGTCAAAAGCTTCGTCAACACCGCCCTAAAACCCTCGGCGAGGCAAAGCACATCCCTGGCATCAAACCCAGCGACCTCAAAGCTATCTTAATCGCCATGCGCTCTTTTGTTCCACGTGGAACAAAAGAATAAGAAATACATACCGCCCCCAAATGTTCCACGTGGAACATTCGCAAAGAGCACTCAGGGTAAAACACACATTCCACGTGGAACAAGAAAACTACAAATACCGAAACTATGTTCCACGTGGAACATTCCTAGAAACACACATCATAGTAATAAACGTCTCTGTTGTTCCACGTGGAACAATACTGATAACTCAAAGAAAAGGCTATGAAAGAAGATCTCTTAAAAGACGAGCGCTACGCAGGTATTAGAGAGACCGTGCAAATGCTTCCCCACGTCCCCGGGGTCTACGTTTACAAAAATGCCCAGAAAAAGATAATCTATATCGGGAAGGCTAAGGATCTACACAAGCGCGTACAGTCCTACTTCACCAATATAGAGCGACACAACGCCAAAACACGCCTCCTCGTAAAGCAAATCGCCTTCATAGACTTCATCATAGTAAACACCGAAGAAGAAGCTTTCTTGTTAGAAAACAACCTTATCAAGAAGAATCAACCCAAGTATAACATCCTCCTCAAAGACGATAAGTCTTACCCCTGGGTCTGTATCACCAAAGAAGAATACCCTCGGGTCTTCCTAACACGCAACTACATCCCTAAGCGCGGGAAATATTACGGTCCTTATACCTCGGGGGGGCACATAGATTCTATACTCACCACCCTACGCCAACTCTTCTTTTACCGCACCTGCAAAATGAATATGACACAGGAAATGGTAGAAAAACGAAGATACCGCGCCTGTCTCGAATACCACATACACAACTGCCAAGCACCTTGCATCAACGCCATTAGCAAGGAGGAGTACAACCGCGCGATAGAGAACATCGGCAACATCCTCAATGGAAAGATCGGGAGTGTCCTTACCACCCTACAACGAGAGTTTCGCGAAGCCGTAGAGGATCTCCAATTTGAAAAAGCCGATCTACTCAACCAACAAATCGAAGCCCTACAAGAGTACCAAAGCAAAAATAGTGTACTCAATCCCGAAGTGGGTGACCTAGACGTCCTCACCCTCTTAGAAAAGAACGAGCGCATAGCGCTCAACTACATGCATATTTACAACGGTGCCGTAGTACTCTCCATCAACCGTATCGTATCCAACCCTCTAGGTAATCCATTAGAGGAGCTCCTCGATACCGTCATCTATCGCCTCAAAGAGGAGTTCGGGAGTGAAGCGACAACCCTCTTATGCAACCTTCCCCTCCCCTCCCCTCCTCCCCCTTACAAGCACATCGAATTCCCCCAACGGGGCGACAAACACCAAGTCCTCCTCCTCTCTACCCTCAACACCACTCGCTATCTCGAACAAACCGAGGCTCGCCGTCAACTCCCCACCGAGGAAGCTATGCTACAATTGCAAAGGCTTCTCAACCTCCCACGCCTTCCACGCCACATAGAGTGTATCGACAACTCAAACACCTTGGGTACCTACCCAGTCTCCGCCGTGGTAGTCTTCCAAGATGGGAAACCCGCCAAAGAACGCTACCGCATCTACAACGTCAAAACTGTCGAAGGGCCTAATGATTACGCCACCATGGAGGAGATCGTTACACGCCGCTACCAAGACCTTTCCCCCGAAGAACTCCCCGACCTTCTCGTCATAGACGGCGGAAAGGGACAGCTCACTTCCGTACAAGACGCCCTAGCACGTATCGCGCGCATCACAGACATTCCCCTCATTGGGCTCGCCGAACGTCTAGAAGAGATATATGTTCCACGTGGAACAAAACCTATTCGCTTAAACAAAGACACACCCAGCCTACGCCTACTTATCCAAATGCGTGACGAAGCGCACCGCTTTGGCGTAAAGCATCACACCCACAAAAGAGACAAGGATGTAAAAAAGATTACCCTACTCACCGTAAAAGGCGTAGGCGAAAAGAGCATCCAAAAGCTCTACCAAGAGTTCGGAAGTCGCGAAGCTATTATTGCCGCAGGGTTACCCAAAATAGAAGCCTCCATCGGAAAAAGCCGTGCAGCACTCGTATGGGAAGCCTTACAAAAAGAATAATGTTCCACGTGGAACAATTAAACTACAATCGACAGCCCCCCCTTTCTTTTTGTTCCACGTGGAACATGGATATAGAAACCCCATTACACAACAACAGGGAATGTTCCACGTGGAACACTCCCTGTTATTATCTACCCCAAAATGGAATATAGTCTCTACTCTCGAAATACTATCACTGTAAATCCCCTATTGCAACCCAACGAATCAATCATACACTCTCTATTCCTCTCTGCTCCCCTACTCTCCAAAACTTCCCTCCCCTCCCTTAACGCGCTCTTCAGCTTCCGCACATACCCTACGCTACTACTCTCCCCACAAGCTCGAGTACTCCACACCAAGGTGTTCGTAAGCAGCACTCGTCACCACACGCCCGCGCGGCGTACGTTTCAGTAACCCTTCCATGATGAGAAAAGGCTCGTAAACCTCCTCTATCGCCCCCGCATCTTCACCTACCGCCGTGGCAAGCGTAGAGAGCCCAACAGGCCCTCCCTTAAACTTCACAATGATTGTCGAGAGGATACGACGATCCATTAAGTCCAGTCCCCTACTGTCTATATTCAGCGCATCTAAGGCAAAGCGTGCAATCTCTAAATCTATCTCCCCATTCCCCTTCACTTGCGCAAAATCCCTTACTCGACGTAAAAGAGCATTCGCTATACGTGGCGTACCTCGACTCCGCGTCGCAATCTCCGCCGCAGCCTGCGTATGGATCGGGATGCCAAGGATTCGCGCCGCACGCTTCAAAATCGCCTGTATCGTTTCATTCGGGTAATATTCCATCAGACACGAGATCCCAAACCGGGCTTTAAGCGGCTTCGTAAGCAACCCAACACGCGTCGTAGCCCCAACCAGCGTAAACGGATTGAGTTGCAACTGTACACTCCGCGCCGCGGGTCCCTTCTCTATCATGATGTCTATCGTAAAGTCTTCCATAGCCGAATAGAGATACTCTTCCACCACGGGCGCAAGGCGATGAATCTCATCAATAAAAAAGACTGTTCCCTTTTCAAGGCTTGTGAGGAGTCCTGCCAAATCCCCAGGACGATCAATCACCGGGCCACTTGTCATCCGAAGCGGTACCCCAAGTTCGTTAGCCAAGATATGCGCTAACGTGGTTTTCCCCAACCCAGGAGGCCCATGAAAAAGTACATGGTCCAAAGGTTCACCACGCAACTTAGCCGCTTCCACAAAGACATGCAGATTCTCCATTACCTTGTTCTGCCCTGTGAAATCTGCAAAGCTTAAAGGACGTATCGAACTCTCTACATCCTCTTGCATCGGGCTCTTATCTTCACGCTCCTGCATTCTTGTTTTTCCTTTTTGCACAGTTCTCACCCCCCTTTCTTCCTATCACCTTCTTCTTTTAAGAAAAAGAAATGAGGTAGTTAGATACTATGTGCATAGTGTTCATAACCCCAATCCTTCCCCAAAAAGCACCTCTATAACCGAGCACTATTACTTGAAATGATACTACTATAACGCATTGAAATAAAAGAGAATACTCCCCCTCTACCTTTCCCTCTCCTCCCTCTCCCTCAAGTGGCTAGTAAGAAAACTTAGCTGTCTATAACTTAGCACATTTCCTTACACTAACTCGCTACCCTATTGTCTATAAACCAAATTTGCTTCACTAAGTTGACACTTATCGACTTCTTCTTTTAACACCGTTACTGGGGTTATCAACAATCTGTCAACAGACGCCCCCCTCTCGTGCCAACTACTCGTTCGTTATAGCCTCAATCAGCCAAAGCGCGTCATTTTGTAGCTCCGTCCGACGTTTGTTCATCTCGCGGATGCCGCTCTTCTTATCATAGTACTTACCGAGGGTCACTCTATACATCCCGTTGATCTTCCGCACCGTGGGCGTATACCCTTTTTGTGTCAACTCTCTTTCGAGTTTATGCGCATTCTCGCTACTAGTGAAGCTCCCGACCACGATAAAGAAAACGCTCCCCTGCTTAGGCTCGGGCTGTACCCTCAATGCATTGACTTGTCTATGGCTACTATCGAGGATCTGCTGCGTCTCTTGCAGTATCTCCGTACTGTCGAGTGGCGGGAGTGTCGGGGTGATGAGGCTATCCTTCTTCACAGCTGGGGTTGCGGCCGGGCGTTTCTTAAAATGGGAGGGCGAGGCGAGAAAGTAGGTCGCTATCGTACCACCGCCCGCCACCACGCCACAGATGAGCGCTACCACCCAGAGGTTCGTACGTCGAACCTTTCGTTTCCCTATCCCTTTTTCTTTAGGGAGTGTCAGCGGCAATAGTCCCGTGGCCGTGAGCTGAAGGCTACTCCCCTCCCCTGCCAAACGAAGCAGTTTCCCCTCTTTGCGAAGCGTCCCTATGCCTTGAAAATGGATCGTCTCGCCTTTCTCTATGCGTACCCTTAGCGTGTCGAGCCAGCCCATTAAGATCTCTTCAACCTCTTCGGTCGGAAGCGTGCTGTGGTTACGAAGGTAATTGCGAAGCGCTTCATCGTCAAATTTCCGATCATTGGAAAAACGAAGACACTGGGTGGTGGGAAGCAGACGTCCTTGTGGATCGAGCTGCGCAGGACGTACCTCGCGTACGAAGCTCCCGATCCCGGGTAGGCTCACATACTGTTCTTGCAACAAGACGTATTGGATACACTCTTCTATCTGCATAACCCCCCTTCTTTAGTGCCGCAAAGTTAGTAGGAAAAGTCCTTACGGCATTAAAGACACCCCTCCCGTAATTGAGTATATAGATGAGCTTCGCTAGCGCTCGTCGTTCCCTCCCCCTTCCACTTTTTACTTAACTCTCGAGAGCATCCCCCCTC